>JAZGGE010000235.1:0-35307 GCA_036480195.1 Methylococcales bacterium
TTTTTCTATCTTTGGTAAGGAGGAAAATTATGGAACATGTAGAAGGGCATCAACAACACCCTATCAGCCTGTATTTGAAAGTCTGGGCGTTATTGTTTGTGCTCAGTACAATGTCTTATATGGTCGACTATTTAAACTTCCAGGGTTACCTCAGATGGTTTCTAATCCTGTTGTTCATGTTTTTAAAAGCCGGATTTATTATCTCAATATTCATGCATATGAGTTGGGAAAAACTGGCCATTAAGTATGTCGTATTACTGCCACCATTAGCTTTGCTGGTATTAATTGGACTGATGGCACTAGAAGCCGACTTTACTTACCAGATTCGAACCTTGTTTTTTGGTATGAGTCCGGCACCCGATGCAGCACACCTTTAAAAAGTTCCTTATGGGCTAGGAGCCTGTCTGAGAATAGAGAACCTACTGCGGAAAAGTCCATTTTGGCCAGATTTCCCGATCATTTTCGTTAAATAGACCCACTATTCGCCTCAAATGATCGAAAAATCTGACTCCAAATGGATTTCCCTCGCTGCGGCTTCTATTCTCGGACAGGCTCCTAGATATCAGCTGGAAATGAGACAGGTCTGTCGGCTGAGATTTTCTCCGAAGGTATAAAGTCCTTGGTGATCTTCGACTTGTCTTTTTTTGTTGTTTGTACTTTTCTATCGATTGAATTTGCCTGCTGTTGTGTTGAAGCTTTAGGGGTTTCTTTCTTTTCAGGGGCGCCACTTGCACTAAGCGGTAACCCGCTTAACAGTATTGCCACAACTGCCTTATTTCGTATACCGTGCAATTCTAAATCCTACATCTGAGCGTTCTTTGCTACTGTAGTCACGGTACGACAGTCGAAGCTCGGAAATGCTTCCGTGGTGCCAGCTGGAGCCGCGTATTACATGGTGTTTGCCTTTAGACGGGCCGACAGGATCTTTTTGTGGTGTTGTGGATGTGCCGGAAAATACGCCATAAAAGTCGTGTACCCATTCCGAAACGTTTCCCCCGATATCGTACAAACCAAGCCGGTTGGTTTTAAAGCTGCCAACGGGAGCAGTCGCTGAATAATCATCTCGTAGCCCATAGTTTCCACTATTTGCTGGTGGAGGAAAACTTCCACCCCAAGGGTATTTTAGCGGTTTCGTTTGCTTTGCGAAACGGGCAACCATCGCCCATTCGGCTTCAGTCGGTAAGCGGTAGCCGTTAGGAATAGGTTGTCGGGCAACCATTATACCTTCTTTTTCCTGGTATACAGGGGGTAGAGATTCCTTCTTGCTTAGCCAGTTGCAATACCTTGCGGCATTATTCCACGTGACCTGCACAACGGGATGTTGATTGCCATCAAGGGATACGCCTTGTATCGATCCTGAATAATGATTCGTTTTGAATTTTCGAAATTCAGCATTGCTTACTTCCTTTGTACCAATATAAAAGGGGCGGGTGAGGGTAACATCGTGTAAAACTTCATTAGCCCGTCGACCTTGTTCGCGTCGGGAAGCTCCCATGGTGAAGCGCCCTGGTTGAATGTATACCAACTTTTGTCCCAATTGTGTAGCCTGAGCTTTGGACGCGACTTTCGTCGATTCGGTAATCATCGTAATATCAAGTTGCTGAGGAAAACCAGAGCGTGGTGTCAGCGTGGTTTTGAAGGGTATAAAACCTTTTTTTCTTACCTCAATTTGATGGGGAACCGTTGTTAACTGGATTCCATCCGGATCATTTATCTTAAGATTACCATCAATAAAGAGTTGGGCATCTTCAGGCAAATTGGCAAGGGAGATACGACCATAGTCTGTGGGTAAATTAACACGCAATGATTGTTTTTTCGCTGCTGAAACTTCTACTTTACGTACTACCGTCTTGTAACCTGGTTTGAATAGGCTAACTTTATGGATTTCATCGGGAGTAAGTCGAATATTTAGCGGAGTCTGTCCAATGAAATTTCCGTCGACCGTCACGTTGACACCAACAGGTTCAGTTTTCAGGGCGACAATACCCTTTGCTTTGCTCAACTTGATTTTTGGGAAATCCTGGGGGTGTTCGGCAACAGCGACGACTTCTTTTAGCCACGATTCGAATCCCTCTTTTTTAATTTCCAATTGATGGGATCCGGTGAGTAAATCGAGGGTCGCAGGTGTTGTCCCCATCACTTTTCCATCCACTATGACGGTCGCTTCTGTTGGTTCAGACCCCAATTTCACTACAGCCCAATTTGGCAACAACTCGACATTCAATTGTTGTTGCGTTGCGGCACCAGAAATCTCGACATTTCTAGCGGCTTTTTGGTACCGTTCTGCCTGGATAGATATTTGATGCATTCCCGGAGTGAGTTCTACCTCAGCAAGAGGGGTAATACCTGCGGGGCTGCCATCGATAACAATTTGGGCGCCGTTCACTGGAGTGGTTGAAATAGAAAGTAAACCATTCTGTTTTTTCAAGGAGAATGAGCGCTCCATAGACGCTCCACGAATGACCTCCAGTGGTTCGTTTAAAGAATGATAACCTGTTTTTTCAGCTTTAATTCTGTAGCTGCCCGGCCAGGCCAGGAAACGCTTCCCTAGTCGAAATGAAAAGGGACCATCATCCAATTCCAAGTGGTCAGCCAAAGGATCGACCTGTACTGTGACAGAAGTTGCAGTGAATACAAACCCGGCCAATAAAAGCAGAAGCCCAAATAAAGCTGCCAGGATTGCCGGGAAAACCCTGGGTTTTTTGGTTTCAGGGGGGTGTTCATTTTGAGTCGGAGTAAATTCAACAGGGACAATGGGTTCCTCCTTTTCTTCGTCGTCCTTTTTCGACCGGATAATATGCTCAGGAGGTGGTCGCTTGATCTTTTCCGTGATTGGATCAATAGTAAATGTCACCCTTTGTCGGTGAAAATCACAACGCAGCAGGGAGGTACCTAGCCGAATAGTATCTCCATTTTTTAGGCGATGGGGTTCGGAAACGATTTGGCCGTTTAAGTATGCGCCACTTTCATCGCTTGGCCGCATGACGAGTTTATCGCCATCAAGATCAATGTAGACTTGGCCATCGACCGTGGCGCAACCTGGTAGTTGGATGTCCGCTTTTTCGCTGCCATCTACAGTTAAAGGAAAGTTGGTCTTTTCTAGCTTCCGTTCAACATTGCTGTTGCTATCGAAAATATAGTACGTTTGTTTCAAATACGTTCCTCGCAATGAATTTCAATATCTGCCCGGCCACGGGCGGTAACGGTAAACTGCCGTCTCACATCGCGGTAGCCTGGACATGTTCCAACTGCAGTATAGGTGCCTGGCCGCAGTTCGAGTTTTCGGTTTAAAAATTTACCAAATTTACCAACTTTATAGATTACCACATCGGTCTTTCCATCCGATTGCAATTGCACCGGCATCCCGATTTGAGATTGTCGCAGCAACTCTTTCAAAGCGGCTGTTTTTCTAGCTAATTCAGCCCCTTTGGATTCTAGATTTTTCAGCTTACCCAACAAAAGTTTCGCTTTGGTTGCCGGTTCCTTTGATGACAGTCTATCCGGATGGGATAAATTATAATCTAGTTCCTGGTGCAGATTGGAAAGATTTTTACTGCGTTTTCTCCCTGTTTGGGCAAATTGCAAAGATGAATCCAGTTTTAATGCGGCTTGATACTGCTCAGAGGCCTGTTCCCATTGCTCCTGTTTTTCCAGCTGTTCCGCTTGTCGTTTATGAGCAGTGATTTTTGTAAACTGATAGCCCTCATCAGCTTGGGCTAGAGCGTCTATTGCGGCTTGTGAATCCGGTTTTACGGTTAAGGCGGCCAGGAATGCCTTATGGGCAGCGGAAAATTTTCGTTTTTCCAAGTTGGAAAATCCATCATTCATAGTCAGGCGGAATTTTTTAGCAGCAATTTTTTCATCAATTCGGCGTATTGCTTCATTGGCTCTGGAGCTTTCTGAATCCAGGGATAATGCTTGTTTGTATTCAGTTTTGGCGTTATCCAGTAAATCATCCTTTTCCAGTTTTGCGCCTTCTTGTAACAGAATCACGACTTTTTCAACCGTTTGGGCACGTATCGTGCCTTGCTTGGCCGTTATATTCGAAGGATCAATGGCAAGGGCCAAGTTGAATTGTCGTTGAGCTTCTTCACCGTTCTGGTTTTCTATCGCGGCTATTCCCAGGGTAAGAGATTGCTTTAATCGTTCCAGCTTGGAATCGGACAGTGTCTCCAGGGAAGCGATTGCTTCAAGATGAATCGGATAGCTTGCTTTATATTGCTGTTGCTTAATGAGTGTATTAGCTTCATCCGCTCGGGCGAGTATTACTCGATAATCTTCCTGAGCCCATTTGGCGACATTTTGTGCTTCCAATTCAGTTTTCTTGCGTAAGAATAGCGCCAAGCTTTGTTCGGCTTGTGATCGAGTATTCGAGATAACCTGTTGGGGATTTGTATAATGGACCAAAGATGTATCGGATACCGATTGTTTGATCGGCACCTTAGATTCTGCAACTGGTTCTGCTGTGGCAATTTTGTTGCCGTGAGGCTGCTGGATAATCGTAGGCAACAGAAAAAAAACACCTGCAGCGATGAGTAGTAGTACTACAAAGACAATAGGTAAGGTAAATTTCGAGCTGAATGTCTTCGTTACCGGAGTAATCGAGCTATCGGGTGTCTGCTTCGGCAGGATGACGGGTATTGCTTCGCTTTCAGATGTATTTGTTTTCACAGAACTGAGATAAAAGGTGTTGACTTGGCATTCGGCGAGGATAGAGGTAAGCTTGGCCATTAAGAATATCAATATGGTATTTCGAATGGCGAAGGATTAGAAATGTTATAAGCATGTAGTGCTTGGGCGTCAATATTTCATATATTTCAGTAGTATACCATGGCAAATGATAAAGTTTTGTATTCAAAAAATGGCCATCTTTTCGTGCTTTTGAATATTAGTGAACCCGGTGAAGAGAATGGTATTCCATCAAATCAATACCTTATTGTGAATAACGGTAAAGGCATTCTGCTTGATCCGGGTGGGTTCGGAGTCATGCCGGAAGTGTTGCACCATTTGATGAAATACATTGGACCGGAAGATATCGTTGCGATTGTACTGTCTCATCAAGATCCGGATATAGTGGGTGGCTTGAGCAGTTGGATGGAGATGACAGATGCCAGAATTTATGTCTCCAAAATTTGGATGCGCTTTTTACCTCACTACGGACTCAAAGATATGCAGCGTTTTGAGGGCATAGACGACAATGGAAGTGACTTACCATTTAATGATGTCATTTTGAAGCTGCTTCCGGCTCATTATCTTCATTCACCAGGACAGCTTAATGTATACGACCCCGTTTCAAAGATTCTTTTCACGGGTGATATCGGAGCTGCTGAGTACCAGGGTGGGGATCTCAGTGAAGTCTTTGTTAATGATTTTCCTGAACATCAACGTAGGATAGAGTATTTTCACCGCCGCTATATGACCTCCAATCGGGCATTACGGTACTGGTTAAAAACCATCAAACCCTATGATATTGATATTATCGCACCGCAGCATGGGTACCTTTATAGAGATAAAGCCAAAACGGGATTGCTAGGTTGGCTTGAAAAACTTGAATGTGGTGCAGACCTTTTGGATATAGATTGACACAGGAGATTCTGGATAATGGAGTATCAATCAAATATTGATGAGTTTCACACGTATCTCAATACTGTTCTAACGGAACTGTTAGAAAATCAAGTGAGAACCCGATCATTTATTACTGGTGTTCAACAATATAAAGAACAGGTCGTAGAAAGCAGGCTGTCGGAATTTGGTGATGATGATCGTCGTGATTGGGAGGCGTTGTCAAATTCAAATTCGCAGCTCCTAAAGTTGGGAACAATCAGCTGGGAACGGAGCATTGATCAAATTAAAAATCTTCTGGTGGAATGTGATCATTTGATTAGACAATTACATAAAGCAATGATTGATAGGGCGTTGTACGAACAGCAGGGGCTTGTTCTCCAAGGCATTATCCTATCCCATGAGAAGGTTCAGAACTGGGAAGAATTCGTTAGGTCGATCTTGTGTAAATTCCACGACATATTCGAATTCAATTTTTTCAGTATTGCTTTTGATACCCGTGATGGAATCGACCTGTATCTCTATTATATGGGGGAATTTCCAATAGAGACGATGGCCGAAGCAAAAATAGAACTTTCTACACGGATGACGTCGAAGTTAAGCAGAACAAAAGTGCTGATTATTAAAGAGTATCAAGTCATTGATAAGAAATTGGATAATATTCATATGGATCAGATGCATTCGGTCACTCTTGATGTCCATGGAGAACAGGAAAATCTGGGAGGATTGCTGGAAATGGGCTATTTCTCGTCTGTACCGTTAGGAATAGATGAAGAATCAATTATAAGATCAATTTTATCGGTTATGGTTATGGTGATCGGTTCCAGTCGAACTCTTAAAAAAACTATAACAGAACTTAATTATCAGGCAAATCAAGATCCACTTACCGGGCTATACAACCGTCGCTATTTCAATAGTTTCCTTGAGAATGAAATTGAGCGTTCCAATCGGCATAATCATGAGTTTTGTATGCTTATGATGGATTTAGATGATTTTAAGGGGATCAATGATTTGTATGGGCATCTCTGTGGTGATGATGTCCTGCGAAATGTAGCTCAGATTTTAAAAAAGAAAATCAGACGTGGTGATATGGTTACTCGTCTTGGAGGCGACGAGTTTTGTATTATCCTTCCAGAAACGAGTATAAGTGGTGCCCTTTATGTTGCGGAAGAAATAAGACGCGCTATCGAGGAAAATCAGTTTTCTGGAAAATATGATTTCCAGATAACCACCTCAATTGGACTCATCTCTTATCCAACCCGGGCAACGTCGATGACTGAGCTGATGTCTTGTGTTGATATGGCCTTATATCAGGCAAAAACAGATGGTCAAAATATTGTCCGTGATTATGATTCAAGTATGAGTCGGGTGAAAAGTTCTCGGCGATTTATCGGATTATCCCAGGATTTAACATGTGCGATGAAGGAACAACGTATCATTCCTTATTTTCAACCTATTGTTACGACAGAAGGGCAAACAGTTCATGCCTATCAAGCATTGGCAAGACTTGTTAATGAAAAAGGTAAGATAATTTCGGCGGGTAAATTTATAGATGCTGCCGAGCGATCAGGAGTCAGTACCGAGTTTGACAAATACATGATTCAACGTGTAACTGATACATTACTAGCTATTTTTGAGACTGCAAAAGATTATCCTCTGGTATTTATCAATTTATCACCCATTTCACTACAGAATCAAGATATTCTGAGGTATGCTTCAAGTGTCTGTGTTAAAAAGGGAATACCTGTAGATCGCATTGTATTCGAAATAAAAGAGCGGGAGATGGCCCACGATATGATTGGTATGAAACAATTTTTAGGAGAACTTCGTAATCAAGGGTTTGCCTTTGCTCTTGATGATTTTGGTAGTGGTTATAATTCCTTTCTTTATTTACGGGATTTATATTTTGAGTATGTGAAAATCGATGGGGAGTTTGTTAGAAACATGCTTCAGAATAAGGCTGACAATGCCTTAATTGAATCGCTCTATGGTTTATGCGAAAAGCTGGATATGAAAACTATTGCTGAGTGTGTAGAGGATGATGAGATATTAACCCGATTACAAGAAGTGGGTGTTACTTATTGCCAGGGTTTTCATACTGGCATGCCCAGCGCGAAGATGAGTCATTAGGAGCTGGAATTAAATAAATTGCGGAAATGGCGCAGGATTTTTGTTTCGGTTCAAGAAAGGAAAAAAGGCACATAGCTAGCTATGTAACTCTTTTCTTAACGCCGAAATGGGACAAAAAGACAAGCCAGTTCCGCAAATTATTTAAAGTAGGTTCCTAATGAGGCTGTCAGAGAATCACTAACGTTCCCATGGCTTCACTAACTATACCTCTCGCGCCCAAGAATACCCATTTTCAGCGCATCTTTTCGCGAAGAGCGTCGTTGTAGAACCTTTAAAGAGATGACTTTTCCTGCGGTTCTACGCCTAGCCCTTCACAAAAATCTACCCACTCAAAACGGGCATTCTTGAACGCAAAAGGTACAGGTTATTGATACGAAAGTGAGATGATATGAATAGTAGGCAGAATGATTTCTGGGTTGTCAGCTTTTTTCTGGGGGTCTTTTCTATAGTGATTGCCAATAACGGTGTCTTTGCTTCGAGCTATAAGCAGCTGACAATAGAAGAGGTCATCGACCGTTCAGAATTGATCTTTGAGGGGCAAGTGATTAATAAAGAATATCGAAAATCTTTTGATAACGGACGGGTTTATACCTATGTAACATTCGAAGTACTGGATGTGATTAAAGGGCATTACGATGAAAGTGTGATGGAATTACGTTATCCGGGAGGGCGGCTCGGTGATAGAGTGCTAGTCGTCGATGATATGGATATACCTGAATTATCCGAAAGCGGCGTTTACTTTGTAAAAAGCCTGGAACAAAAATACGTTCATCCGCTCGCTGGATGGGCTCAAGGCCACTTCTTGATCGAAAACGATAAAGACGGGGTTGGCCGTATAGTTTCGGCTGGCCATAAACCGGTTACAGGGCTCATGGGGGTGGCACCATTGAAAAAAGCGATAATAAAAAGTGGTAATCCGGCAGATTTCGCACCTATTAACTCTGTTGGTGTGATAGCAACCGAAAAGGCCAACCTAGAAGAAGCGTTAACCCTTGATGAAATGAAAGAGCGTTTGAAGGATCTCATGGCAAGGGAGTGATAGTGATGAAAAAACTCAATGTAGCTATTTCTGCTGTAGTGATGCTAAGTCTCTGTGGAAACGGGAATACCGATAACCTTTTTGGTAATCGCTGGTTGGAACCAACAATGATCATGTTCGTAGATATTGACGGAGCTGATGGACTCTGGAACAGAGCATTTGAAGAGGCGATGGCTGAATGGAGCCAAGAGACAGTTTTTGATTTTAGTATAAAGCGTCGCTATAGGGATCCTTGTGACAACTTCAATGGTTTTAATGGTGTTGGATTTAATGAAACATTCTGTGGGGATCTTTGGGATGATAAGACACTCGCTGTTACAACAGGGTTAGTTGACCAGGATGGTTTTTTGGTTGAGAGGGACATTGTTTTTAACAGTTCTCTTTCATGGAATGTGTATTCTGGGCCGATTCAGAGCACGGCAGCAGGCGGAAATCTAAATGAGTTTAAGCGTGTTGCCCTACACGAATTGGGGCATGTCATTGGACTGGGTCATAGTGACCAACCCCTCTCAATTATGAAGGCTCACATGAGTTCTATTGAAACAATCTCTGAGTTGGATGTCAGCACGGTAAATGCCCAGTATGATGATCAACCAAAGATTGAGTTTATTGAGCGATTCTACCGTAACATTCTTCGTCGTGACTCCGACCCCGGCGGACTCGCTTTTTGGGTCAATAAAATTAAAACGGAGTCAGCTGCCTTTGTCGCAGTTGGTTTTTTCCAGAGCAGAGAGTTTTTTGATACGGGGTTGAACAATGGGGATTTTGTTCGGATTCTTTATCTTACGGTGTTTGATCGAGAGCCGGATAGTGGTGGGTTTGATTTTTGGGTTGACCAGCTCGATCGTGGTGCAAATCGACAAACGATAATTAATAGGTTTCTGGATAGCATAGAGTTTTCGAATCTTGCCTTTGCATTTGGAGTGTCGGCGTATTAGAAGAATTTATCAAAATTTCGTCAATTCGCCTTTAGAACCTGTTCGAGATCTCGCTGAAGGGCGCATCACGGCGTTAAAAGTGGTCTCAAAATACTCACATAAAACCCGTATGCTGCACTTTTTCGACTAGGTTTGCCTTGCGCTGCATCCCTTGATCGAAATCTTGAACAGGTTCTTAGAACTTCAGTCCAAATTACTCCCGCTCTATCGCACGATACCCAATATCGGTGCGGTAGTAAGCATTATCCCAAGATATTCCCCGGACTATTTCATATGCCTTGTGCTGGGCCAGAGAGACTGACTTGCCCATAGCGCATGCGCAAAGAACACGGCCGCCTGATGTAAGAATATCCCCATTTCTGGCAATTGTTCCGGCATGAAAAACCTTGCTTTCAATCGAGTCTGGCGCTGGTAGTCCTGAAATAGGAGTACCTTTTTGATAAGCATCCGGATAGCCCCCGGATGTCATCACCACACCCAGTGCGGCACGGGAATCCCATTCGGCTTTTACCGAGTCCAATTTCTTGTCTAAAGCACTGTTGCAGAGTGCGACCAAGTCACTTTTTAGACGCATCAAAATAGGCTGGGTTTCCGGGTCACCCAATCGGCAGTTGTACTCCAGAACTTTTGGGTTGCCTTTCGGGTCTATCATCACCCCGGCATACAAGAACCCAGTGTAAGGGATTCCGTCATCAGACATGCCTTTTATTGTGGGGTTTATCACTTCAGTCATGATCCGTTTGTATGCCGCCGGTGTGACGGCCGGGGCAGGGGAGTAGGCTCCCATTCCACCAGTATTGGGGCCAGTGTCGCCATTATCCCGGGCTTTGTGATCCTGGGAGCTAGCCATGGGCAAGACATTATTGCTATCGGAAATTACTATAAAACTGGCTTCTTCTCCCAGTAGAAATTCTTCGATAACAACGCGATGGCCAGCGTCACCAAACACATTGCCTGACAACATGTCCTGGACGGCGGTAAGTGCTTCCTCTTCAGTTTGTGCCAGTACTACACCTTTGCCAGCTGCCAGGCCGTCGGCTTTAACGACGATTGGTGCACCTTTTTCTCGTACGTAAGAACTGGCTTTTTCCGGATCGGTGAAGGTTTGGTATTCAGCCGTTGGAATATTGTGGCGAGCTAGAAAATCCTTACAAAATGTTTTCGATCCTTCCAGTTGTGCTGCCGCTCGGGAAGGGCCAAAGCAGCGTATTCCAGCTTCGCTAAATATATCGACGATTCCAGCGACTAGCGGGACTTCTGGCCCGACTATAGTCAAGTCGATCTGGTTCTGTTTAGCAAATTGGAGCAATGCGGGTATGTTTTCAGCGGCAATAGGAGTGTTTTCAACTTTATTTTCCAGTGCCGTTCCTGCATTTCCAGGGGCAACATAGATTTGTGTGACAACGGGAGATTGGGCAGTTTTCCAGGCCAGGGCATGTTCACGACCACCACCACCAACGATCAGAATTTTCATAACCTATTTCTTAGTGACGAAAATGACGCATTCCAGTAAAGACCATCGCCATATTATTTTCGTCCGCGGCTGCGATTATTTCGTTATCACGAATGGAGCCACCTGGTTGGATAACCGCCGTAATTCCAGATTCTGCAGCCGAATCGATGCCATCCCTAAAGGGGAAGAATGCATCGGAAGCCATTACCGAACCTTTAACAATCAGTCCTTCATCGGCGGCTTTAATGGCAGCTATACGAGCAGAATAGACCCGGCTCATTTGACCGGCACCAATACCGATAGTTTGCAGTTTTTTGCAATAAACAATTGCATTTGACTTGACGAACTTGACGATTTTCCAGGAAAATAGCAGGTCGATCAGTTCTTCTTCTGTAGGCTGACGCTTGCTAACGACCTGAACATCATCACGACCTATGGTACCAATATCGCTTTCCTGTGCCAGCAGTCCGCCTGCTACTCGCTTAAAATCCAATTGTTGCGTTGTCGAATCTATCCATTGGCCACTGTCGAGCAGGCGAACATTCTTTTTCGCGGAGACGATCTGTTGTGTTTCCGGTTCAATTCCCGGAGCAATAATGACCTCAACAAACTGGCGTTCGATTATTGCCTTGGCTGTTTCACTATCCAAGGGACGGTTGAAAGCGATAATTCCGCCGAATGCCGATGTGGGGTCGGTGGCGTATGCCTTGTCATAGGCCCCCAATAAAGAGTTAGCTCGAGCTACACCGCACGGATTAGCGTGTTTGACGATTACGCATGCAGGGCCATCAGAAAACGATTTTACACACTCCAGAGCGGCATCGGTATCGGCAATGTTATTGTAGGAAAGCGCCTTGCCTTGCAGTTGTTGCGCAGTGGAGATGGTTCCTTCAGGCGGGGAAGATTCAACATAAAATGCCGCTTTTTGATGCGGATTTTCGCCATAGCGCATGGGTTGTCGTTGACGAAAGGACAATGTCAAAATATCTGGAAGCTCGCTGTCTAGTGATTTTTCAAGATAAGCAGCGATAGCACTATCATAGCTAGCGGTGTGGGTAAAAGCTTTGGTGGCTAGCATAAACCGGGTTTCCGATGAGAGCGAACCGGCATTTTCTCGAAGTTCGTCCAGGATACTATGATAATCTTCCGATTCGACGACAATACCGACCGAAGCGTTGTTTTTTGCTGCTGCTCGAACCATGGTAGGTCCGCCAATGTCGATGTTTTCGATAGCAGTTGCCAAATTACAGTCGGGTTTGGCAATGGTTTGTTCAAAGGGGTACAGGTTTACAATAACCAAGTCGATTGGGTTGATCCCTTGTTCCGCCATGGATTCATCATCAATGCCTCGGCGGCCAAGAATACCGCCATGAATTCTAGGGTGCAGTGTTTTAAGGCGACCGTCCATCATTTCAGGGAAACCTGTGTAGTCGGAAACTTCGATGACCGGTAAATTATTCTCGGCTAGCAGTTTTGCAGTGCCTCCGGTAGAGAGAATTTCTATTCCGAGAGTGTTCAATCCCTGGCAGAATTCAATGATGCCTGATTTATCGGAAACGCTGACCAAGGCTCTTTTGATTTGTATTGTCATGGTTTTCTGTGAATATAAACGGGTGTTACGGTCATAACCTGGATCCACAGATTCAGGTTCTACTCAATCTCATACTGATCCATCTTCTTACGCAAAGTGGATCGACTGACACCAAGGATTTTTGCCGCTTTGGTTTGGTTATAGCCTGTATGTTCAAGCACTGTACGGAAAAGGGGGGCTTCTACTTCAGCGATTAGCATTCCGTACAGGCCATCGGGTGGATGGCCGTTAAGATTCTCGAAATAAAGTTCCACTGCCGCCTTTACGCAATTTCCGAGTGGGATATCATCTGAAGGGGCATTTAAGGTATCAGGAATTTCAATCTCGCTCGGTGTTGTTTCTATTTTCATGTCGTTTGGCCTATATTATTGAATGCCGATTCAATCAAAGCCAGTTGGTGTGGTGGCGTATCTGCTTGATATATTTCTTTCATATGGACGCTTCCTGACGCAAAGTATTTCCGTAAATACCAACCAATATGTTTTCTAGCTATCCGTACGCCCATGAAATCACCGTAAAAACTATATAAAGTTTCCACATGTTCTATTAACAGGGTTTTAACCTCAGCAATAGCCGGATCTCCAAGCGTTTTATTGTTTTTCAGATAGTAATCTATCTGCCGAAAAATCCACGGCCGCCCCTGAGCAGCACGACCGATCATGATAGCATCTGCACCGGTTTTTTGAAGTACAAATTTTGCCTTTTCTACCGAATCGATATCACCGTTGGCAATAACAGGAATCTTAATCTGCTGTTTTACCTTTTTTATGGTTTCGTATTCGGCCGATCCTTTAAACCCACAGGCACGAGTCCGCCCATGGATTGATAGCGCCTGGATGCCACATTCTTCTGCAATTTTTGCGATTCGGAACGCATTGCGATGGGTTTGATCCCAGCCGGTACGAATTTTTAATGTTATTGGAATGTCCACTGCATTGACAACCGCATCAAGAATATCGCCTACTAACGGTTCGTTTCTCAGTAGTGCTGAACCTGCCGCGATATTGCATACCTTTTTTGCTGGGCACCCCATATTGATGTCTATTATCTGTGCCCCCCGATCAGCATTGAAACGTGCCGCATCCGCCATGAGCCGGGGTTCGGTTCCAAGTATTTGTACGGAGCGCGGTGAGATTTCTCCATTATGATCTGCTTTGAGTTTTGTACGGCGGTTGTTGCGTAGTTCCGGGTTTGCGGAAACCATTTCCGAAACTGCCATACCCGCTCCGTATCGTCGGCATAACTTGCGAAAGGGCAGATCGGTTATACCAGCCATGGGGGCAAGAATTAGATTGTTCTCTAGCTTATATGGGCCAATTTGCATAAAGTAATCGTTGAGGAATTGTATTGAAAAAAGCTGAAAAGTATATTGGAGTCAAAAAATAAATTTTAAGATAGCGCAATGGTAAACCCACCGACAGGAGTATCGTTACCCGGAGCAAGGAAAGGAAAGCGGATTTTAATAGTCTGGTTTACTTCCATTTGCAGGGAAAGGTCTGTTGAGGGTAAATATTCAACTGGTTTAAAACTACGTTGAGCCAGATTGGCGCCATTAAATTTATATAATTTTACTGTTATCACGGGAAGCGGCTGAGGCAAACCGGCCTTATTAGCTAGAATCAGGGCTAGTTCCAGATGCCCTTTGTTTTGCTGGGATAAATCTCTGGAAACGATTTTGATTTTACTCGGGTTTCTGAAGTGAGGGAGATCAATATCGAGATATTGACTTGCTTTCAGTGCCACGGGGTAGATCTGTGGGTTTTCCAGCAGACTGTCTTTTTTTGGCGAAACGACTTGAAATAGTAAAGCTATGAGTAAAAGTACACAACCTGTGGTATAGAGGAAACTAGATAGTAATGAAGGCTTTGCCGGGGTTTTTTGAGTAGGGTAGGGGTTGTCCTCCTCGATAGTGGGATCTTTGCTTGTCGTCGGTGGTTTGAGAGTATCGTTGCCCGGAGTGGAGGGCTGCGAGACGGGATGAATATGATCAAGGGGTGTGCCAATCTCCAAATAGGGGGATAAATCCAGTCCACATTGATGGCAGCGAAGGGTACGATTCTTCTTGCGGCGCTGTTTAGGCTTCGGTTTGTGCGAGGTCGAGGCTTGACACCTGGGGCACTGAACAACCGTTTTAGCTGGTGTTTTTTTTGCCACTGATTCGAATCCAATCGTCTTGAACGATAAAAGGCTCTAGATCGAAATAAGGTTGGAATGCTGCTGCAACTGATTCAGCTTGATCCGGAAGGATTCCGGAAAGTACTAGTTCGCCGTCTTTATGGACTAAGTCAGCAATTTCTTTGCTCAACTGTATGAGTGGATTGGCTAGGATATTTGCTAACAGAAAATTTGCTTGGACTGCTGGGAGATTATCGGGGGAGTAGCAATGAATTTGATCAAACACATTGTTATTTTTGGCGTTATCTCGTGTGGCGGTTAATGCCTGTGAGTCGATATCAATAGCAAATACTTCTCTCGCTCCCAGTAACAGAGCAGCTATTCCCAGTATTCCCGAGCCACAACCATAATCGATCACGGTTTTGTTTTTCAACTCCTGGCTGTCCAACCATTTAAGGCAAAGCGCAGTTGTTGGGTGTGTACCGGTTCCAAAGGCCAATCCAGGGTCTAGAGTAAGACGAACGCCTTGGGCATCTGGTGTTTCTGTACCACTCGGACATACCCAAAGTCTTTTTCCAAACCGCATGGGTTTGAAGTGCTTCAACCAGACCCGTTCCCACGCTTGATCCTGGAAGCTCTCCAGATTCCATTTGCTGATCGTGTTTGCAGGGAGCTGGTTGCTGATAAATGTCTGTATCGCTTCTGTATCAATCGTATTCTCAAACAATCCAATAATTTGGGTCCACTTCCAAACCTTAATTTCACCAGGATTTGGTTCGTAAAGTGGCTGATCTGCGGCATCTTGAAAGGTAACAGATGCGGCTCCCAGACTGGAAAATAGCTCTGATACAAGTTCCGTATAGTTTGGTTGGGTTACCGCTGTGAGTTGTTTCCAGGACATTATCCCGTTAGGATGGCGCTAGTTGATAGGATCTAAAATCACCCCATAGCATTAAAATTGCCGCCATGGCTGCGATGCAAGCGGTTTCTGTTCGTAGAATACGTTGCCCCAGAGAAATGGGATTGAAGCCCGATGCCACTGCAAATTGCCTTTCGTTTTCACTAAAACCGCCTTCAGGGCCCGAAAGGAGTGTTATGGTATCAGTTGGTGGTTCGAGTTGATCCAGAGTTGTTTGCCCGTAAGGGTCGAGGAAAATTTTAAGACCCCCGGTTTTTTCTACCCAATCTTCCAGTTTCGATATACTGGCTATTTCCGGTACACTGGTTCTACCACATTGTTCACTGGCATTTTGCGCGATTTTCTGCCAATGCTGTTGCCTATTTTCTGCTTTTCGATTTTCGTGTAGTCGTACAACGCAGCGTTCCGCTATCAATGGGAAAACACAAGAAACTCCCAGTTCAACGCATTTTTGCAGTGCGAAATCCATGCGTTCCCCCCTTGAGATAGACAGCCCAAGGTTAATATTCAGGGGGGGGTCAATATTTCTGTTTCGAAAACTGCCAACTTCAACAATGGCAGACCGGCGGGTGATGGAAGTGATTTGTGCCTCAAATTCTCCTCCGTCACCATTGAAAAGGGTTATTTCTGTATTGTTTTTTAATCGAAGCACAGAGCGAATATAGTGAGCGCTTTCCTCATTCAGGTGGAGTATTTGATCGGTCTCCAAGGGTACAGGTACATAGAGCCTGGAAATGCGCATGGCTATCTTCGGTTGAGTCAGGCCAGTTAAGGTTAAGAATGCGTGCTAGTCTTTCAGGGGACGGCCTTTTGCATCCTTGTAGATGGCGTCTCGTACAAGAAGAAAGCCTTCTGTGAATCCCCAAACGGCTCCTGCGCCTTTAGTGACAACAGTTAAAATCGCTTGAGCAATTCCCAGCTTATAGAATCCGAGATAAAAACGGTGAACCCCCGCCCAGCCCAAAAAAATTCCGAGCAGAACTGCGATTTTCTTCGATTTAACTGCTTTGCTCATATCAAGGAATGCAAGCGTAGTAATTTTTCCATTTAATTGATGAAACTGAACGTCCATCCCTTCTTCGGGTTTCCGGGATGAGTTCCATATTGAAATATCAAATTTGAATTTACCGGATCCTGAAACCAGGACACCTGATTTTGATTCAGTATCATATTTGGCAATGACTCCGCGCATAATATTCCCCTTATCGTTATTATCTATGGGTTTCTGTGACGGTGTGGCAGGTTGGGAATAGCAAAGCGAAAGAAATATCGCCTATTA
The DNA here is from genome assembly GCA_036480195.1 of Methylococcales bacterium. Taxonomy (GTDB): domain Bacteria; phylum Pseudomonadota; class Gammaproteobacteria; order Methylococcales; family JAZGGE01; genus JAZGGE01. Next base: position 17,027 of record JAZGGE010000235.1, read on the forward strand.
CTCACCATCGTATCCTGCCAAATTTGTATTTGGCCATAATACTATCTTAATCGTGGCATCAGCCCAAATTTAAATTTTTCCAGATTGCTGTAACAATATCGGATCTATTCATTGTGTAAAAGTGTAATCCAGGCGCGCCTTGTTCTAAGAGTTTTTGGCAGAGGGAGGTTACAGTATCCAGCCCAAAAGCCTTTATAGATTCCTGGTCATCACCATAGCATTCCATCTGTTTGCGCATCCAGCGGGGGATTTCCGCACCACAAGCATCAGAGAAACGAGCCAGTTGTGAAAAATTATTAATCGGCATGATGCCGGGAACGATTGGGATATCGATGCCTAGCCTTTCACAGGCGTCGATAAAATGAAAATAAGCATCGGCATTGTAAAAATACTGGGTAATCGCAGCATTGGCGCCTGCTTCTATCTTGCGTTTGAAATTCTTTAAATCAGTTTCAAAGTCGGAGGCTTGCGGATGGCTTTCGGGGTAGGCTGCGACTTCAATGGTGAAGTGATCGCCAGTTTTTTCACGGATAAATTCAACTAACTCATTGGCATAGCGAAATTCACCGCCAGCTATCATTCCTGAAGGTAAATCACCACGTAAAGCAACAAGCCTTTTTATACTGTGCCCTTGATAGGTTTCAAGGATCTCGCTAATACTTTCCCGTGTTGAACTGACACATGATAAATGGGGTGCCGCATCAATACCGACTAGCCGTTGTATATCCAGGACGGTTTCCATAGTTTTTTCCCGGGTTGAACCACCGGCTCCGAAAGTAACCGAAAAAAAACGGGGTTTCAATTTAGCTAACTCCTCAGCGATCTGGTGGAGTTTTTCCATGCCTGCGTCAGTTTTTGGTGGAAAAAATTCGAAACTATAGGCTTGGGGATGGGCTTTTTGCGATTGCATGGCGTTGCTCAAAGACTAAAGGCGGTTATCGGGTAAAATTCGTAAAAAAGGAAAGGAGGGGCCGGTTTAGTAGCCGGCCCCCATGAAAATATTAGTGATGGGATTTAGTAGCGGTAATATTCGGGTTTGTATGGGCCGTCAACGCTAACGCCAATATATTTGGCCTGCTCATCGGTAAGCTGTGTCAGTTTGGCGCTTAATTTACCCAGATGAAGAGCAGCTACCTTTTCATCCAGTATTTTGGGTAATACATAAACCTTATTTTCGTATTTATCAGGGTTAGTCCACAGTTCGATTTGAGCGAGTACCTGGTTTGAAAATGAGTTAGACATGACAAAGCTCGGGTGGCCCGTGGCGCAGCCCAGATTCACCAAACGGCCTTCGGCAAGAATGATGATCCGTTTGTCTTCTGAGAAAATAACGTGATCGACTTGGGGTTTGATATTTTCCCATTTGTATTTTTGCAATGATGCAATATCAATTTCGTTATCAAAATGGCCAATGTTGCAAACGATGGCTTGATTTTTCATGGCAGCCATATGGTCGTGATTAATGACGTTATAGTTACCGGTAGCGGTTACGAAAATATCTGCCAATGGCGCTGCCTCTTCCATTGTTATTACACGATATCCTTCCATTGTGGCTTGCAACGCACAGATTGGATCGACCTCTGTTACCCAGACGATTGCTCCCATAGCTCGTAATGAATGGGCACAGCCTTTGCCAACGTCACCGTAGCCACAGACTAAGGCAGTTTTTCCGGCAATCATCACATCGGTAGCGCGTTTTATTCCATCAAGCAATGATTCACGACAGCCATAAAGATTGTCAAATTTGGATTTGGTTACAGAATCGTTTACGTTGAAGGCAGGAGTCAAAAGAGTACCGTTTTTCACCATTTCATGGAGCCGATGTACGCCTGTGGTCGTTTCTTCAGAGATTCCCTTGATATCTTTCATCAGGTCCGCATATTTCTCATGCAAGACCAGGGTTAAATCGCCACCATCATCAAGTACCATATTAGGACGCCAATTGTCGGGGCCAAAGATAGTCTGGTCGATACACCACCAAGCTTCATCTTCTGTTTCACCTTTCCAGGCAAAGACAGGGACGCCTGTTTCAGCAATCGCTGCAGCAGCGTGATCTTGGGTAGAGAAAATATTGCAGGAAGACCATCGTACTTCAGCGCCAAGGGCGGTGAGTGTTTCGATGAGAACGGCAGTTTGGATGGTCATATGCAGGCAGCCGGCAATTCGTGCGCCTTTTAGAGGCTGTTGACTTCCATATTCTTTCCGGATTGCCATCAAACCAGGCATTTCGGTTTCAGCAATATTGATTTCCTTTCGACCCCATTCAGCCAGGGAGATATCGGCAACTTTGTAATCGGGTGTAAGGTTAGTAACAGGTACAGTGCTCATAAGTTATTCCTTTGGTAGAAACGGGTTGTGATGTTTGCGCTAGATTTTTGGGTTTGGGCATACCATTCTTCCCTGAATCCAGACGCCAAAAGTCAGTTCTCAGACTTTTTTAAAGATTAGCGGCATCTTTCAACACTTCGGCTTTGTCGGTTTGCTCCCAGGTCATACTGGCTTCAGTTCGTCCAAAGTGGCCATAAGCTGCGGTTTTCTGATAAATCGGTTTTAACAGGTCGAGCATCGCAATCAAACCTTTGGGGCGCATATCAAAGTGTTCTCGTATGATTTCAACCAGACGGTCTTCAGGTAATTTGCCAGTTCCGAATGTTTCGATGCTAATAGAAGTCGGCTCTGCTACGCCGATTGCATACGAAACCTGGATTTCACAGCGCTCGGCGAGTCCTGCAGCAACAATATTCTTCGCAACGTATCGGGTCATATAGGCTGCGGATCGATCTACTTTGGAAGGATCTTTGCCACTGAACGCACCACCACCATGCCGGGCCATACCACCGTATGTGTCGACTATGATTTTTCGACCGGTTAGTCCACAATCACCTACCGGCCCACCGATGATAAACTGACCCGTTGGGTTGATCAGATATTTGGTATCCTTATGCAGCCATTCTTTCGGCAGAATCGGATTGATAATCTCATCCATAACTGCTTCCCGAATATCATTTTGGCTGATATCGGGCGCGTGTTGCGTCGATAAAACGACAGCATCAATGGCAACAGGCTTATGATCTTCATACCGGAAAGTAACTTGGCTTTTCGCGTCAGGTCTAAGCCATGGCAGAACCTTTCTTTTGCGGACATCGGCTTGCCGTTGAACCAGGCGGTGGGCGTAGGTAATAGGTGCCGGCATCAATACATCGGTTTCATTAGTCGCATAACCGAACATCAAGCCCTGATCGCCAGCGCCTTGTTCATGGTCTTCAGCATCATCAACACCCATGGCAATATCCGGGGATTGTTTGCCGATAGCTGAAAGTACCGCGCAGCTTTGCCAATCGAAACCTATGTGGGGGTCATCGTAACCAATATCTTTAACCACATTTCTAACCAAGCGTTCGGTATCAACCCAGGCATCCGTAGTTATTTCTCCTGCTAAAACAACCATGCCTGTCTTAATCATGGTTTCACAAGCAACCCGTGAATTGGGGTCTTGCTCCAGCAGGGCATCTAAAACGGCATCCGAAACCTGATCTGCAACCTTGTCGGGGTGCCCTTCCGATACTGATTCTGAGGTGAAAATGTAATTTTTGCTCACTATTTTATCCTTAATTTTCGACGAAACCATTCAATTATAGAGCAACCCCCCACTAAAGAAAAGTACGGCTCTGGCTGAACCTGTCTATCCAGGTTAAACTATAGGTTCGTTATCAATTCGCATTTATCTAAATGTTTGTCCTAAAGAATATTTTTCTCCTTCTGTTGGTTATTGGGTTGTCAGGATGCAACACATTTTCCGGTGTGCTCGATGAAAAAAAAGATAAATATGAGGGGTGGAGTGTAGAAAAATTTTATACCGAAGCCAAGGATGCTTCTAAATCCGAAAATTATGAAAAAGCAATCAGACTCTATGAAATTCTTGAGTCAAGATATCCATTCGGTTCCTACGCAGCACAAGCACAACTGGATGTAGCCTACGCATACTACAAGTATGATGAACCCGAATCTGCGATTGCCGCCGCCGACCGATTTATTAAAATCCACCCGCTCAATCCCCATGTTGACTATGCCTATTATCTGAAAGGGTTAGTGAACTATAACCGGGGTATTGGTTTTCTCGAACGCTTTTTTCCTACGGATTCATCGCAGCGTGATCCAGGGTCGGCGAGGGATGCCCTACAGGACTTCTCTTTACTCAGACAGAAATTTCCGGATAGCCGCTATCATGAGGACTCCGGTCAGCGGATCATTGCCTTGAAAAATAATTTGGCCATGTATGAAATACATGTGGCTCGCTATTACATGAAGCGGAAAGCCTATGTTGCGGTTGTTGATCGGGGTAACTATGTTATTGAAAATTATCCACGAACTCAGGCAATACCGTTGGCACTTGAGTTAATGCGAAAAGCTTATAACAAAATGGGATTGACTAATCTGACTGCTGGAGTGGTTCGGGTATACGATTATAACTATGCTGAAGGGATACCTTATAGTGATGAAATCAACCAGCGAGATACGACACTGGCCGAGGATATTTGGGAGTTTATTGGGTTGGATGAATAGGCAAGGTAAAAGAATAACGCCGACACCAGTCAATGCCAGACTTGGATCCCACCGACAAATATACTTTGGAACAATTGCTGGCTATCGAACCGCCACCACAGCCCGAGAATTTTGGAGCATTCTGGCAAGCGCGATATGCCCGCGCTATGGAACAGCAGCCGCGACCATGGCTTAATCATAGCAACGTCCTTCATCCCGATTTCGAGTGTTACGATTTCAATTATCACTCCACTGATAATTTTGAAATCGGCGGCTGGGTATTGATTCCCAAGCATGCACCAGTGACGCGAGGGGTGGTAGTAGGACACGGATATGGTGGACGTAATAAGCCCAATTTTGATATTCCCATATCTGGTGCGGCCTTTTTATTTCCTTGTTCTCGCGGTTTGTCCCGGAGCCGACGCTGGCCGATTTCGGATGATCCTCAGTATCACGTACTACACGACATCGACAAAAAAGATCGTTATATTCTGGGTGGTTGTGTGGAAGACTTATGGCTTGCGGTATCAGCTTTGCTGGTGTTGTTTCCTGCTGCTGCGAGTCATGTGGCCTATTTCGGTACCAGTTTTGGTGGGGGTATCGGTGCTTTGGCGCTGCCTTGGGATTCCCGCATCCAGCGCGCTCATTTCAGAGTACCAAGCTTTGGCCATCACCCGTTGCGACTGCAATTGCCCACGCGGGGCAGTGCTGCCGCAGTGCAACGTTTTCAGCGAGAGCATGGTAGCGTTCTTGATACTTTGGCATACTATGATGCAGCAGTAGCCGCTCGGAACATTCAAGTGCCAATCCATGTTGCAGCGGCATTGGTCGATCCTGCAGTCACTCCGCCCGGCCAGTTCAGCATTTATAATGCGATATTGGCAGAAAAAAAACTATTTGTATTCGAGAAGGGGCATTCGAATTATCCTCGACTGGCTGCAGAGGAAAAGGCTTTGCAGTCAGAATTACGAGAGTTTTTTAGCGAGTTATGAACCGTGATCTCCAATGTATCTTTCGAGTTCAAGCATACCCGTTTTGAGTGGGTCGATTTTTGTGAAGGGCTGGTTCTACTTTGTCACATTTAAGCTTTTCACTCTTGTGTAGCGTGGGCGGTGCCCACCCTACATTGAAAATCTGACAAAGTAGAGTAGAACTAGACAAATACAATCGCAGGATGAGCCACCTTTTCAAGCTTTGACAACGACACTCTTTGCGAAGAGATGCGCGCTGAAAATGAGTATTCTTGGGCGCGAGAGGGTGAACGTATTGCCAATAAGAAAAATTGGCTACAACCCAGATAGGGTGTATTCCTTATCTCTATTCAATCGTAATCGGTATCTCAGCAGTTTCCACTACACTTCCGTTGTTTTGAGCTGTTATAAAATCTTTTACTTCTGGCAACGTCATTGCGGTTATCGGTTGCATTCCACCATTATCGTTAAGTCGGCTAGAAAGTGCATTAGCTATATCCTTGGGTATTCCAAAGCATTGAAACGAATCGTGTCCTGCTTCTCCGGCTTCCAGTGAATTATGCGGTGAGGGGATGGTGATTGTGACGCCTTTGGCTATAAGGGCATCAGGTTGGTCGGCGTTAGGAAACATTCGGAACAGATTGGCTTTTTCTTCCTGATAGAAACAATAAACAAACAAATTTTTGTCAGACGTAACAAGGAACTCGATTTTTTCATTTTGCTGATACTGAGGTTGGTCGCCGTGATTGGTTGTTAGAAATAAGGAGGATTGGATTTCGTCTATAGCGCCATCGTTGTCTGGCTCAGCTTCAGAAGCCTCGGTAGCTGGGGCAATATCTTGAATTATATACCAAATTGCTCCCCCAATAACGGTCAAAGCAATTGTTAAAGGAAACGCTATTCTCCAGAACTTTATGCTGGTTGTTTTTTCGGTGTTTGTGGATTGATTGACTTTTGTCTCATCGAGTGAGGCTACCGAAAAGACTTCTTTTTCCACTGGCGGAGAGGAACTCGTAGTGTTTGCATTTTTCGCCTTCTCTAAACCAGTCGATGGGGTTGGTTTCTCTTCGCTTGTACTACCGCCTGACAATTGTTGGGCCCATTCCAGCACGGATGCTGGGCGCTTATCGGGATCGAAATTCATCGCGTTATTTATCGCGGTCAAAAATTCCGGGCTAAACCCGTGTTGGGCGTCTGTAGCCAATGGTTCGTAGGGATCCGATTTACCATTCATTAGTGCGGAAGCACGAGCTTGCGCATTGGCAGGCATTTTTTTGGATACTGCATAGTATAAGGTTACTGCCAAGGCATAAATATCCGTCTTGGGGCCTTGCTCTGCCCAACCTGGGCTGATCTGTTCGTAGGGCGCGTAAGATTGGGTATAAATACGTGTCAGGTGGTCAGGCCGAGACGTAAAAATATCGCGGGCAGCACCAAAGTCCAGAAGAACAGGTGAGCCATCATTTCGAATACGGATGTTTGCAGTTTTAATATCCCTATGAATATACCCTGCCCGATGCAGCAAGTCCAAACCACTGCATATCGGTGTAAACAGGTTGATTAGATACTGTTCACTTGCATTATGATTTTGGAGGTATGTGTTTAAATCCTCACCTGATTCGTAACCCATTGTGATGTATCCAGTACCGTTTTGTTCAAAATAAGTAAGGATATGTACCAAATTAGGATGTTTGAACCGAGCGATAGTCTTGGCTTCACCAAGAAATTTTTTAAGCCCGTCGTGAAAAATATCACCCTGTTCTCCGGCAGTGGAGTGAACAGTACTGGAGTGATCCCGCGAAACGTAGCCTGTGGGAAAAAATTCCTTGATTGCTACGTCGCGACCAAGTTGATCTTTCGCCAGATAAGTGATGCCAAATGTACCCCGGCCCAATATCGAAATAATTTCGTATCGATCGTGATCCAGTGTTGTACCGACAGGGAGAGCATCTACAGGGTAACCAGCATCCATTTTTTCTCCAATTTAATCATAACGTGGCGAAAGGTATATATGCATAACGGACGGGCATTCATTAAGTGAGATAGGTTCTGCTATTATTAACGTTTAGGCCGGACACAGTATAGGTCTTGTCTGCTGATTGATCAAAGGTTCGACAGCTGAATTCGGGTACTGCGATTGCCTGGAAATGACTAATCGATTTTCAAGGAAAAGCCAGCTTCATGAGTAGCTCAATGCGAGTTTCGTCGTTTTATTTTCTGGCGTCCGTTATTGATATTGTAAAGTATATGTACCTAGGAGGCTGTCCGAGAATAGAGAACCTACTGCAGAAAAGCCCATTTCGGTCAGATTTTTCGATCATTTTCGTTAAATAGACCCACTATTCGCCTCAAACGATCGAAAAATCTGACTCAAAATGGGTTTCACTTGTTACGGTTTCTATTCTCGGACAGACTCCTAGTGTCTAATAAAATTGACGATTAAATAATATACCTTTCGCGTTCAAAAATGTATCATCTACGACACACTTCTTTTCTCAAAGGGCTCCGTTGTAAATGATTAAAATACATCACGATTACTGTGGTTCTGGTGCCAAGAGAATCTTATGAACTCGGAACAATTCCTTCGTAGATGCAATAAGTAAAGTGCGTTTTCCAGCAGCTGGTGGCTTAGATGATTAGTTCCATGATTTAAATGTGCACCACCAAATTAGATAAAGAGAGTCAAGAATATATAACAAACGTATATATAAGGAATCATCATGATCAACAAAAAACACCTATTCGTCGGGGTTGTTTGTACGACTTTGGTTGGCTGTAACGCCAAAACAATGCAGCTCGTTAATTCTGCTGCTGAGGTGGCATCGACTCTTACGGCATCTCAACAAGCAACGCAAGAAGCAGCAGTGTTCGCAGCGGTAGAGCCCTCGCAGGCAATAAGCAATGGGCCGGAACTTAAGAAATTCCAGGCGCTGTTAAATGCCAAAGGGTACAAAGTTGGTACTGTGGATGGCTTTTACGGCAAAAAAACCGGGCTTGCCATTGCGCAGTATCAGAAGGCAAATAATCTACCTGTTACCGGTACACCTACAACAACCCTCCTGAAGCAGTTGAGCGATACGAGTGTTGTTCAAACTGCATCGGCAGCAGAAAGTGGATATAAAACTTTCGCCATGGGTGATTGCGTTGAATCTAAGTATGACGGCTTAAACACCATGGCGTCATCTTTGTTTTCAAGAGCAACTGAGCAATTTGATACGGATATTGGCAACTATTTGACCGGTCTCTGTATTCCGGAAGATAGAGCAAAATTGATCGATCTCTATATTTATTTAGTCTCGGAAGGGGTCAGTCATGGGCATCTTGTGATGAGCCAGTATAACGAGCTTGATCGTTTATATACCAAAGCGGGGGTTGATATTGGTGTCACCAGGGATGCTATTAACCGTTCCTCAGAGGCACTACCTGAACTGGATGAGAACAATACTGATTTGCTAACAGGGGTAACATTCTTATTAGACAGCACCAAGACACCGGATGATAATGCTGCGTATTTAAATGGGGTTGTTTCGGGCTACAAACAACTAGGGCGTGCATACCGGCAGGAAGCCGATGGAATTCTGTCTTCTATTATGGGTCATGCGAAATCTTCCACATTTTTTTTGGCGCGAAGTGGTTACGCAATGCAGCAGCTGACGAGTTTTATAGATTTGGACAAGAACACCGGTACGTCACATATTCTTGACCAGGTCACCAAAGTTTTAGAAGGCGAAACCAACTTGGATGATTTTGGAAAGTCGGTTGATCTTATTAAGTTCATGTCAACGCGAAGTGACGAAATTTTTGATATTCTGACGACTTCAGCCTACTCGATTAAAGCGCTGAGTTCTGATATTAAAACCATTCCGGAGATAGATGACGATAAGACTGATGAAGAAGTTCACGAACTGATGGCCGAAACGGGGATTGATTTATCTGATTTGGAAAAAGAATTTTCGAAAGACCAAAAAGAACAGCTAAGCAGCCTTTAGCACGATGAAAAATATATTACTACTGCTCGCCGTTATTTGCTTAAGCGCATGCGTTCAACTACCCAATAAATCTGCTTCAACTGAGAACGCCGTGGTTTTTTCGGAGCAACAACTTTCCGAAGCTTCTGTTCTTGATCTGCTGGGCAATGAATCGGCTACCATTACTATAACTCGAATCGCGACCAGTCAGGGGGGTGTCGATGCGGAACTGGCGGCAGCGCTGGGGGTCTCTAAGTCACCGGGTAAAAAAGCACCATCCGGTGTCTACGAACCCAGTGAGTTAGAATTAGTGTTACATCAGGAAATAGTTAAGGATCAACCGCTTTATTCCCAACTGGAAAAACAGTTAAATCCTGACAGGGTCATGCAGCCCCGTGCCAATGCAAGTTTTACAGTGGATTTTACTCGATTGACTCGAAACGACGTCGAATTTTTACCAGGTAAGAAACGGCGCACCTATTTTTACGAAATAGGATTGTCTTTTAAATTACTGAATGCCCAGGGATCGTTGGTTTATGAACGAGAGTTTTCCAATTTTAAACTTCAGGTGTGCATTATAGAAAACAAGGGTGCCTGCCTAGATGTTGCCAAGCACGAGCAGATTGATCCTCAAAAAACCTGGTTAAAGTTGGTTCGTAAAGCATTTCGGCATGCAACAAATGATACGTCAAATGGTCTGAGCGTATGGGCTGCAACTCTGAAACACCTTAAAGCCAGAGCAGCAGTTCAAACACGTAGTGGTAGAACAATTTCTTCTGAGGTGGATGCCAATTACATTCGAAATAAGCGCCTTGCAGAGTATCCATTTCTTTTTCTGGAAATCCCGAACGTAAAAATTGACCAGTTACTCGTTGATCTTAAAGAACGCGGTGCAATCGTTGATGAGACTCAACGAGAACAGTTGCAAAATTACATTACAACCGCTGTACGAAGTACCATCGATTATGAACTACAGCAAAAGATACGTAAATCCGGCTTAATGAAGGAATCGGGTATCTTTCTGTTGCCCGATACCAGAGCAATTTGGTTTAAAGATGCGTTATCAAGGATAACAGCTGATAAGATTAACTATGACGAAACGGAACTACGAGTAGGCGATGAAGATATAAGTTTTGGAGCAGATGAACGTACTAAGGGTTATGGAAAACCCTGTGCAGGCTTAAAAGCGAAAATGAAGCAAGATCTTTGTCTTAAAGTTGTTGCACAACATGGTAAGAGTCAAACACATCAAGGTAGCCGACTCGATGCCGTAAAATACGCCAAGCAAAGCGCAACTTTTGGCGGTTTTCTGATTGCTCCGCCCTCTGAAGAGGGTTCAACTCAGCTGTATCCAAAAAGCATAGCAGTGGTACGAAAGCCCTACATTGTTGGTAGCAGTACTAGCGAGAACTACATTCGGGTTAAAACGCATGATATAAAGGCAAACGACGATCGGGTCTACCTTCGTAAAGTGGCGTTGGATGCAGCCCAGGCTTTCGCACAAAAAATAACTGAAAATATCATCCTGACTTTTCAGGAAGAACTGGCTGAATAAGGAGCTCCCTACTATGCGAATCAAACTGCTGGTTCTAGTACTGGCCTGGGTTGTAGTGTCCACTGGATTACAGGCAAAAACAATCCTGGTCGATGGCGGAGACCGTGGATCGACTCGAGAGGAAGCTGAGCAACGCTTATTGAAACAAGCGGTTTTAGATGGTCTTAAACCACTCATGCGTACTGCCCATGTGAATAAAAATATTGCACCGGCAGTCGATGAATTAATTCAGCAATTGGCAAACGATCATTACAAACCCCTGGTGGTTCGTCTTGCATTGGATATTGATACCCAGCAGGATGATGAATACTTCCTGGAAGGGTCAGTAACGCTTGACTACGATTATTTGCAGCAGTGGTTGAATGACTGGATGCAAGCAAACAAGAAAGCCCGATTCAGTTTTTACATCACCCCTGATACATCTTTGGCGTTGACCGCTGAAGATTTAGCCTTGGGGAAAGACTTTATGCGGGCTTTAGAACAGCAACTGAGCGATACCGGATTTGAAATTAAGAATTCGAATCAGCAAAAGCAAGCACAATACCGGCTAAAACTCTCCAAACTGGAAAAAGAGCAGGGTGGACTGAATGGGACAGTAATATTTGCCGTAGAAGTATTGGATAACAGAGCTGATGGCGATTTATTAACCACTGCGCAAGAAAGTGCAGCGGCATCTATTGCGTCATTGGGTACCCCTGGGGCATTGAAAATCGAATTATTAAAACGCGCTGCTGAAAAAGTCAGCAGCCAGGTGATTCGCGCGATTTCATCTCAACAAAACCATACCGAAATCGTCTTTTACTTGCCTGGCGAGGGCAGCAAGCGTAACCAGCAGCGGTCATTAGAAGACGGATTGCTCGCCCTTTGCCATATCGATTCATCTGATGAAGCTGTTGATGGCTTCGTAGACAAATTAAATCCACAGGTAACCCGAACATCCGAAGGGAAACATAGTACCTTTTCTTTTGAACTCCCCAATACCTGCCAAGCTTCAAAGCGTGAATTGCAGTCCGGGCTTCAATCCTTGCTGACAAAAATTGCTCAAAGTAAAGAACCTGCACTGGAAGTGAGTAAAGCAGGGCGCAAATGGGTTGTTTTTAATGAACTCAATCGACCTCAAGAATTGGAACGTGGCGCAATTGCTGACTTTCAGACCTTGGCTGTCGAACAATTAATCCGGGAAGGGAAGCTTGATACACCGCCAGGTAGTGGTCACAATGCCTTTGATACAGTTCGTGCGCGTCTCTCTGAGCATCCTGACGACCCAAACGCAAAAGTACTGTTGCAAAACATTTCAGAAGTCTTTTTGAGAAATGCCGATATTGCCCTTGAAAAGAATCAGCTACGCCAAGCTCGACGTTATGCCGATCGCGCTAAAACTATTTGGCCTCAAAACCCAAATGTCGAGAGATTATTGGCGAAAATAAGAAATACTCCGATAATAATTCCTTCGGCACCACCAAACCTAACCCCTCCACCCGTCACGGTTCAGGCTAATCCCGAACGTGGAAAACAGATACTTTCCACCGGAAAATACTGGGCATTATTGATCGCCAATCAAAACTATACCCAGGGTGTTTCGTCCCTTCAAACACCACTTGCGGATATTAGAAGCCTGAAAAATATACTTGAAACCGTTTACGGATTTGAACAAGTCGTGACTGTTGAAGATGGAACCAAAGATACAATCGTCAAAGCGATGTATAGCCTACAAACAAAAATTGGCAAAGACGATAGTCTATTAATATTCTATGCCGGGCATGGGGAGCAGGAAAAAGGTTTTGGAGGAAAAGGATTTTGGATTCCAGCCGATGGAATGCCTCCTTACGCCGAAAGCAAAGAATACCTGAGCACCTGGGTACCGAACAGTCTGGTGCATGACATTATTCAAGCCAGCAAAGCGAAACACGTATTAATGGTTAGTGATTCTTGTTTTTCAGGAACATTTAAAATGAGTACGAGAGGACTGGGTCGACAGAAGGAACTGCCCACTAATAGCTCAGATTCCAGTTTGTCCTCTGAATTGTACAGTCTCGCTTCGCTTTCTTCTCGCAAGGCTATATCTTCCGGTGATTTAGAACCCGTTGCAGACGGTGGTGGAGATGGGCATTCGGTGTTTGCCTACCATTTGCTGAAGGTGCTAAATGAGAAAAAGCCAATTACAGCAGAGAGGCTTTTCCAGAAAATGCGAAATCCCATCGTACAGGCCGCATCACAGCAGCCGCAGTACTTCATCATTGATAGTAAAACCGATGAGGGCGGCGATTTTATTTTTGTTCCCAGATAAAGAACCGAAGTTTATACAATTTCCATGGTCTCCAAGGCAAGCCTATCGTTCTCCCAGACTCCACTTCCGAAAATTATTTAATTCCGGCTCCAAAACAACTAATGTTGTAAGATAGCTGATTCCCTAAAGGGAAAAGATCGTTTCATTTTTAATCGGCGATAGAGAAATAAAAATGACAAAAAGTAAAAAGTCGGTTGTTTGGGAGGACGTACCCAGCCCTTTTTGCGGGATTGGTGCGGATGATATTCAGATTAAGGTGGATGGTGACGTGGTGACAGTCGAAAGCAACGGATGTGCGGTGAATACGCCAGCATTTGAATTCCGTCTTTCTGACAAAAAGCCGCGAATCGGGGGGGAACCAGCGACTATCAAAGAGGCTGCCGCTAAAATTGCGGAGATTATTAAAGCTGCTCATCTTCCTTTAATAGGGGGTTGCGCAACCGATGTCAACGGAATGCGTGCGCTACTTTCGTTAGCAGATCATTCAGGTGCTGCTATTGATAACATGAATTTCAATGGCGCCCGTCGCAATATCCTTTCAATGCAAGATAACGGTTGGATTAATACCACATTAGCCGAAGTTAAAAATCGTGTTGATTTACTTCTGGTTGTGGGAACCGATGTCGAGCCTTTGTTTCCCCGTTTTTTCGAGCGTTATATCTGGAACAAGGAGAGCATGTTCATTCAAGATACCGCGAAACGGGAGGTCGTTTGCTTGGGGAAGGCACCGTCGTGTGGGGGGGTAAGGTCGCCTGATGGTTCGGCTCCTGAAGTTTTGGTCTGTGATGATGCTGATTTACCCGAAGTGGTTGCGCTGCTCCGGGCTATTGTTAATGGAGTTCCAGTTGCTGTTGAAAGTGTAGGTGGGATACCGGTCGCTGAACTCAGGAACCTCGCTGAACGATTGAAAAAAGCAAGCTATCCAGTAGTCACCTGGGCCGCTGGTGATTTAGACTTTCCCCAGGCGGAGTTAACTGTGGAGATGGTTTGTGAGTTGGTAAAAGATCTTAATAATGAGACCCGATGCAGCGGATTACCCTTGGGAGGAAGGGAGGGGGATCAAACGGCTAACCAGGTTTGCGGGTGGCAAACGGGTTATCCCGCTCGCGTCAGGTTCTCCAGTGGATTTCCGGAATATGATCCTCACTATTTTTCTGCTGATCGCTTATTGGGTAACGGCGAAGCTGATGCATTGCTCTGGGTTTCCGCTTTTAATGGCAAAGCAACACCACCTCAAACTGATGTTCCTACTGTCGTAATTGGTCGATCAGGGATGACTTTCGAGCAAGAACCCGACGTGTTTGTTCCCATTGGAACGCCCGGTATTGATCATGCCGGTCACGCCTATCGCATGGATAATGTAGTTGCGATCCGGCTAAAGAAGTTACGCGATTCCGGGTTACCGAGTACCGCTGATGTGTTAAAAGCAGTAGAACAAGCATTGTAGGAAGCCAATTTATGTTAGTAAAACTATCCGGGGGAACCGTTTACGATCCCGCAAACGGTGTGAGTGGTAAAGTGCGGGATATCTATGTGCAAGATGGCCGTATAGTGAAGGGGACATCGACTAAAGTCGATCAGGAATACGATGTGCGTGGCAAAGTCATTATGGCGGGTGCCATCGATATGCATACTCACATTGGTGGGGGAAAGGGTAATATCGCCCGAATGCTGATGCCTGAAGATCACCGGGCTGATCCGGTTCACCGAACCGGTGTTAAACGTTCCGGGTGTGGGCACGCGATGCCCAGTACGTTCACAACGGGATACCGATATGCCGAAATGGGGTATACCTCGTGCTTTGAACCCGCGGTATTGCCGGTGAATGCTCGTCAGGCACATATGGAAATGGGCGATATTCCTATTGTGGACAAAGGCGGCTATGTCATGTTGGGCAGTGATGATTTCCTGCTCAGGTTAATGATGGCGAAAAATGATCAGGCTGCGATAAACGATTACGTTGCCTGGACAATTAATGCGGTCAAAGGCATTGGTATTAAAGTGGTTAATCCAGGCGGGATCAATGCATTCAAATTCAATCAGCGGGCGCTTGACCTGGATGAAAAAAATTCCCACTATAGTGTGACTCCGAGACAGATTCTTAAAACTCTGGCGACAGCAGTGAATGAGTTGGGTATTGCTTTTCCTCTCCATGTCCATGGGTGTAATTTAGGTGTTCCGGGAAATATGGATACTACCCTCGATACCATTAAAGGAATTGAAGGGTTGCCCATGCACTTGACCCATATCCAATTCCACAGTTACGGCACTGAAGGAGATATCAAGTTTTCTTCCGGTGCGGCTCAAATCGCTGAAGCCATCAATGCCAATAAGAATATTACCGCTGATGTGGGGCAAATCTTATTTGGTCAAACGGTCACTGCATCAGGTGACAATATGCGGCAGCATGCGAACAGGAAACTGGCGAATCCGAATAAGTGGGTCTGTATGGATATCGAATGTGATGCGGGATGTGGTGTTGTCCCCTTCAAATATCGGGATCAGAATTTTGTCAATGCCTTGCAATGGGCTATTGGGCTGGAGATATTTTTGTTGGTCGACGATCCCTGGCGAGTTTTTTTGACGACGGATCATCCCAATGGTGCGCCGTTTACCTCCTACCCACATTTGATTCGCCTGTTAATGGACAAGAGCTTTCGTAATGACATGTTGGCGACGATCCACCCGGAAGCGCAAAAGATAACGACATTAGGCTCAATTGACCGGGAATATTCAATGGATGAAATTGCCATCCTCACTCGTGCTGGTGCTGCCAAGCTTCTTGGGCTTTCTGACAGAGGACATCTGGGAGTGGGGGGGGCGGGTGATATTACGGTTTATACCGAGAACGCTGACCGTGAAAAAATGTTCACCACACCTGATTTCGTTTTCAAGGATGGCGAGTTGGTGGTCAAGGATGGTGAGGTGGTGAAAGTGGTCTGGGGGACGACCCATATCGTGAAGCCCGAATATGACGTTTCAATTGAAAAATCTTTGCAGGACTATTTCGATCGTTTTTTAACTATGAAGTTAGCTAATTTTAAAATCAGTGATGACGAAATTTCCGAAGATGGCCGCGGTAGCCTAACTGTTCATTCCTGCAATGGGGGACGTACGGCATGATAATCAACGGGATTACAATTGATGAAACTTTTGCCGAAGCCTTTCCAATGAAGGCGACGCGAGTCATTATTACCGCACAAAATATGCGTTGGGCGTACCTTTCCGCCCAGGCGATGACGGGGTTTTCCACTTCGGTTATTGCCTGTGGATGCGAGGCGGGTATCGAGCGTCGGCTCGACGCGTCGGAAACGCCGGATGGTCGCCCTGGTGTAACTGTCATGATATTCGCTATGGGTGCCAAAGGTTTGGCTAAGCAGTTGGAAACACGTGCCGGGCAATGTGTTCTAACCTCGCCTACATCGGCATTATTTGCCGGAATCGATGAAGGCAAGCCGATTCCTTTAGGGAAAAACCTGCGCTATTTCGGTGATGGTTTTCAGACATCGAAACTGATCAATGGCAAGCGCTATTGGCGAATACCGGTTATGGATGGTGAATTTATAACCGAGTCTACAACGGGTATGGTCAGCGCTGTCGGTGGTGGAAACTTTTTAGTGTTGGCAGAATCAAGGTTACAGGCGTTGGCGGCCTGCGAAGCGGCAATCGAAGCAATGACGAAACTGCCAAATATCATTATGCCATTCCCCGGTGGTGCAGTGCGATCTGGTTCGAAAGTCGGCTCCAAATACAAGGCATTGAATGCCTCGACTAATGATGCTTATTGCCCGACCCTAAAAGGGATTACCAAAACCGATCTTCCAGCGAATGTAGAGTCAGTGATGGAAATCGTAATTGACGGATTGACTGAAGAAGATGTGAGTAAGGCAATGCGGGTAGGCATTCAGGCGATCTGTAATATGGGAGCGGAAAGCGGTATCAAGCGAATTACCGCAGGTAACTACGGTGGTAAATTGGGTCCCTATCACTTTCATTTACGGGAGATCATGTCATGACGCCATTAACTTTTACCTTAAAGATTAATCCGGCACAGCGAATTGATCTGGCGCCTCTGAGTACTCACCTTATTAAAGGACTTGCTGTCACTAAAATTAACAAGATTTCTCTGATATCAGGCAATCGTAAACTTTGCGTTGACGAAGTCTTCAATGTCAGTGGCACAGATACCCAGGATATTATTTTCAAAAACAGCTGCGCTAAATTGGATTCAATTGGTCGTGAAATGGAGTCAGGCAATGTAACGGTGAAAGGTGATGCCGGCGCGTATTTAGGGATAATGATGAAAGGAGGGGCGATAAAGGTTACCGGCAATACCGAACTTTTTACGGCTTGTGAAATGAATAAGGGTGATATTATTATTGAGGGTAATGTGGGTGATTTTCTTGGTGGTGCACTGCCCGGAAACAAGAATGGAATGCGGGGAGGCACAGTGATTGTGAAAGGTAATGTGGGCCAACGACTGGGGGATCACATGCGCCGTGGCATAATTTTAGTCGAAGGTAGTGCGGGTGACTATTGTGGTTCACGAATGGTAGCGGGTACGATTGCAGTGATGGGGGATACCGGGAAATACCTTGGCTATGCTATGTGTCGAGGTTCTATTCTATTATGGCGGCAACCGAAATTGGGGCCAACATTCAACGATTGTGGAATCCACACGTTTTCATTTTTGCGACTGTTGTTCTCGTCGTTTAAGGGGCTGGATTCGAAGTTTGCCCGGCAAGATGCCGTTTTTGGCCGCGCCAGACGTTATGGAGGCGATGTATCCGGTCTTGGCAGAGGTGAGGTTCTGGTAAAAGCTTAGGGACGGGAACTAAATAACTTATACATTCTAGCTTGCCTTTTTGTCCGTCTTCATTCGTATAGCAACAGTTACATAGCCAGCT
Source organism: Methylococcales bacterium (assembly GCA_036480195.1). GTDB lineage: Bacteria > Pseudomonadota > Gammaproteobacteria > Methylococcales > JAZGGE01 > JAZGGE01. The sequence goes on from JAZGGE010000235.1 coordinate 35,257, forward strand.
ATGCGCCCGTTGCTATACGAATGAAGACAAACAAAAATTCTGCGCCATAAT
>JAZGGE010000236.1:0-9134 GCA_036480195.1 Methylococcales bacterium
CTTCAGCTGCTGCTTATAACCTTTTCTTTAACAATGGTACTGACAATCAGAATTCTAATGTTGACTTGTCCACAACGGTTTTCGGTGATCCTCTGCTTTCACCAACTTATATTCCGCAAGATGGCAGCATCGCTATAGATGCGGGGACAGCGTTGTACCAAGTTGGATCTGAAATCATACTGGATATCCCATCTAGCGAGTTTAACGGAGCTGCGCCGGATATTGGGGCGTTTGAGCGTTGAATATAAGTTTTGACAATTCTCCAGGCAATTGAAGAAGTGTTATTATTGTTTCTCCAGGAAGATACAGTTGGGTTTATATTCGACCATTAAGCTCTGTCGATCATAACTCAACTGACTTTTCTGGAATCATGCGGTTTGCCAATATTTCTGCTGTTCGGATGTAAGGCAACTTGCAATAAATAACCCACTGATATTGCGCCGGATTTTTGTTTGTCTTCAAGGCGCAACGTAGGGTGCATAGCAAGCTATGTAACCGAAGTTGCAATGCTGAAGACAGACAAAAAGACAAGCAAGATGGGGAGTTATTTATTGCGGGTTGCCTAAGGTCAAATTACATGTTCCAAATTAAGAATAATATGCTTAAAAAAGCTTAATCCGAGGGGGATACTATGAAAAGAAAATTATATTTGGCTTTGTCTACGTTAGCAGTCGCGTTTACCCTGTCTAATGTTGCAGGTGCAAGTGACGTTTTTCATAAGAACTGTGGTACTTGTCATGCCGGAGGTAAGAATATCATGAATCCAGACAAAACCTTGACCAAGGAAAGTCTGGAAAAAAACGGCGTAAACAACCTGGATGCGATCAAAGCTTTGGTGTCTGATGGCAAAGCACCAATGCCTGCGTTTAAATCTCTTTTAGACGAAAAGCAAATTAATGATGTTTCTGCCTTTGTTCTGGAACAGGCAGAGAAAGGCTGGGAATGAAATCTGCTTAATTTCACAAGGTCAGAATCCCTGATCTCACGAAATTATATTGGTACTTTGTAGGAGGGGCTTTAGCCACGATCGTGGCTAAAGCCCCTTTTTTTCAAAGCGTGTTAAACGGTTTGGGCTCAGGGTAACCCAACGCTATACGCGTGTTGATTTGCCATGAAGACGCCAGGTATCTTAAAGTTTCTGGTATTAATGTGCTTTTGTGTGGCAGCTACACATTTAACCGGATTTTTGCGCACTTATGATTCCATAGAACCAAAACCCTTTCTTCAAAGCTTGATACTGCCGAAGCGATCCGATGAGATTACCATGCTGGTATTCGCTACGAATTCGAAAAAAGCGTAAGAAATAGCCCAAGGGCTTCAGAATGATGGATAGCCGATAGAGAACACGAAGCGATGGCTCAGTATTTTCAGTTACATCACGAATCGTGATTTTTTCGAATCCGGATTGTTTGGCATGGCTGTGGTGTTGTTCTTCTGAGTCGATGGAGTTAATGGACCAGCCATGCAACCATTGGGTGAGGAGAGTGTCGCCTTCATCATGGTAGGAGTCCTCAGATCTTATATATTCTGCAGCAATCAGTCTGCCTCCAGGCTTTAATATCCGGTAGGCTTCCCGATAAAACTCTTCCTTTTTATCCGCATGACAAAGGCTTTCACAGGCCCACACTACATCGAAGCTATTATCCGCAAACCGGGTTTGCGTATAGTTTCCGATTTCTACCTGTACTTTCCCAGCAAGTCCTTTCTGGTCTATAAAGCGGTTTGCGGCGATTACTTGGGATTCAACCGGCGTAATTCCAATGACTTTGACCCCTCGGTTTTCGGCCAGCCAGACGCTACTGCCACCTTGTCCACATCCAGCATCCAGAACAGTTTCGTTTTCTTTAATCCCAGCCATATCCGCTAAAACCCGATTAAGATTGGCCAGGGCGTCATGATGCTTTTTCGCATTTTCATCGTAATATCCGAAATGTACGGCCCGATTATTTTTGTCCAGCCAAAGCAAGCCGTAATCTGATTGGGTATGGTCGTAATACCTAATGATGTCGGTCATGCTTTTATGAGGTGTAATATTTTCGATGGGTTTGTTCATAGTTCTTGGTGTTTCGACTTGTTGGATTAGGTTGGTGTTCTAAGAGGTGGTCTGAAAGCAGCGGCATATTATCATATTTCAAATTTCAGAGACCCCCAGATTATCCAAATCACAACCCCACGGTTTTATTCTTTTGACAATCGTATGTAGTCGATATTTACCTCTACAGGTTTGTCCAAAGCGGTTATGAAAATCCCGATATGTTTGATTGCTGTCATATCCATTTTTCTATTTATTGGTGCGTTATTGACGTCTGTCAGAGGTATAGATATATGATTCCACCCAGGATTAGCCGCAAACTTCCGATTAAAACGATCCCCATGTGAATGGTTATGATTAATATCGCTAATACGGCAAGTCATATAGATTTTATAGTTTGCATGATTAAAAATACTGAATTTTAAGGAATTGAAAGGACGCCAGTTGCGCGGGAAGGCCCTTAAGTGAAAACCGGAATATCGGGCCGGTTCAAGTACTACCTTCATAGATCGTTTGCCATGATGGTGAAGCTGTTCATCGAGTGCAACCTTCATTGAGCTTTCGATCCTTGAAAGCTCAAAAGGGGATTCAAAATCAGCTATGACGGGAAACTGGGAGTTGGCAAGTATGTCATCAGCGGCTACGGAAAATAGAGGAATAAGAACAAAAATCACTACACTACTTGCTAGTACTTTGATCGATGTTTTATGTAAGGTTGACGTCTTTTGTAATTGGGAATTGAAAAATGCGATAGCAAAGAGACTGCCTGCGATATCACGGACAACATCCATTGGGCTTGCAATTCTTTCCGCGATAAAGGTCTGTAATAATTCGATAAGGATGCCTAGCAGAAGAGAGATAAGAAGTAGCAGTGAGATTTGGAAAAACACAGGATAGGTTGCTAGCTTCTTCCATTTATTTTGGATAATAACAATCCAGATTGCGAATCCGATGATGTGTCCTGACTCCCACAGAGCCTTAACAGATCGGGATGAAGTCTGGTCTGGGGGGGCTATAAATAAAAACAGAGAAACGAGACTAACAATAGAAACGATCGCGAATAAAGGGTAACTTTTCATGGTTATTGATCGCGCTCCAACGATCTTGTTAGCTCACCTCTTCAAGTAATGCATCTTTCAAGGGGGATAAAAGTTCAGGCATAAGCAATTGGTTTTTGCTGTCCGTAACATAAAAAATATCTTCAGCCCGGCTTCCGATCGTTGTGATTTTGGCATTAACAACACGGATATTGAAACGATTAAATACCCGACCAACTTTGGAAAGCAAGCCAGGTCTGTCTGTGGTAATAATTTCGACAACCGTGTGATGTCGCTGTGTTCCAGAGGGGAAACTTACAGATGATTTTATTGGAAAGTGCTTTGCCTGGCGAGGTTCTCTTCTCTTAATGTTTACGGGAATCGATTCTTCGTTGAGTAATCCGTTACGGAGCTGGTTACAAATTTCCAGTTTCCGGATTATGTTCCCAATGGGTTCTCCTGACTCCTCCAATACCAGATAGCTATTCAGCGCATAGTTGTCTTTGGATGTCAGAATTCGGGCGTCAAGTATCGTCAGATCCAATTGATCTAATAGAGCCGTACTGTTGGCGAAAAGAGCATCTTGGTTTTTGGTGTAAAGAAATACTTCTGCGCTCCCATGCTGACTTTGCGGGCGAAGTACGACTAAAGGTAGGTCTTTCTCCTTGCAGGACGCTATAGCGATAGTATGCCATGCGATTTCTTCCGGTGAATAGCGAAGGAAATAATCATTGCTCATTCGGTGCCATACCTTGTTTACTTTCTTTTCATCGATACCCAACTTCTCTAGCATGTCCATTGCTTCATGTTTAATATCCTCCATTTTTTCATGCTGTAACTCCGGATTTGATAAGCCCCGTCGGAAGGCTTGAGAGGTTACGGAATAGAGATCTTTAAGGAGCAAATCTTTCCAGGAATTCCACAATGTCGGATTGGTTCCACGAATATCAGCGACAGTCAATAAATAGAGGTGGTTGAGGTAGTCCTGGTTCCCGGCAATCGCTGCGAACTCCATAATGACGTCAGGATCGCTAATATCTTTGCGTTGGGCTGTCATGGACATCAGAAGATGATTTCGCACTAGCCAACAGACAAGACGGGTATCAGTCCGACCCAATCGATGTCGCAAGCAGAAATTTTCTGCAACTGTTTCGCCTATTTTTGAATGGTCCCCCCCTCGGCCTTTGGCAATGTCATGAAGAAGTGCGGCAAGATAGAGTAATTCAGGCTTTGCTATGAATTCAGAGATTTCATAGCAGGTCGGTAGTTCATCCTTATGTTTATGGAGCGCCATTCGCCGCAGATTTCGAATAACGAACATTGTGTGGGCATCTACAGTGTAGACATGGAATAGGTCGTACTGCATTCGGCCGACTATATTAGCAAAATCAGGAATATAGGCCGCGAGAATACCATAACGGTTCATTCGTCTGAATTCATGGGTGATTCCTCCCGGTTGCCGCAAAATTTCCATGAAGATATGGGTTGCACGAGAGTCATGTCGGAAATCATCATCAATCAGGTTTAGATTTTCCCTGATCAGTCGAATGGTGGAGGCCCTGATCCCTGTGAGCTTCGGGTTTTGCTGTAACAGCAGAAATATTTCGAGAAGAGCAAACGGGTTTTTTTCGAACACGTGTTCATCCACGACTTCGACCACATCGCAGAGGGATTGAAAATGTTGGTTTATCGCTACGATTTCACAGTTACTATTTTCCTCGAGGATGACTTCTTGGAAAGATTGAAGGAGCATTTCACTCAATCTTTCCACCCGCGTAACCGTACTGAAATACTGCTGCATAAAACCTTCAACAGCATTTTGCCCTTCGGAGTCAATAAAGCCAAAAAAGGTTGCGACTGTCTTTTGGTAGTCGAAGAGCAATCGATTTTCACATCGATGAGGTAAAACATGAAGGGCATACCGGACAGTCCATAGAAAATTCTGAGCTTCCATCAATTCAGCGTACTCAGATTCGGTAATGCAACTCTTTTCAACCAATTGGCCTAGTGTTTGTGATTGGTAATGCCGCTTGAGGAGCCAGGCGATGATTTGAATATCCCGCAACCCACCCGGTCCTTCCTTAACGTTAGGCTCAAGACTAAAGGCGGTGTCGTGAAATTTTATGTAGCGATTTTTTCGCTCCTCCATCTTCGCGTCAAAGAATGCCTTTGATGACCACATGTGAGCCGGTCCGGTCTTGTCCTTCAGATCTGTATAGAGATTTTTGGAGCCACTTAATAAGCGGGATTCCATCAAATTTGTTGTTACAGTTTGGTCATCGAGGGCAGTTTTTATACATTCAGCAACGGTTCGTACACCCAATCCGGGTTTTAATCCAATGTCCCACAGCAGGCGACAAAAATTTTCCAGTTCGTCAGTGAATTTTTCGCGGCTCGCAACTTCCAGGATAATAAGAAGGTCAATATCCGAACAGGGATGAAGTTCTCTTCGTCCATATCCTCCAACAGCGATCAAGCTGACCTGGTTGGCGTCTTTTCCGAAATAGTGTTGCCAGCATGAAATGAGTAAACCGTCGATAAAATGCGCTCGGGCATGCATCAGATCAATGGCTCGAACGGAGTGCTTGAATTGGTTGTCGCTATTTTCGTTAAAACGGCTAATAAGCTCTTTCAGATGTTCGATACTGCTCTGGGATGGAAAGCCCTGGTTCGTAAATAACGATTCAAATTCTGTCTTTCTCAATTTTTTCTTCTTCCCGTAAAGTAAGTATTTCGAATCCTGTATCGGTTATCAGGATCGTGTGTTCCCATTGAGCAGAAAGGCTTCTGTCTTTGGTGACAGCAGTCCATTTGTCAGGCAGTACCTTAACATACCTTTTTCCGGCATTTAGCATGGGTTCTATCGTAAAGATCATGCCAGCTTTTAGAACCAAACCTTCGCCTCTTTTGCCATAGTGCAACACTTGCGGGTCTTCATGAAACTTTACGCCAATTCCGTGTCCACAAAATTCCTGAACAACAGAAAACTTGTTTGATTCTGCAAACTTCTGGATTGTCGCTCCAATATCGCCTAGTGTTGCTCCTGGTTTTACTTCATTTATAGCCAAATAAAGCGATTGTTGTGTCATTTGGCATAGACGCTTGGCTCGAACTGACGGTTCACCGATATAAAACATTTTGCTCGTGTCGCCGTGGTAGCGATCCTTTATAACGGTAATATCAACATTGACAATATCACCGTTTTTTAGCCGTTTATGATTTGGAATTCCATGGCAAACTTGATGGTTCACTGACGTGCATATTGATTTAGGAAAACCTTTGTAATTTAAAGGCGCAGGAATGACTTTTTGGGTGTTAACCATGAAATCGTGGCAAATATCGTCTATTTCTGCTGTGGTGATGCCAGCGACCATGTGTTTTTCGATCATGACCAGGACATCAGCAGCAAGCTGTCCTGCCACCCGCATTTTTTCAATTTCACTAACAGTCTTGATTGTAACGCTCATTAAATTTTCTATTTCTGTAATATCGGATGTATTTCTTTCTCCCAAGTACTTTACGTATGTACCCGTCAAAAAGAAAGAGATGGTAAATTAACATTTGCAATCGCACCGGAAACCGGGTCGATAGGGATGCATTGAGCAATTTCCTTAACTGGCTTGTTATGGGCCTGTTTTCTTGCTTTGAATAGGAATAAATCCTATGCCATTTCTACAAGTTAGACTGTGCTAATTCAAAACCAATTGTGATTTTAGTGTGATAGTTTATTGTTCAACAAAGCTATATATGGTATAAAGCATCGCCGATTTTGGCAAATTAATACTCACGTTTATCGACACATTCGGTAGGGTGCCGGCTTGCCGGTTACTGATATGGGATAGGCGGAGGCGTAACCCCAGTCGAATTTATTAGGTATTGTCCACGTTTGTTTATGATAATGCCTTGACTGAATTCGGCGTAACTCGATGGAGAAAAACAGTCATGTCAACTACTACTACTATGCGCCAAATGCTTGAAGCAGGCGTTCATTTTGGTCATCAGACCCGGTACTGGAACCCGAAAATGGCACCCTACATTTTCGGTTCGCGGAGCCGTATCCATATTATAAATCTTGAAAAGACATTGCCTCTTTTCAATGAAGCAATGAGTTTTCTCGAGCAAATGGCAGCCAACCAAGGCAAAGTATTATTTGTTGGAACAAAGAAAACGGCACGGGAGGTTATTCAAAAAGAGGCTGTCAATTGTGGAATGCCGTATGTTAATCATCGATGGCTTGGTGGTATGTTGACCAACTTTACAACAATTAAGAAATCAATCAATCGTTTAAAGGAACTCGAAACGATGGAGAAAGAAGGTGGTTTCCAGCGCTTCAGCAAAAAAGAAGGGCTTGGATTGAAGCGTGAACTGGATAAGCTGGAACGTAGCATAGGGGGTATTAAGGATATGGGGGGTATTCCGGATGCGCTGTTCATAATCGACGTAGGTTACGAAAAGAATGCTGTCAAAGAAGCTAGGAAATTAGGTATTCCTATTCTTGGTATTGTCGATACAAATAACAGTGCTAACGATATTGACTATATGATTCCTGGAAATGATGATTCTATTCGATCAATCCAGCTCTATTGCCAAAGTGCTGCGGCATCAATGTTGAAAGGCAAGGTTAGCGAGGCTGAGAAAATGGCGGTCGAAGATGACTTCGTTGAAGTGGAAGAACCTAAAAAATCTTCTCCGGAGATTCAGGAAGCAGCAGCTTCCGAAGATTGAACCCTTACTCTTAAGATTAAAGCACTAAGGAGTTTAGAATAATTCCTTTCGTGTTTAAGAATGCTTGTTTTGAATGGGTAGGTTTTCGTGGGGGGCGAGGCCTAGAAGTGCGGGAAGAGTCATCTCTTTCAAGGTTCTACCGACGTACCTCGCGAAAAGAAGCCTACTGAAAATAGGTGTTCTTGTATGAGAAGGAAATACAGGTCAAATAAGACGCTCCGTTCAGGGGCGTTTTTTAAGTGAATGACAACATTACGTACGAGTTAGAGATAGAGGAATGTATAGATGAATATTACAGCGGCAATGGTAAAAGAGCTGCGCGAACGCACCGGTTCGGGAATGATGGAATGCAAAAAGGCTCTGGTCGAAACCAGTGGCGATGTCGATGCCGCCATAGAGAATATGCGTAAAACAGGTCTTGCGAAAGCTGATAAGAAATCTGGACGGATTGCGGCAGAGGGCTGTATCGCGGTAAAAATCAGTGCTGACGAAAAAATCGCAGCAATTGTTGAAGTGAATTGTGAAACTGATTTTGTATCAAAGGGCGAAAATTTCGAAGGTTTTGCCAGCCAGGTTGTAGAGCAGGGATTAAAGGACGGTGTTAATACCCTGGAAAAGCTACTTGAACAGCCTCTAAATGGCGATGGCAGTATCGAAGAAACCCGACGGAGTTTGGTAGCAAAACTCGGAGAAAACATTAATGTTCGGCGTTTTGAACAGCTTACCTGTGAACAGGGGATTGTCGCAGCGTATCTTCATGGTAATGGTATCGGTGTGCTTGTTCAATTGACCAGTGATGATGCTGTATTGGGTAAGGATATTGCTATGCATATCGCTGCCAGTAAACCTGTATGTGTCGAAGAAAAAGATGTGTCTCAAGAAGCTATTGCTAAAGAAAAAGAAATTTTCACTGCACAGGCAGCGGATAGTGGGAAGTCTCCTGAAATTATAGAAAAAATGATTGCAGGACGAATACGCAAGTATATAGGGGAAATTACGCTTACCGGTCAGCCGTTTATTAAGAATCCCGACATTAAAGTCGGTCAATTGTTAAAAGAAAAAAGCAATAGCGTTACAGGCTTTTGTCGTTTTGAAGTGGGCGAAGGCATTGAAAAGAAGGAAGAGAACTTTCTTGAAGAGGTTATGGCCCAAGTCAAGGGTGGTGAGTAATAGATTGTTTTTTTAATTGATGTGACTGTTAGTCAGCTATAGGAATGACAATGCTTTTTGATGTTCATAAGGTATTGTCTTTCCTATAGTCTGAACTGTTTAGGAATGTTGCTCATTCCTATGACAGGAGGTTGTCCGAGAATAGAGAATCTGCTGTGGAAAAGCCTTTT
>JAZGGE010000237.1:0-2759 GCA_036480195.1 Methylococcales bacterium
TAGTGTCTGACCGAAAAGTCGAAAATTTGAAGCCCGTCATCAAAAAGCCACCGAGAATGAACGCTATCCAATTCAAAATGCGATCAATTTTGATCCGTTTCCCTCACACACAGCCAACATGTCACCAAAACCCATTCTTTAGGCGCAACTGTCCTGTTTGAGTCTGCATTGCGTGGTTAATGTCTGTTGTTTATGCGGCTTGTTGTTCCTTCAGCTGTTCTCTTTGCTGACTGCGTACAATGCTGCCAATGATTTGAATGTTACGCGATAACACGGCCAATGCCGCATAGCGCTCGAAACCATCAATCCCATGATCAGGACACTTGTTCAGCCCATGCACTTGTAATGCATTGATGGCTGACTCCACTGCTGAGTGTTTCTTTTTGGCGTGAACAAATTCATCAGCGTATTCACGCTGCTTGTCCACACGGGACAGCTTCCCCTTCTTCGGCAGGACGACCAGTTCCAGCTTTTCTTTGAGATTGCGTTGGTTTTCAGGGCTATGAAAGCCTTTATCAAAACTACAGGCACTCAAGCCCGGAAAATTTGTCTGGGTGGCATTAACCATCTCAAGGGCTATTGTGTCATCGGTTTCGTGTTGCATCACGCGATGATGCAAGATGAAGCCAAGCGTGTCTTCCAGAATGCAAACGCGTAGACCCAGCTCAACAGGAACGCCTGCTTTGCCTTTACTGATCCATTCGGTATGCGGCTGGAACAGGGAAAAGACTTTTTCATTGTGTGGAATTTTTTCACCATCAATGACGCGACGTGTGATTTGATCAATCTGGCGTACCGCATGTTGACGGAAGGTTTTGATCTCAAACAATAGAACCTCGGGTATTTCATAGGTGTCTTTCAACAGTGTATAACTGGCAGTCACTCGGTCAAGATAGGTTTGCGCCATGTCAATATAGCTTTGGTGGGCTTCACGGATTAACGCGTCTCGCGCGTGTTGCTTGTCTTGGTTTTTGGAGGTCGAATGACGCAACGTTTGGATCTTTCGATACAGCGTCTTGAATTGGCGCAGATTGTATCGATGTTGTCGCCATCCTGGAAGTGAATACTCTCTGCTCCAACGCACGCAATCTCGAATCAGCACCCGAATCGCATCATAGAGCAAATTGATATCGGTTGGAAAATGCACATCTGTTTTGAGCACAAACGAGTCACAGCGCCCTCGAATCATGGCATCAACCTCAAGATCCAACAATGCAGAGCCTGCACGAATCACTTCCGTATTCATGCGGGCCATGATGTCCGGTGTAAACAACGTCAGGTTGTCTTTGATGGTTTGTAAACGATAATGCTTATCGGCATCAAAAGGTCCGTGTCCCAACAGCATCCTCAGCGTGCAATGCTGGTTGGCTAATTCCTGAACGCGATCATAGTCGGCATTTAATCCTAAACGTAAGGTTCCCAAAACCAAAATAACCCATTGATCCATACCAGGACGGCCTGTGGTTGCATCCACTGCAACACGGGTTTCGGCGTCTTCGACCGTTTTGTAGGGAATCACTTCGCTCAGAATGTTGAAGACTGCTTGTCTCAGGGGTTCGGTCGTATAGATGTGTTGTAACCCCAGCAAGATCAGTGGAATATCATCGCGAGAGGTGACATCAATGTCGATGTTGGCGATATCGGTTTGTCCAATTTGCAGTTGTGGTGATATAACGTTTCTCATGGGGTCATTAATAATGAAGTTTTTGAGGCATTGGGCTTTCGTTTAGATTCGGTCGTGAATCAATTCAACCTAAAATATTGAATATTATTGATTATCAATCAGTTATGATTTTTTGCAAACAACTGTTGAAATTGAGGTTGCCGAATCTTCAGACTGTTGTTTTACCATAAGTCATTGTATTATTGTGGAAATATCATTATCGGTCAGGCACTATTTAGCGACCCGTCAATAACCGCAGCTCTTTTTTACTTTTCGACATGTGGTTTAATTTTTACTCGCCGATTGGGTAAAAAAGTCAATAGTAGCATCGTTAACACCAGGCCACTCAGCATGGGAACCATTGCCCTCGCAATACAAAACCTGCACATCATTGGCGCAACCGTTGTAAGAAATACAGCCATTGTCCAGTGTTTCTGTCGAATTCAAATCACATTGATTGCAAGACGCCCACCAGAGATTGGTTTCCATGCCGTATCCCGGGAACAGCGTGTCGTTGGTACTGTGCATCACCATCACCGGAATCGGCGCAGGACATTTACGGCCGGCTAAATCAGCTCCTCTGATGCCCGCTGCGCTTGGTGCTGTAGCCGCTGGAATATGCTTTGTACCACCCATGAAAGCTAGCGCCATAGAGACCGTTCCACCGTCTGAATGGCCGGTAAAAAAAACTCGTTTTTGGTCAATACACCAATTTTTAGCAACTAAACCAGGAATAGTGGACAGTTCGATCAATTCCGCGGGTGAAAAAGCGCGATGATCCGCATAAGAAACCACGAAGCCTGCGGTCGTGGCTTGGCGGGTTAAATCAGTAAACTTCTCAGTATCAAAATGGTTTTTTTTCGCTGGCGGGTAAACCATTAACAGCGGATGCGCTATGGTTGCGTCATAGTTGAGCGGCGTACGAACATTGTATTTAATCCCATCGCGGGTGGAGTCATTATTAATAACCCCGGTCTCACCCGGTTTAGCGCCAGCAGCACAGCGAACGCTATTCTCATCAGCTCTATAAGAGGCTTCACCTACCCCCTGTGTCAGGCTAGTTGTCGCCTCTAATATTTAAGAAGAGGTCACAAAA
>JAZGGE010000238.1:0-9135 GCA_036480195.1 Methylococcales bacterium
GTCTCCTAGGAGGCTGAAAATTCGAAGACGGGGGCAACTAACCGTCATTTAATCTGACTCTTTACCGTGTCAATGAATAGCAAGCAGGCAAACCAGTTTTCATGACTAAGTTTATATTTATTACTGGCGGGGTGGTTTCTTCGCTAGGAAAAGGAATTGCTGCGTCATCTTTGGCCGCAATATTGGAAGCTCGTGGGCTTAATGTTATCCTGACTAAACTGGATCCCTACATCAATGTAGATCCAGGTACTATGAGTCCAGTTCAGCACGGTGAAGTGTTCGTTACGGAAGATGGTGCTGAGACAGATCTGGATCTTGGGCACTACGAAAGATATGTTCGTACCTCCCTGACAAAGAAGAACAGCTTTTCCACGGGGCAAATCTATGAAAATGTACTGCGCAATGAGAGGCGAGGTAAATATTTAGGGCAAACTATTCAGGTTATCCCCCATATTACCGATGAAATCCAACGCATGATCCAACTGAGCGCTGAAGGATACGACGTAGCGCTTGTTGAGATCGGTGGAACAGTCGGAGATATTGAATCGTTACCCTTTCTGGAAGCGATAAGGCAGATGCGGGTATTGCTGGGCGAAGAGAACTCTCTTTTTATTCATTTAACCCTGGTTCCCTATATTCGTAGTGCAGGTGAGATAAAAACCAAGCCGACTCAGCACTCAGTCAAGGAGTTGAGATCTATTGGTATCCAACCGGATATCCTCCTGTGTCGATCAGAAAAACCTATTCCAGCCAGTGAACGGCGTAAAATTGCCCTGTTTACTAATGTGGTGGAAAAAGCCGTTATTAGCGCGGCAGATGCCGATTCCATTTACCGTATTCCAATGATGCTGCACGAGCAGGAATTGGATGATATTGTTGTTGAGAGGTTGCGCCTCGATGCGACACCAGCGAATTTATCCGAGTGGGAAACAGTCGTCTGGGAATTGAATCATCCGGAGCGTGAGGTCACCATTGCTTTAGTTGGGAAGTATGTTCATCATTCCGATGCCTATAAGTCGCTAACAGAAGCACTAGTGCATGCTGGAATTCATACGCGAACGCGGGTTAATGTCAGTTATGTCGATTCTGAAGAAATCGAGGATAAGGGTGGAAAATTATTGGAAGGTTGCGACGCGGTATTGGTGCCAGGTGGGTTCGGTAAGCGGGGCATTGAGGGGAAGATTGCAGCTGTTAAGTATGTGAGAGAGAATAACATTCCCTACCTGGGGATATGTCTGGGGATGCAAGTCGCAGTGATCGAATTTGCCCGTGAAGTGGCGGGTCTGGAGGGTGCGCACAGCACAGAATTTCTAGCCAATACACCACACCCTGTTATCGCATTGATCACTGAGTGGCAGACTGAAGCGGGTGATATTGAACAACGAAGTACCAATTCTGATTTGGGTGGGACGATGCGGCTCGGTGGCCAGCAATGCAAGCTTATATCTGGCAGTTTGCCCCACACACTTTATGGAAAGGATGTGATAACTGAGCGTCATCGGCATCGCTATGAGTTCAATAATCACTATCTCGAAAAGCTTGAAAGCGCCGGTCTGAGGATTTCAGGTAAATCCATTGATGGTCGTTTGATGGAAGTGGTGGAAATAGCGGGTCATCCATGGTTTCTAGCCTGCCAATTTCACCCCGAATTTACCTCAACACCGCGGGATGGACATCCTCTTTTTTCGGGATTCGTCCGTGCGGCTTTTGAAAATCGTAAATAGGAGAAATGATAAGCGATGAAACTTTGTGGGTTTGAAGTGGGTTTAGAACACCCCTTATTTGTTATTGCCGGGCCTTGTGTGATAGAGAGTGAACAGCTCGCAGTTGATACAGCGGGGGAACTGAAAGAAATTACTCAACAATTGGGGATTCCATTCATATATAAATCCTCTTTTGACAAAGCTAACCGGTCTTCCCATGAAAGTTTTCGTGGGTTGGGGGTTGAAGAAGGCTTGAGGATCCTGGAGTTGGTAAAAAAAACAATTAACGTGCCTGTCTTGACCGATGTCCACGAGGATACTCCATTGGCTGAAGTCGCCAGCGTCGTAGATGTTATGCAGACTCCCGCTTTCCTTTGTCGCCAAACTAATTTCATTAAGAATGTCGCAGCACAAAATCTGCCGGTCAATATTAAGAAGGGACAATTTCTTGCCCCCTGGGATATGAAAAACGTAGTGGATAAAGCAAAAGCAACTGGCAATAGCGCAATAATGGTGTGTGAGCGTGGGGTATCTTTCGGTTATAACAATCTTGTTTCTGATATGCGTTCCCTTGCTGTGATGAGGGAAACCCATTGCCCCGTTGTTTTTGACGCAACTCACTCTGTTCAGTTACCGGGGGGGCAGGGAGCTGTGTCAGGGGGGCAGCGGGAGTTTGTGCCCGTATTGGCAAGAGCCGCAGTCGCGGTGGGTATTGCCGGATTGTTCTTGGAAACCCATCCCGATCCTGAACAGGCGAAAAGCGACGGCCCTAATTCATGGCCTCTCGACAAGATCAAAGCATTGCTGGAGACATTGTCAAATCTGGATGAGCTTATTAAGCGCGAAGAATTGGCAGAGCAGACTTTGGCCTAAATTCTATCTCCGCCATATTCAAGCCAACTGCCCCATACTTTGGCGTGTATTGGAGAGTGAACCTGGAAACACCAATCAGTTGCTGTGTATTTCATCATGTAGAGCCACAAATTCATCGCTAAGCTTATGGTGCGGTACATAGTGTATTAAAGGCTTCGAAACGCTATGGGATTCTCTGACTTTAACTGAAGCAGAAATATGATTTTCCAGCACTGGATGGCCTTCCGATATCAGATCCTCAACGAGTTGCCGGGGTAACTTGGCTTGTTTTTGGAACTGATTTACAATAATCCCTTCGATGTTCAATTTGTCGTTGTGGTCTGCCTTAACTTCACCAATAATACTCAACAGTGAGTAAAGAGCTTCGCGGGAAAAGGCGTCACAGTCGAAGGGGATTAAGCAATGATCCGCAGCGATTAATGCAGACAGACTGTAGAAATTCAATATCGGCGGTGTATCGATATAAATACACTCGTACTTTTTTAACTGATCAAGCAGTTCCCGAAATTTATAGATTTTGTGACGGGATTCCAGACGACTTTGCAGGACTTCCAGTTCCGGATGTGAAGGAAGTATGTCCAGGTTTTCAAAGGGAGTTTGGTGGATAATATTATCTATATCAAGACCTTGTCCAAAGGGATTGCGACTCAGGCTTTCCTTGAAGAAGTGTGCTATGGTCTTATCCTGGTCAGTGAAATTGCGACCTAGTAAATAGTGTGTCGAATTGCCCTGGATATCGAGGTCAACCACCAGTGTTTTTTTACCTTGGGACGCACTGATTGCAGCCAGATTACAAGTAATCGTTGATTTTCCGACACCGCCTTTTTGATTAAAGATAACTCTGCGCATTACTCTTAATTTCCCCCTTCAAGATTGAAATAAACAGGATTTTACCTCTATTAGGTTAATATACCTCTCGTGTTCAAGAATATCCCAGTTATAGCACGTCTGTTTTTGCAAATGACGTCGTTGCAAAGCCTTCCAATAGCCTGCTATTGCTACGCCTTTGCGTCTAGCCCTTCACAAAAACTGACGCACTCTAAACGGAGTATTCTCAAACGCTAAAGGTATATACCTTCCTGTTTCCACCGAGCTTTTGTATTCTAACCTTTTTTACTAGCTACTATCGACCCTATATGGACGAAATCTATAAGCCCTCTGAAGTAGAACAACAAGCCCAAGACTATTGGGAGACCCATAGTGTTTTTCGGGTGACAGAACAGCCCGAAAGGGAAAAATACTACTGTCTGTCCATGTTTCCGTATCCGAGTGGCCGATTGCACATGGGGCATGTCCGAAATTACACGATTGGGGATGTTATTAGCCGTTATCAGCGGATGCTGGGCAAAAACGTCTTGCAGCCGATGGGATGGGATGCCTTCGGCTTGCCCGCGGAGAACGCTGCAATGCAAAATGGCGTGCATCCAGCGGATTGGACCTATGAGAACATTGAGTATATGCGTGACCAGTTAAAACAACTGGGATTCGGATATGACTGGTCGCGGGAATTGGCAACTTGTGATCCCGATTATTATCGTTGGGAGCAGTGGTTTTTTATTAAATTGCTCGAAAAAAACCTGGTTTACAAAAAAACAGCTCCCGTTAACTGGTGTCCCAACGATATGACTGTACTTGCCAACGAGCAAGTGATCGATGGCTGCTGTTGGCGGTGTGAAACACCGGTTGAGCGCAAAGAAATTTCGCAATGGTTTATGCGCATTACACACTATGCAGACGAGCTGTTGGAAGCATTAGAGTCACTGGAGGGTTGGCCGGAGCAAGTTCGTGCTATGCAGCAAAACTGGATCGGGCGGTCAGAAGGCGTAGAGCTGGATTTTACGGTGGCAGGGATGGAGGAACCGCTTCGGGTCTACACCACCCGACCTGATACATTGATGGGTGTAACCTATGTTGCGGTAGCCGCTGAGCATCCCCTCGTTCAAAAGGCAGTGGAAGGTAATAAGAAAGTCGCAGCATTTGTGGAATTCTGTAAAACGCTTCAAGCATCGGAAGCGGCTATGGAAACTATGGAGAAAAAAGGGGTGGATTCCGGTTGGAAGGCGATACACCCAATCAGTGGCGAAGAAGTCCCAATTTGGGTCGCCAATTTCGTATTGATGGGTTACGGTACCGGTGCGGTAATGTCTGTACCGGCCCATGATCAGCGTGATTATGAATTTGCTCAGCAATACGGAATTCCCATTCGGCAAGTGATTTATCCTACAACCGATAAAAATGAAGCGGATCTAAGTCAACAAGCGTTTATTGAAAAAGGCGTACTAGGTCAATCTGGCGAATTTGATCAATTGACATCAGAGCAGGCCTTCGATGCTATTGCTGGCAAACTGGAATCCGAAGGCAAAGGCCGGCGGCGAGTCAATTACAGGTTGCGGGATTGGGGGGTTTCCAGGCAACGTTATTGGGGTACACCCATACCGGTGATTTACTGCGATCAATGCGGTACCGTACCGGTTCCCGAGAGTGATCTACCCGTTGAGCTGCCGAAAAATGTTGTCCTTGATGGTTCGGGTTCACCATTAGCACAATTGGATTCGTTCCGGAATGTTAATTGTCCAAAATGCGGTAATAAGGCAGTAAGAGAGACCGATACATTTGATACATTCATGGAATCTTCCTGGTATTTTGCTCGCTTCACGAGTCCTGATTGCAAGTCGGCTATGCTGGATGATCGGGCTAAGTATTGGCTGCCGGTGGATCAGTATGTGGGGGGGATCGAGCATGCAATTCTGCATTTACTTTACGCCCGGTTTTACAACAAGTTGTTGCGGGATGAAGGCTTTATAGAGAACGATGAACCTTTCGCTAATCTGATGACTCAGGGAATGGTGCTTAAGGATGGCAGCAAGATGTCCAAATCCAAGGGAAATACTGTGGATCCCCAGCAATTGATAGAGAAATATGGAGCGGATACAGTACGCTTGTTTACAATGTTTGCCGCACCTCCAGAGCAATCACTGGAGTGGTCTGACAGCGCGGTGGAAGGAGGTTTTCGGTTTCTGAAAAGGCTTTGGAAGCAAGCTGCAAACCATCTTGATGACAAGAGACAGATCAAACCTCTGGATGTCGATGGTCTAGCCGAAAACCAAAAAGCCATGCGGCGGCAAGTACACGAAACACTACGTAAAGTTTCTGATGACGTGGGTCGCCGCTATACATTTAATACAGCGATTGCCGCCAATATGGAACTTTTGAATGGCTTGGCGAAATTCGAAGACGAGAGTGAGCAGGGCTATGCTGTCCACCAAGAGGCTTTGGAGTTAGTTGTGCTGATGTTAGCGCCTATTATTCCCCATGTTTGTCATGTGTTGTGGAAGAATTTAGGCCATGATAACCCGGTACTAGATGCGCCCTGGCCAAAAATTGATGAGGCTGCGCTGGTTCAGGATTCGATTGAAATGGTGATCCAGGTTAACGGAAAACTGAGGGGTAAAATTCATGTGGCTATGGATGCAGACCGGGATTTAATTGAGAAAGCTGCAATGGCGGAAGAAAATATTCAGCGGTTTATTCAGGATAAATCCATTCGTAAGATTATTGTGGTACCAAAAAAATTAGTTAATATTGTGGTCTAGCCAATGAATAAAACCATAATTGGGCTGGTCGTGGGGTTTGTGTTGACGGGGTGTGGATTCAAGCTTCGAAACAGCGTTGATCTACCAGCGGGCATGCAGTCTGTATACATTGAAGGGGTTTCGCCGATAAGCGAACTCGTCCAGAATTTGCAGACCCATTTAGCCTATGGGGAAGGGAGAATTGTCCATGATCCTAAAGATGCTGGACTAATTATTGCTATCCTGGATCAGAAAGAGGATCGGCGAGTGATTTCATTGGACAACCAAGGTAAAGCAAACGAATTCAGGCTCATTTATCGGTTGCGTTTTGCCCTTAGAAAAGGCGATGGAAAGGAATTGGTATCTCCACAGGAGGTTACCATCACCAAGGAGTATTTCAATGATCAGGTCGATGTCATTGGCAAATCGGATGAGGAAGCAACGATTCGAAGGGAGATGCATAAAGAAGCTGTCAGACGCGTTATGGATCGAGCCAATGCAGCGTTGAATAAGGGAAGTTAATGCGCTTAAAGATAGAGCAATTGCCATCGGCCTTAAACAAAGGCCTGGCCTCAATCTACGTTTTTAGCGGTGACGAACCCTACCAATTGGGAGAAGGAGCTGATCTAGTACGAAGAGCGGCGAGTCAGGCAGGCTTTATCGGTCGTGAGGTGTTTTTTGCCGAACCTGATTTTAACTGGATTACTTTTCTCCAAGCAGTAGAATCTGAATCACTTTTTTCGGAACGGCGGGTGTTGGATTTGCGTCTGTCTGGCAAGGGGCCGGGAAAAGAAGGCGGAAAGGCGCTGCTGCAGTATATTCAGTGGTCGCCTGAAGATACCCTGTTACTTGTTACCCTTGGGAAATTAGCCGTATCAGCACAAAAGGCTGTCTGGTTCGAAGCGTTGGATCGGGCTGGTGTAATCATACAAGTTTGGCCTCTTGAAGGGCAGCAACTTCTCAAATGGCTGGAAAAGCGAATGTTGATGAAAGGGCTGCAGACTGATAACGATGGGTTGCGAACTCTTGCAAACCGGGTCGAGGGCAATTTATTGGCAGCTGCCCAGGAAATTGATAAGCTTTTCGTATTGCTCGGCGGTGGCAAGATTAGCGCTACAGTCATCGATGAAGCTGTGGCTGTTAGTTCACGATATGACGTATTCAAATTGGCCGATTGCGTACTAAAAGGCGATGTCAGAAAAGCAAAAACAATTTTGGTTAGTCTCAGGCAAGAAGGAGTAGCTTCAGCTGTTGTCTTGTGGGCTTTAGCCAAGGAAGTCCGGACACTCGAACAGATTTGTTTCCAACGTAATCAGGGAGTAGCCTTGGATGAAGCGTTGCGGAGATGCCATGTTTGGGATAAGCGTAAACCACTTTATAGTCATGCGGTAAAACGTCTCGCTTTGCCGCAATTAATGAGTTTAGTCAAGCTTTCAGCCCGTGCTGACCGCCTGATCAAAGGTATCGAAAAAGGAGACGAGTGGAGTGTACTTTTGGATATTTGTTGTGGGTTGGTTGGATTACAGCTTTCGAATGGCTCTGAAGTAATCGGTAGAGCAAGGATGCGATAAGACTGTTTTCCAAAAAGGGCGTTGATTCCAAGTAATGCTATTTTTTTACCATGAAGTTTAAGATTAATTCTTAGTTCATAATCAAGAATTCTCTTTCCTTCAATGTCTTCATGTCCTTCATGGTAATAAAACTATAATCTGGATCGGGCATTACGCAGCCATCACTTAACGCTTTCGATGTTCGCGAGGAAACTAATCGATCGATCTCCCATTTTCGTCAACTAATGGGATATTATACTTTTCCATTAATTCTGTGATTTTAGCCTGATTCTTATCAATAAATTCATCAAGCTGGTTCTTACGTTCTTCATCACCATGGCGAACCCCCATGGAAATTGGAAAATGGAATCTGATGCCGGGTACTGAATTCATTGGAAGCGTATTATAGCTTCCTGGTGGGCTATTGGAAATGACATAGCCAGCCATTGGTCCCCACAATATAGCCATATCAATTTTGCCCGATTTCAGGTCTTGATCCATTGTCATTGCGGTGTTTGTATCAGGATTGCCGGTCATCGACTGATAAGGGACGCCTTGCTCAAGCAAATCATAGTTTTTTAAGAATGCGGTACCGGGTCCTCGATCAAACATTGCTATACGGAGACTAGCTTGCCGCTCTTGATCCAACTCAGTCAGGTCAATGGGACTGGCGATATCATCCCATCCTCTATCCTTACGGATTACCAGCATATAGGTTGAACGGTAATAAGGTTTTGTTGTGATGGTCAGTTCATAACCCGTTGGAACACCCATGACCGCATCACACTTGTATTCATCTTTGTCTGGTAGTTTGGCTTTGAGGGTGTTGCGGATAAATCCTATCCGTTGAGGGAACCAGCTATACTCGGTTGATTGGCCAATTTCTTCAGCGAACATTTCACCTATTACGTTTTCAAATCCAGTGCCTATTCGGTTAGAGAAAGGTGGGTTGTTTGGGTCTGCACAAATCTTAAACGCTTCCCCCGCAGATAAGGATATGTCAGAAAATAGAATTGATAGAACAAATAAGCTGGAAACAATAGCACGCATTTCAGAATATCCTAGGTTTGATTGGGGCGGGTTGGACAGAGTGCCAGTTTAACAAATTAATTCCCTATTTTGCAGAATCAAAAAAAGAGAAAGCCCCAGCCGATATCTCGACTGGGGCTTTCTTGTTGATTCAGACTGCTTTAAATTCTCAGTCTATTTTGGCAAGGCAAATACCGTAAGTACACCGCCTAATTGAGTATAAGTCTGTAAGCTTCTGTAAGCACCTACAGCACCAAGACCTTCAGTGTCGCCTTCAAGTCCAGCGGCCATGCCGATACCGGCCCAACCTCCTAAACCAGAAAGAACACCGACATACTGTTTACCTTTGAATTCCCAGGTGCTAACGTTGCCGATGATGCCAGAAGGAGTTTTGAAGCTGTAAAGCTC
>JAZGGE010000239.1:0-10150 GCA_036480195.1 Methylococcales bacterium
TACAACTTCCCCCAAGGACGACTGACTGACCACCGTATCAACCTGACGCTATACAAACTCGATGAAATCCTCCAGGGCAATCTACAAACAGTCATAGATCCTTTGATTAGTGAACACCAAGCGGAACTTCTGACCCAACTCAGCGAAGACGGGTAGAAATAAACACCCATGACATTACAGGATCTCCTCAAGGAATCCAGTGTCCTGCTTGAGAAAACCAGCCCCACCGCCCGCCTCGACGCAGAGGTTCTTATTGCCCACATCCTTGGCAAGGATCGATCCTATTTTTACACTTGGCCGGAACGGGAAGTCACCAAACCTGATCTGGATACCATCCATCAGCAGATCCAAAACCGCGCGGGTGGAACACCTGTCGCTTACTTGACCGGAACGCGGGAATTCTGGTCACGTAGTTTTACAGTCTCCCCTGACACACTCATCCCCAGACCCGAAACAGAACTCCTGATCGAACTTGCTCTCGACCGCATTCCTCTGGAAAGACCGTTTTCTATTGCAGACCTGGGGACGGGTTCCGGCATTATCGGTATAACCTTAGCTCTGGAACGACCTCTATGCCAAGTCGTAGCGGTAGATATAGAACCTGCCGCTGTTACGATCGCAACAGCAAATGCCGAAGCCCATCAGACGAAAAATATTTCTTGCCAATACAGTGACTGGTTCGATAGCCTAAATCCACACCTTTTCGATCTTATTGTCAGCAACCCGCCCTATATTGAAGATACCGATCCTCATCTCACCGATTCTGACATTCGATTTGAACCGCCTTTAGCATTGGTGTCTGGAAGCGATGGTCTTGATGCCATTCGACGGATAATCCACGATGCCCGATATTGGATTAAGCCAAGTGGTAATATCCTTCTCGAACATGGATTCAATCAACAAGATGGAGTCCGGGGAATTTGTTTGAACAACGACTTTCACAATATTACGACACACAGGGACCTGCAAAACCACCCTCGAGTCACGAGTGCTCAATGGAAATAGTAGATACCTTTCAACAAGACCCGCTATCGTAATCCTGCCTCTTTTGGTATCTTAAGGAAAAACCGCTAATTATTGCTACCGAAGTTAAGTATAGAGAAATGCAAAAAACGGAAATAGAAATCCCTAGAAAGATTATCAATCAGGTACTGCACCATGCTCAATCATCCCCTGATTCAGAGGTATGCGGATTGATAGGAAGCCGCCAAGGCGCTCCGGCAGACTGTTATCCCATAAAAAATACTGCGGATGACCCCACACACCGTTTTAACATGGATGCCAAAGAGCAAATTGATGCGCTGCGAAAAATACGGAAAAACGATGAAGAGCTATTTGCTATTTATCATTCCCACCCCACCAGCGCTCCAACGCCCTCAACAACGGATATTGAGCAGGCAAACTACCCTGATGTTTTATCCCTGATCATTTCCCTCGACACCAAAGGTGTATTGGAAATGCGTGGATTCTATATTAAGCCCAATACCCCGGCGGAAGAAGTCATTTTGCTTTTGACTCCCAACTAACCTACTATCAGCGACCGAATGAACCACCAACCTCAACGACTAATTAGCTTAGCTCTGCCTTTCTTTCTCTTTTTGGTATTTTTATATATGACCGGATGCGCCTCGAATAGTCAAACCCATATCTCTCAGCACGATCTGCTCCAGCAGATCAAAACCCACCAAGCACCCACCATTATTGATGTGCGTTCAGAAAGTGAATATCAATCAGGGCATGTACCTGGAGCAATCCATATTCCTTTTTGGGCTGCTTTCTCCAGGACTGATGACGTGCCCTCCCCTGTAGAAAAGCCGTTGGTGCTTTATTGCGAGCATGGCCCAAGAGCCGGCATCGCCAAACTGGCATTCAGCCTTGGGGGATACGATAATATACTTTACCTGGAAGGCCATATGTCTGGCTGGAAGAAGGCTAAATTGCCGATGGAGAAGCCGCCGGTTGCAAAGTGAAATTGGTGGATAGAGGAAGAGCTGTGACACTTCTCACATTCAAATACGAAAGAGGGTCTACGATCAATGTCGTTAAGGACGGATGAATGGATACTTTCGGTTTGGTTGATCTGGTTTTCTACACCGGCCGAACTTACAAAATCAGGAGACAGATGATCATGGAAGCAACTCCTCCAGGGCATATAGCGTCTTTGGTGGAAATAGTTCTCTCGGATAATATTTTTCAATAATTTTGAGAGCTTGTGCATATGAGCTGATGTTTAAATATCTAAGTAGAAATCTAATATCGGCCTCATCGTGAAATTCTTCACCAAGTCTCATTGCCAGGCATTTCATGGCAAGTAGATATTCTGGTCTTGCAGTCATGATCTTTAGATTGCTCAGTTCAAGATACTCCGAGAACTCGCCTTCATTGCTTAGAAACCCTTTTACCGCATCGTTTAGCCAGTCCTCGGAAATTTGAGCGTCCAGAGCGACCCGACAGGCCGCTTTTCGAATAATAGTAGTCGGCCGAAAAAAACCGTCTACATCTTTGGTTGAAGCTCGGGCACCGAAGGCTAAGCACATTACGGCTCCACCAACGAGATACAGTTCGCCAGAATTATTCTCCCGTACAAGTTCTGTGTTTAATAGCCCAAAAAGCCTTTTCATGTCGCTAACGCTAAGGGACATTAGACTCGCGCCCCAACGCTGCTATCAACAAAGATATTTCTTCTCCGAAATGAAGGAAGGGAATGGGTTAGAAGATATAATCGTAGACTTAACAGCTCAGAGGCAAATACCGGTTCATCGAGCGGTAAGATCTTCTTTGTCCAACCTGGCGTTTTAAGCCCTCGATTAGTCATTTCCTGTTCGATCATTGCGGCCAGGTAATTTGATAAGTAGGGACCGAGTCTGCTTTGAGGGGTGTCAGAAACCGCAGCTTCGAGTTCTGAATTACTGAGTTTGGTTAGAAAATCGTTGAATTCCGCTAGAATAAATGAAGGATTATTACTTTTTGATAGGTCAGCACAGAGTTCTCGAAAACTAGCACTTGGTTTTGGTACTAACTTGCCCAACACCCATTTTGAAACCTCCATACCAGCCCGCCCGGCAGCGCGCTCGATTTGCTGCTTTTCTTCGGGGGTCACTCTGATCTGTAGCTGCTTAGTTTTTTTCACTCCTTAAGATTATTAGTTTGCGGAATAATTGTCAATACAGCGTATTGACGATAACTCTCAACACAGAAACTAGTTTTACTGGAGGTCGTGATGTTATCTCCTGAATGAACGTTTATTCGCCCTTGTCTTCAACGTAACTACCGTTCCCAGACGTTGCCGGCCATATCTTCCAGCTCGTAATTTCTGGATCGGGATCCGGGGAACAGGCCCACCGGAGATGTCACATTCAAGCCTGACTCGGCGGTGTTACAGATGCCATCCCGCCACGAATCGGAATCGCCCCAAGGATATTCCAGGCCATCCGGCCCGCGAGCAGCCGCTTCCCATTCCTGTTCTGTGGGCAAACGGCCACCGGCCCATCGGCAAAAGGCTTCGGCCTCGTAGAACGAGACACCGATCACCGGCTGGTTATCTGCATTCCACTTGCTTTGCCGCCAATATCGGGGTTGTTTTAATTTATTCTCCTGTAACCATTGCCAGCCCACGTTGGACCACAACGAGCGGGTCTGATAGCCTTGATCATCGATAAACAGTGCGAACTGGCTGTTGGTCACGGGATAGCGAGTAATGGAAAAAGATTTTACTATTTTATGGTGTTTGAGATTATCGCCCAGACGATAAGTCCCCGTATCGATGGGCACGAAACCCGAACCGGAATGGTCACGGAGGTCAGGCTGAATCCGTGGATCGCCTTTGCCTAATCGTCCCAGGGCCTGTGCCAGTAAATGCCGTTCCGTTAGCGCAATCTCCTTTTCGATGGCTTCCTGACACAATCTGATAAAACCCGTCAGGCGCGATTCCTGGACATCATAACCCCGGCTGCTAATAATGCGCAGACAATCGGCCGTAACTACCGCCAGACCCGGACAGTTCAAATCGGTTTTGTCGAGCAAATCATTAAGCAGGCGACCGGCGCGCTCCGGGCTGGTATTTCTCGCCAAGAGTCCGCCAAAGACGAAGCTCAAGCATTGACGCCATTCGGGTGCCTCTGCCCGGGATTGAAACATCTCCAGCAGAGAATCTTGCTGCAGATCCAACAGGCGTTGGGCACTGAGAAAATCCTGAAAGGACAAATGATAGAAGCCGGCGCGCCGATCGGGGCGTGGTAACAGTAATCCGGAGTCAGAAAGCAGTTCGTCCAGTGCCACCACTACGTCCCGAAACCCCCTTTCAGACCAGAGGTTCTGATCAAGATAGGTCTGCAACATACGCTCGATTTCATTCCAGGTCACTTCAGCCTGGGGCGTGGCCCGTAGCTCGCCTAAACCCTCTCCAGTATGCATACCATAAGCGATCACCGCCAACCGGGCGCGTATAATATCTACCTGTTGATGGCGATGATAGAGAGTGGTATCGATTATCCGCTGGTAGAGGTCATATTTATTCTGGGGCAGGCGTTTGCCCTCGTTATAGATGACGCATAAGGCGGTAAGCAGCATGGGATTGACGATCAATTGATCAAGCTCTTCCCGGTCGGGGATGTGGCCGAACAGTTCCGATGCGGTATCGCGGGCGATGGCCGCATCGTCTTCAAGAATCAGGAACCAGCGCTGGGCCAGGAGTGCTTGCATCGGCTCCGGCAAATCAGCGATCGGCGCCCGTCCTATGCCGAGACGATGAACCTCGTCAGGACTCAAACCATAGGGTCGACTGGTAATCAAGATCCGGTTTCCTCGTTTTTCCCAGGTGGGTACAGTATTGAATAAGGCGGACAACAGCCGGGCGCGAGGATGCCAAGTATTATCGCTCGCTCCCTCGGCGACCGGCACTTCGTCGACACCGTCGATGATAATCAGCGCTGATCCTGCCTCCAAATGGGCTTGCACTTCAGACCACTGGAGGCCTTCCGGTTGTATAGCTCCGAACCACGCTGCCAGTATTTTTTCGAATTGAGCCCGTGACAGTTCGGTTGCCTCGGTTTGTTTCAGGTACTTCCAGAAATCCCTGAGTCTGATAAATAAAGGCAATCGCTGCCTGAAATTTTCGGGATAGGATTCCACGTATTCCTCGACGACCGGCTCATTGTATCTGGGAAGATCACTGTGGCACGCCAGCCAAGCTACCCACCGGCAAAAGGTGGATTTTCCGGAACCAGCCGCACCGGGTACATACAGCGACTCCCGGTTTAAACACGCTAGCAGGAGTTGTGGTTTTTCCGGTTTATGATCCAATTCCGTACGGTGCTTGGACGAACTGGTGGAATCCTCTCCAGAAGAAGTGGTCAGGGGAACGTATATATTTTTTAACCGTGCGGCATGACCTTTTTTGATTTCGAGACCCAGAGTTTCAACATCCCGGCACTGGCCGATCAGCCAGTCCAGATAGACCTGGGGAATAACCGTAGCTTCCTTGCTATCTTTGCCCTGACCAGAAATATTCGAGGAGATGTCGTTGGATGTAGCCGGAAACTCCTCCCTAAGCAATTTATTCAGATGCCCTTCAACCTGTTCCGAAAAAGCCTTTTCACCACCACAAACTCCTTTGTAGCTGCCAACGATGCCCAAGGCTTCAAGTTCTTCCGTAAACTCACAGACTTTAACGTATTGTTTGGCATCATCTGATTTTCTCGAAATCTCGGGATTGTCATTGATATAAAACAGAATCCAAGGCGTTCCTTTTTCACCCCATTGTTTCAATGCGTCATGAAATTCCTTTTCTGTCCCCGAGCCGTATTTTTCGGTGGGCGTCCCAAAGCGGGCGGAGAGAATACCCAGGTAAATACCATAACCAGGAGTTTGATCATCAACAACATCCTGCGGTTGCGAACCGATGCGCGGAATAACATCCTTTTCCCAACGCCAGATCGTGAATTCGACGCCGCGTTCCCGACCCATATTGTCGTTGACTTTTCGCACCACGTTTTCGAGAGCACCACGTTCGTCCCGGACATTTCCGGGTGATGACACGAAGATAGTAACTTCTTTAACGTCTTTCGCTTGATAATCGATCATATCGGTCCTCAATACGATACCCCCGAATAGGATAGATGGTCGGCCATCTCGCCTTTTTAGATTTTGCCGTAGCTTGATAGTACAGATCTCTCCATTTTCAGTCAAAATCATTCTCTTAATTCGATAGGATTACCAAGATTTTTCAAGATTTACAGGTCTCTTTAGGACACCGTCGTTATCTAATAACGTAAACCCTGGGATTTGATTAAAAATGAAGTAAATACCAAACGCTATCTATTTTTACCATGAAGAGCATGAAGAACTTGAAGAGTGTACGCTCTGTTTTCAGAAAGTACCTTCAGCAGTTTTTCCCTTCAGTATCTTCATGCCCTTCATGGTTATAAAAACAACGCCTACCATGCAGCGATATACATTTCAGATTCAACGAATACACTCTTGTTTTTTCTAACTGCAGACTACCTGACCTCATCACGGTGAATCAAAAGGTTATAGACATTCATGGGATATTGTTCTGAGCTTAGAATAGCGACTTCTCTTCGTTGGAGGGACTTTAGCCGCGATTACGGGCGAGATCGCGGCTAAAGTCCCTCCAACGAAGGCAACAAAACAAATTCCGTGAGATCAGGGATTCAAAACTTACTTCACTTTTAATCGCACTCTAAATCCTGCGCGATCTTGTTAATCCTATCATTTTTTGTTGCGGTGGCTGGCAGCCCGCTCTGCAGAATGTCCATTGATCGCCAAAGCCCCTCATACTTTCTGGGTTCAAAACCTATTTTCAAGAGGGCATTATTGAGGTCTATAGTAGAATTGAATGTTGGACTGTTAGGTGTGTATTATGGTGGTGAAAATGGTCGCGATGATGGTTATTCCGGCCTTAACAATGCCCGGTACAGGAGAATTTCGAAACCCTGCTCCCCAACTTAAGCCATGACTATCACACTGTTCAAAGCGCTTCGAATTATCATCCTGCTTATATTGCTCGCATTTGTGGCCTTCTATTCCCAGGCCCAGCGGCTCACATCCACAGCATGGTTGGAATCCCTGAAAGTTGTGGTCTTTCCCATTAATGGCGACAAACACCCTAAAACCACCCGCTACATTCAGTCCCTGGACAGTGCAGATTTCGTTGCAATCGACCAGTTCATGCAACGGGAAGGTGAAGAGTTTGACGTTATTGCCAGTCGACCAACCGTCAGCCAACTCGGTTCCGAAGTGGACTCGTTACCACCCAACCCCCCAGACTCTAACGGCAACATTTTAACCATCATGGCCTGGAGTCTCCGTCTTAGACTATGGGCCTATCGTAATACACCCGACGATGAATCAAATAAAGGCCGTGTCAGGCTCTTTGTCATTTATCACCAACCGGTTTCCGGTCAAGCCCTGGCGCATTCCTTAGGTCTGAAAAAGGGTTTGCTTGGTATCGTTCACGCTTATGCCGATAAAGGCCAAGCCCAACAAAACAACATCATTATCGCCCATGAACTACTTCATACTGTGGGTGCAACTGACAAATATACAGAAAATAACCTGCCTGTTGCCCCGGACGGACTGGCATTTCCTCAGCAGCAACCACTCTATCCTCAGACTCATGCAGAAATCATGGCCGGTCGCATCGCAATATCAGCAACAATAGCGCACATACCTGAAAACCTGAGCGCCTGCATCATTGGCGAAAAAACAGCAACCGAAATAAACTGGATAGACGAACAATAGCATGTCACAATTTCAGCGACTATCTCTGACTTAACTGAATCCTCCATGACGGAATTTTTTAACTTTCTATTCACCCTTTCTCCCATCGATTACACAGTTCTCGGCGTCAACCTGGTACTTTTTATCTTCGCCAAGCCAATAGCATCCCGCTACCAACGCAGTACCGACAAAGCCACTATAAAAAATCGTATTCGAGGGCTAAGAATCGCGAACTTGTTGTTGTTCACCATTTTTATCTCGGAGTTTTTCTTCTCCCATTGGGCCAAGCAACTTTCGCAAACCGGATTAACGTTGTTACTCGCGTTCCTCGGCGTACACTTTCTGAAAGTATTGATTCTGGCTAAATATGGACGAACAAAGGAAATAGACAATGTCGAACATCGATCCGAAACGTATCAGTCAGAAATTTTCGGACTGCTCATCGTTTTTATAACGACGATTGCAACAATATTGTTCATTATCAATATTTGGGGCATGACTGACTGGTTAAAAACGACCAGCGTTTTAGGCGGACTGCTCATCATTGCATTTTCTACAAAAGATGTTTGGGCGCCAGACAACATTAACGGGTTAATCCTGCTCTACAATGGCAATATAGAACCCGGCAGTGTTATCAAAGTGGATGACTGCGACCTTCTTGCCATAACCATTCAAACAACATTAACCCAAACTGTATTCAGAGACCTTCGCTCGAAGCATCAGATAATTTTGCCTAACTCCAGGCTTCGCAGCAGCAAAATCGAGATATTGAGTAAATGCCCCGGCAGTGGTCTCATGCAAACCATTGATTTCAAAATCGGTTATGGCTTCACAATAGAGGAAATCGAAAGCTTTTTTGCCATTATCTGGGAACGCGCTTGCGATGCGGAAAAATCGATCAATCAGGAGAAGCCCTTCGCCGTAAAATTATTGGAAAATGGCGATCATGCGGTCGTATGGCGATTTTGTTATTGGGTTAAAAATCTATTTGGATTATACGATGCAGCATTTGCCGTAAATCGGGAGGCCTATCGAACCTCATTGGAAAAAGGAATTAGCCTGGATACACCAATGACCCATAGCGTTTCCGTCACCCCAGACGCAACAAATCAATTAAGATAAAACGAATTTGTTTGCGATCTCGCAGATAGAATGATGGCTCCCATGCTCTGCGTAGGAATTCATACTTGGACGCTTTCCCATCCTGTGACACAGGAGTGCCACAAACTGCATTCCCACGCAGAGCGTGGGAACGGTAATAATATTTTTATCCATCAAACCTTTAGTTGACGGTATACTCGCTATGTCTTTTCCACCTCCTCGGGCTCGCCTTCAGAATTTGTTACCTCGTCTACCGGAACTTCTTCTTCGGCCATCAAGGAATCCAGAAATTCCTGGAACCAGTCTTGCTCACGGGCATTTGCAATATCCGGGTCATTCAACATTTCTTCCGGCTCGGGAAGTTTCCAATTTATTCTGGCAATTTTCAGATATTTTTGACAAGCATCATAATCACCACGGAGACTCTGAATACACGCCAAATTGTAAGCACCCGCACCGTTTTGCAAGGTATCGGCTCGTAAAAACTTTTCTTCCGCCTGTTTGTACAATGAATGATCGGGATCGACGCCACTTGCCTGCGCTTCTCCCATCAGGGCAACCCCCCAATCAATCAAAGCGTCAATATATTGTGGCTTGATCGTCACGGCAGCTGAAAACTTCTCTCCTGCCTGTTGATAGAATTTTGCGGCATCATCGCCGGTTTTGGTTTGAGCCAGATACATCAGGGTTAAGCCCCAATTATAAGACGCTTCCTGCATCAACGAACTTTTGCCGGAAATAGCTGCATAACTGTTACATGCAGCCTGCAATAGTTTTTCGGCTTCTTCACCCTCAGCCTTTCTTGCTTTCTTGGTTTGAGCTATAGCATTTTTTAAACTGGAATTGCCCAGTAACTTATTCAAAAATGACACGTATTTATACCTTCTAGGATTGGATTGTTTTATTAAGATAATTTAGTAACTCATTATCGGAGATAACAACTATTACTATTTGATTTTTTATAGTCATCTTCTCACTACAGAATTTAATGATCGAGAATCTGATGCGTACGCATCGTGCCACAAAATTCACTGCACTACCAGCCTTACCTAATTAGGTTCAACCTGACATGTGCCCTTGGCCACCTTGTAGTCCTCCATGCTCTTACAACCCACCCTTAATTAAGTGCACAAGACCGAAACAGCTCAAATGAACCTCATTGCAGAGTTTAGCCGTCAAACTATATCGATTCCTGACTGGAATAATCTGCCTAAAGCAGACTAAATATTGGTTGATAATTTTTACTGATTGGAAGATAGTTAAGTCTACCTTTTTAGCAAGGCGATCCGTTCTAAAGCAATGGCTAGAG
>JAZGGE010000240.1:0-3175 GCA_036480195.1 Methylococcales bacterium
CTGACCCGATAGTCTTAACCACACAATTTTCGGTCTTAGAAGATCCTGGTCGAGCATTAACAATCGAAAAGGTGAACGAGCCGGATGTCGCTGAACAATTTCGACCCAATATCGAGGGTCGAAACAATTTCGGTATGTCACGTTCGGCGTTTTGGATTCGAATCAAACCCATGATGCCACCCGATTGCGGTCAGGATTGGCTCCTGGCCCTTGCCTGGCCCTTGCTTGGCAGCGTAGATTTTTTTTGGCCTGAAGATACGCATTGGGAGAAAATCACCACGGGCGCACAATACCCTTACCACAGCCGGGACGTGGATCATCAATACTACGTATTTCATCTTCCCAACCTGTCTACTGATAGTCCGCCCTTTTTCATGAGGGTTGCAGGGGACAATCCGATGCTCATCGCCCTAAGTTTGTGGCGGCAAGAAACATTTGCCCACCATGCATCCAACATACTCTTGTTCCAGGGTATGTACCTTGGATTATTCACCGGTTTGATTCTTTATAACTTATTCTTATATTTGTCACTACGCGATACCGCCTATCTACACTATGTCATCTATCTGGTGTCGACGATGTTGCTCACCGCAGTATATACAGGGATCGCAGTACGCTATTTGTGGCCTGACTCGCCTAACTGGAATCTCCGGGCGATGTGGACTTTTGCTCTTTCCGGTACGGTTGCTTTTCTTACCTTTATACGCCGATTGCTGGATACGCCAAAAATTGCGCCAAAACTCGATCTGACAATACGCTGGTGTATCCTCGTATTATTATTGGCGATGGTGGCTCTATTTGTCGTGGACTATTCAATAATGGCAAGCATTCCACCCCTCCTGACTATAGTGGGATTTGGTATTTCCGGTATTGCTATTATCATTTCAGTAAAAAATGGCTATCGTCCCGCACGTTTTGTTGGGTTGGCAAATATCATATTTGTTTCCTGTATGCTGTGGGCTATTTATATTGCGTTTGGTTTATCTAAGCAGGTCTGGGAATGGAATCTTTATATATTTGAGTTTGGTGTTGCCGCTGAAGCGGTGCTCCTCGCATTGGCATTGGCCAGCAGGATAAAGCTTTTGCAGAAACAGGAATCAATGGCACAACAGGCTTTGTTGGAATCTAAACGTCATTTTTCCAGTCAGTTGATTGCTACTCAAGATACTGAGCGTCGGCGTGTCTCCAATGAACTCCATGATGGTATTGGTCAAAACCTGATGGTGGTAAATAATCGACTACACCGTTTGATCAAGGCTGACACATCTCCACAATTGGCTGAACAATTGGATTTCGTCTCGGAGGTCACGCAACAAACTATCCATGATCTGCGACGCCTGTCCCATCGCCTTCATCCCCACCAGCTGGATCGATTAGGTTTAGCGGTTGCAATAGAAGCAGTGGCCAATGAGACCTTGAGCGATGCGGGGATTAGCTTGAACTGCCAGATCGACGCTATAGATCATTTAGTTACCAAAGATCAGGCATTGCATGTCTATCGTATTGTTCAAGAAGCCGTTAAAAATATAATTCGTCATGCTGAAGCGGCAATAGTTACGATATCGTTGGTACACGATAATGACGCAATTGCCCTGAATATTAGCGATAATGGTCAGGGTATTGATGCAATTTGGCTTGAACGGAAAGACTTTTCACATGCTTTCGGCCTATCCAGCATGCAGGAACGTGTACAGTTACTTGCAGGAACTTTTGATATCTTCAATTCGAATCCAAGCGGCTTAACGGTGGAAGTCCGGATTCCTTTAGTCCAAAATTAACCCTATGACGAAAAGTATTCTGATCGTTGATGATCATCCAATATTTCGACGAGGTTTATACGAAATTATCCAGGAAACCAGTGAGTTTCATGTTATCGCCGAAGCCGATAATGGTGAAAAGGCAATGACCGCATTGCGCGATACAATGCCAGCGATTGCGATTCTTGATATTGCACTTCCAATTCTCAGTGGTTTGGATATTCTGGCTAAAATTAACCACTGGGGGACTCGGCCAATCGTTGTCTTATTGACGATGTATGACGATGAGACTTATCTGCGCAAAGCATTGGAATTCGGTGCGCTCGGCTATATTCTAAAAGACAATGCCGAATCCGAACTCATTGATTGTTTGCAAGCTGTAACGGCAGGTAAGCATTACATATCACCGGCTATCTCACATGTTTTAGCAGAATCCTCGTTCACTGGACAAAACAACCGGCTGGATCAATTGACACCAACCGAACGCAAAATATTTTTATTAATCGCAGATTACAAAACCAATAACGACATCGCTGAGTTGCTAAGCATTAGCATTAGAACAGTACAGAACCATCGTGCCAATATCTGCGGTAAACTGGGTCTTCGAGGCCACAATGCTTTGATCAAGTTCGCCAGCCAATACCGATACCCGGTCTAAGCACCTATTCGTAGATTCGAACGGTATACCTGGATACATGAGTCCATGGCGGCGCAGAGCACACGCTCTAGTTTCCACAGCGGTCTCTTTCAAGGTTCTACAACATCGCACTTCGCGATACGATGCGTGCTGAAAATGAGTATTCTTGGGCGCGAGAGGTATAGGATACTTGCAAAAACTTACATAAATATAAGTAATAACTTAGGCTGATTTGAGCAGAATTGCTTATTTTTTATTTTCTTCAAATCTTTGAAAATGATTCTGTCAAAATCCGTATAAACTGATTTTGACCTGGACTCACAAATCCAGGGCTAGGAAGGTTGTCCGAGAATAGAAACTGTAGCGAGAGAGACCCATGGCCTATTTAATGAAAATGATCGGAAATTCTGGCCAAAATGGGCTTTTCCGCAGGAGGTTCTCTATTCTCGGACGGCCTCCTAGCAAGACCTGTTTGCATACAGAGAAGCAGATCAGATTTTAAGAGCAATCGAAAGTCTTAATTTAACCATTAAATCCGGGGAGGGATTGATTATGTATCATTACTATAAAAAGGGTTCAAAATTTTTATTGTTTGGGGTTTTGTTATGTTTCCTTGTGTTTCAACACGCTCATGCGAAGCGTTTTCATGGTAAGAAAAAGGTCGTGTTTGAAGATCAATCTGACATAATTAACTTTAATCGTGCGGGTGGTGAGGGTTTAGGTGGAGCAGCCTGGCTTGACTATGACGCGGATGGAGATCTGGATTTGTTTCTCCCTAATG
>JAZGGE010000241.1:0-14517 GCA_036480195.1 Methylococcales bacterium
ATTTTTAGTGAATTTTCTGGAGAAAGAGCGTTGTCACCGAGTTTTCCGCAGGCCGGTATGGAGTTAATGGGGGGCATTTCCGCTATTTTCCGCGATCCAATAAAAGAATGCAGTTTTGCCAGCACAATAATGTCACCCAGGTTTAAGTTATCGCCTTCATCATGATACCAATTTTCTGAAATATTCGGAATGTCGACCAGTTCTTCAGGGAAGTCCCACTGCTTAAGGATGAGAGAGCCAACAGGCCCGGAAACTTGAGGTAATACGAGGTCAATATCCGCTTCTTTGTAGTACTCAGTAGGAAACTGTTCAACAAAAGACAAAAATGGGATAACGCCAATATTTGCGACGAGCCCGGCAAGAAATGCGGTGTCCGGTTCAACCACTTTGGTCAGTTTTGCTAATACAAAACTAAGACTGGCGATATGAAGACAGTTTTTCCATAACTCTTGTATTCGTTTTTTCAGTTTTGGGTCTTTTGTCTTAAAAAATTGTTTCAGGCTAATACTGGTAACGAGATTTCGGGTGGCTATCAATCCTATACGGTTTACGGCATCCTGGCAGCTGCTGGCCGGGTTGGCTGCAATATATAGAGGACTATTGGCAACCTGAATCAGTTTAGCGGTAATAATTGGATCTAACTGGATGATTCTAACCGCATCAGCAATGCCAATATCATCTTTTTGCATCGCGTTGCGCAATTTTACTGCGATGTCAGGCAGAGTAGGAAACTCTAATTCGTTATCATTGATGCATTGCTGAAAAGATGTAAAAAGGTTGCTGTGGCGTAGTTCTTCCGGCAGGTTTCGAGAGTTGATTTGATCAAGAATTTCAGAAGAATCAGAGTTTCGATTGCTCCACTGCATGATTCGATTGGAAGTGCGGAGTACCCGGATATCAGATTTGGCGTATGCTGTAGCATTCTGGAATTTTCCACTGGATAAGGGAAAATTTGCTTCTGAGGTACCGCCTTCAATAATGTAATCTTTTCCGCCATCAGTTTCAATGAGTACCTTACCCTCCAGAAGAAAGATCACGAAGTCTTCCTTGCCACCTTGATTGAAAAGAACACTGCCTGAACCAAAGACTTCCGATTTATGCTCGGTCACAAAACTTGCTAACGCATCTTCCCCCAAATTTCTGACAGGAAAAAGCTGTTGCAGGGTTTCCATCGCGATAGATTCCGGCTTCAGCTTTTTAGAACCAATTAACAGTTCTTCATTTTTTGTACCCGATTTGGCTTCATGGGGTAGTATTTTCTTTAACCACGACATGTCAGTGACTCTGTCCTCTATATATTTAGTTAACCTTCATTGGTTTTTAATTTGTCGTATTTTCGTACCGCCGCCCGGGGCTGTACGAAAATAAAAAGCCTTCTACACACGAATATGAATTGCTCATGCGGATATAATACCAGCGATGAGGAAGCCTGTAACTGCTGCAGGTATAAACCATCTATATCAGGAAATCAATGTTGCTTGTGGTTTTGCGGTCAGTTCAGAAGGGATATTAGTTAAATTATAGACTTTAGTGTCTATTTTGCTGTTTTTTTATTAATGTTACGTTGAAACAACGCTTTTTAGGCGATTATTGGGAAAGAATCTAACCGATTGCCCAGGGATTTGTTTGGCTTTAAGGCATCAAAAAGGCATATACAGTATTGCCGTAACGTGGAAAGTGGACGAAAACCCGGCAAGGAGATTGAATCTTCGACAGAAGTCGTCTAATAGATCATTTAACTGTAAGAGAATTTAATTGTGGCAATAAGAACATTTCAAGGTTTTACACCAAAACTGGGTCAATTGGTTTATATAGACGAAAGTGCAGTTGTGATTGGCGATGTAAAAGTCGCCGATGATGTCTCCATTTGGCCAGGCGCTGTGGTACGGGGCGATGTACATTCCATCAAGATCGGTGCGGGTACGAATGTACAAGATGGTTGCGTTTTGCACGTTACACACGATGGCGAGTTTTCGGACGGAGGTTTTCAGTTAAAAATTGGAAAGGGTGTCACCATAGGTCATCGTGCTGTTGTACATGGATGTACAATTGGCGATCAATGCTTAATTGGTATTGGTGCGGTTATCATGGATGGGGCTGTGATACAGGATAACGTGATGGTGGGTGCGGGATGTCTGGTGCCGCCCGGAAAGCAGTTGGTGAGCGGTTATCTTTACCTTGGCACCCCAGCCCGACAAATAAGGCCGCTAACAGCGAGTGAATTGGAGCACTTGCGTTATTCTTTTGAGCATTATGTGACATTAAAAGATCAATATCTTCGAAAGACCTAATCGGCCCCTTACGCCCAAGAACACCCATTTTCAGCGCGCATCTTTTCGCGAAAATCTACGCACTCGAAACGGGCATTCTTGAACGCGAAAGGTATAGATGGTCGGAACTCTGGCCAACAAAATGGGCTTTCCGTAGTATGTTCTCTAATCTCGGAAAGTAGTCCTCGAGTCAGCCCTTTCCGCGCTGTTTGTTCAACTGGTCAATCACTGGAACCGTTGACGGCATGATGCCTCGCCAGAGTAAAAATGCTTCCGCTGCTTGTTCAACCAACATGCCGATGCCATCCGTGCTAATTTTTGCGTGGTGTTCATTGCCCCAGCGGACGAAGGGGGTCGGCTGGCTTCCATAGGCCAAGTCATAGCAATAGCCGACAGATTTAAGACATCCATCAGGTAGTGGCGGCAGATCATTTTGCAAGCTGGCAGCAGTTGCATTAAGAATCAGGTCAAATCGGGTTTCCCCTAGCGCATCATAGCCACATCCCGAGACTGGGCCAAAGTCGGTAAATTGACTGGCCAGCGCGATGGCTTTTTCTATCGTGCGGTTAGCAATGACTATTTTACTGGGTTTTTGTTCGAGAAGAGGTAACAGGATGCCACGGCTGGCGCCTCCTGCTCCAAGCAACAGGATGTTTTTCCCCATTAGAGAGATATTAAGATTCTCAGTCAGATCCCGCACCAAGCCGACGCCATCGGTATTATCACCCAGAATTCTGCCATCGTTCAGTAATACAAGCGTGTTGACAGCGCCACTGATTTCAGCACGTTGAGTGCGTTCGTCTGCCCGTTCCCAGGCAAGTTCCTTTAGCGGAACCGTGCAATTGACGCCTTTCCCCCCGCTATTAAAAAAACTATTGATTGATTGTTCAAATATTTCCGCGGGAACATCTTTTGCAGTATAGCGAATATCCTGACGAGTTTCCTTGGCAAATAAACCGTGAATTATTGGAGATTGACTATGGGCAATAGGGTGTCCAAAAACAACATATTCATCAGACACTATCATTTTTCAACCGCTTTCTAGTGCGGAAACTTCCCGTGAAATAGGAAAATGCAAAAAGGAAAACAGCTAGTAGCACAGTAATCCACGCAAACTCTTCGACATGAGCCGCTAATACTGCGGTAACGCCTAAAAAAACACCCACCAGACTAAAACGCCAGCCTAAACGGATACCATCTATAAAAGTCGCCAGAGCCAGTATTAACAGGATAATGAGGCCAGTGGCCTGGGCATCCAACACACCTGCATATTGCATGGAAAAAATTGCAATCATGGCCAGCAAGGTACCTAGCCAATGAAATGCTTGCACAACTAAAACCTTTTTTACAACATGATCATTTTTTTTTGCATGCAATCGACCAGTAATCATGGCTGCGATCGCGAAAACAAAAACCATTGCTGTCCAGTACCAATAACCGTCGTCAGGGGAAAAATTAGTGACGCCGACACCGGTCACTGACAGAATTAATAGAACCAGCAGTACGGCTTCTTCTAAATGAAACCTTAGACTAAATGCTCTCGGGGCATCATTGGGGTCGTTATTGGCCATACGCGTTCTCCTCGTATTAAAAGAATTTAGGTGATTCTTCTCAAAGAATATACCACCTTGCTTGTCTTTTTGTCCGTATTCCGCGGTGCGACATCAGTTACAGAACCATAGGCTCATTGGATATGTTTTTGAAGTGACATGAAAGCAATGGATTAAGCTATAAATCATGAGTGATTGCTTTATCTGGATTTAGCCATTCGCCTACGGTTTTAGCATAATAAGTCAAGATTGCATCCGCTCCCGCTCGTTTGAAGGCAAGAAGCGATTCCAGAACGACTTTCTTTTCATCAAGCCAGCCATTATTTGCGGCGGCTTTTAACATGGCGTACTCTCCACTGACTTGATAGACAAATGTGGGTGCGCCAAACTGCTTTTTTATCCGATGGACTATATCAAGATAAGGCATGCCTGGTTTTATCATTAGGATGTCTGCGCCTTCTTCCAAATCCAGCTGAACTTCCCTTAATGCTTCGTCGCTATTCGCGGGATCCATTTGGTAGCTGTACTTGTTTCCACTTCCCAAATTCCCGGCTGATCCTACGGCTTCTCTAAACGGCCCGTAGAAACTCGAAGCATACTTTGCCGAATAAGCTAAAATTCGGGTATTACAAAATCCGTTTGATTCCAATGCATGCCGTATCAAACCAATACGCCCATCCATCATGTCGGAGGGTGCGACGATATCGGCACCTGCTTCCGCATGACTAAGGGCTTGCTTAACCAGTACCTTAACGGTTTCGTCGTTCATGACATAGCCTGAATCATCAATCAATCCGTCTTGTCCATGGGAAGTAAAAGGATCTAAAGCAATATCAGTAATAATACCAAGTTCTGGAATTTCGCGTTTCAGCATGCGTATGCAGTGTTGAACCAGACCTTCGGAATTATAGGCTTCGTCAGCGCCATCAGATTTTTTTTCCTTCGAGACAACAGGGAAAAGAGCGATGGCAGGTATGCCAAGGTGCTTGAGTAATTTTGCTTCTTCCAACAGAAGGTCGATGGATATCCTTTCAATACCCGGCATGGAAAGGATGGGCTCCCGTCGGCTCTGTCCTTCCAGAATAAAAACGGGATAGATTAGATCATCTACAGAGAATTCGGATTCGCGCATGAGTCGACGTGAAAAATCGTCCCGGCGCATTCTACGCATACGGATATTGGGAAAAGAAGTGTTATTATAGTACCCTTCAAGCATGTATGATTTCCTCACTGTTATATTTCGTCGACCGACGGAAGTCAACAGATAACAAACCTATATTTTATCAGGAGTCGTCTTATGAGACTGAGTCATTTTCAAACCCCATCAGCATCTTTCGTTTTGGTCTTGTTTCTGAGTTTTTTTGCTTCATCTCTCACTGCTGCGGAAATTCAATTGTTGGAACCGCAAAAAGTTATTCAAGGATCCACCCAAAAGCTTCAAAAAACTTTAAGCTCAAAAGAAATTAAAGGAGACTTTGATAAATCCAACAAGCTTGTTCAGGACTTGCTTGAACCTGATGTCGACTTTAATCGAGTTGCCGCCCTGGTGTTGGGGAAACACTGGCGCAGTGCAACAAAAGATCAAAAACGTAAATTCAGGGATGAATTCCGCAGGATGCTGGTACGTACATATACTAAGGCTTTTTCTGAATATTCAGATTGGGAAATTCGCCATCTTCCACTTAGAATGAAGGAAGATGATAAAAAAGTGATCGTGCGGACTGAGGTGTTGCAACCTGGCAGCAAGTCAATCAAAATCG
The DNA here is from genome assembly GCA_036480195.1 of Methylococcales bacterium. Taxonomy (GTDB): domain Bacteria; phylum Pseudomonadota; class Gammaproteobacteria; order Methylococcales; family JAZGGE01; genus JAZGGE01. The sequence continues at coordinate 5,581 of JAZGGE010000241.1, forward strand.
ATTATCGGATGATAAATAAAAAAGGCGCCTGGAAAGTGTATGACGTTATTATCGAAGGTGTCAGTCTCGTCTTAAATTACCGCAACACCTTAAAGGATGATATTGCCCGCAGGGGTTCCCTGGATGCTGTGATTGAAGAGCTTGCTAAGCGTAACGATGAGGCGTTTGCAGCAAACAGAGCGAAGAAGTCTTCTTGAACACGAAAGGTATATTTAGTTCCGCTCAAGAAGTGTTCCGATACCCTGATCGGTAAGAAGCTCCAGTAGGACGGCATGTTTGACCCGGCCATCTATTATGTGGGAACTGGATACGCCACCTTTGAGGGCGTCAATGGCGCAATTTACTTTTGGTATCATGCCTCCACTGATTGTACCGTTATTAATTAAATTGTTAATGTCGTTAATCGACAATCCGGTGAGTAATACGCCTTGTTGATCTAGAATTCCTGCTGTATTGGTTAGTAAAATGAGTTTTTCTGCCTTTAAGATTTCGGCCATCTTTCCCGCGACAAGATCCGCGTTGATATTGTACGATTGGCCATCATCCCCTACACCAATGGGTGCGATGACTGGAATGAAGTCATCAGCCACTAATTTTTCAACAATAGCGGGGTCGATACTCGCAACTTCGCCAACATGTCCCATGTCGATAATTTCAGATGTACTTTCTTCCTGCGGTAATTTTCTCAGATTAATTTTTTTGGCTCGGATCAAGTCGCCATCCTTCCCTGTGAGGCCCACGGCAGAGCCTCCGTGACGGTTGAGCAGGCTAACGATATCTTTATTCACTAGGCCACCGAGTACCATTTCGACCACATCCATGGTTTCACTATCGGTGATTCTCATACCCTGCACAAATTTACTCGTCATCCCCATACGTTCCAGTACACTTCCAATTTGTGGGCCGCCGCCGTGAATAACAACAGGATTGATGCCTACCAGTTTCATTAAGACAATATCACGGGCGAAACCGTTTTTTAGGGCATTATCTATCATCGCGTTTCCACCATATTTAACGACCACTGTTTTACCCCGAAAACGGCGAATATAAGGCAATGCTTCTGTTAGAACATGGGCAATTTCATGGGCGGAACTTTGTTGGATCGGGTTTTGTTCTTTCATTTAAGATGAAATGTAGGTAGGAGTCGTCCAGAAATACTATTTTTCTAAAAAGGCAATTTCATATCCGGTTTAATTTTTTTAATTAGTTTTTTAAAATCATTTTGGATCCTGTCCATTGCTGACTGGTCTTCAGCTTCGAAGCGCATAACCAGTGACGGTGTCGTGTTCGACGCTCGTACTAAACCCCAGCCATCCGAAAAATCAATGCGTAAGCCATCTAGAGTGGTTGTTTTTGCATCAGGAAAGCTGGCTAAAGCAACGAGTGCGTTTATGAAGTCGGCTTTTTCTTCTTCAGCCATAGCGATGTTTAGCTCCGGAGTACATAGGTTATTGGGTAGTTCTGCAAAAATTTCTTTACTTGTTCGCGTGTCAGAGGAGATGATTTCCAGGAGTCGGGCCGCGGAATAGATGCCATCGTCAAATCCATACCAGCGTTCATTGAAAAAAATATGGCCACTCATTTCACCGCCGAGCGCAGCCCCGGTTTCTTTTATCTTTGCCTTTATGAAAGAATGACCAGTCTTTGACATCAATGGGCGACCACCCAGCTTGACAATTTCGGTCGCCAGGGTTCGCGAGCACTTGACATCATAGACGATATCGGCGCCCGGTTCTCTTGAAAGTACATCGCTTGCGAACAACATCATCAGTCGATCTGGCCAGATTATACTGCCGTCTGAGTCAACCATGCCGATACGATCCCCATCACCATCAAGGGTTATACCTAGGTCAGCACTATTGTCTCTGACAGATGTTATCAATGTCTTATAATTAGTGGGTTTGCTTGGATCCGGGTGGTGATTGGGGAAATTACCATCAATTTCGCAATTTATCTCAATGACCTCACAGCCGAGAGTCTTGAGTAATAAAGGTGCAATTGTACCAGCAGAGCCGTTTCCGCAATCAAGCACCACTTTGATAGGACGCCCAATTTGCACGTCGTCACTAATGATACCCAGATAGTCGGCGGTTAGATCGAGGGATTCCACTGTACCTTTGCCGACCGATAAATCTTTCGCTTCGATTCGTTCCCTGATTTTCTGGAGCCGGGAACCGTAAAGTGTTTCACCATCCAGAACAATTTTTAACCCATTGTATTCAGGCGGGTTGTGGCTCCCGGTTACCATGATGCCAGAACGGACATTATCGAGAAAATGGGTTGCAAAGTACACCAGCGGGGTTGGGACAACACCAAGATCAATGATATCCCGCCCACTATCTCTGAGTCCCCGAATCAATGCATCACCTAAATCAGGGCTTGAAAGCCGACCATCTCTACCGACGACTATTTTTTTCTGGTTTAGTCCTTCTGCTTCAGTGCCAATAGCTGCACCTATGTTGTAAACAATATCGACAGTTAGTGTCTTATCTACGATGCCACGAATGTCATATGCACGAAAAATGGATTTAGGAATTTTTGCTGTATTGTCTGCTGGCGTTTCAATCCTTGCGTCACCTGAAGTCTCTTCCACTTCAATTCCTTCCTCTGCGAAAAGGAGACTGGCGGGTAGTTGGTCATCCAGGTTTTCATCGTCAAATAAGTCTTCCGGTTCTGGGGCATCCTGATCAGTTTTGATCTTCGTACCACTTTTCATCCGAGGGATTTTACTAATGAGGTCTTCGAAACTTCTTAACTTAACAGGATAGCTGCCTTGGGCTTTGTTATTTATGCGGTCTTGAACCAGGCGGTGAAGGACTTTTTGATCATTTATCAATGCGGCGCTCAACCACTTGAGAACCAGAAAACAAGTAAGAGCCGTCAAGAAAGCGTTAACGGAAAATAACGCAGCGAGTATTTGCCAGTTAAAAATGGTGGTATCGGGCATCCAATATCGGATCTTCCAGTTTACACCAGCAACAGCAATTTCCCCAGTGGGTGCCTTTGAATTAAGTTCCTGGTTACCTATTGAGCGAATGAGCAGATTGTTTTGACGTAGCTCGAGTGTACCATCCGGGATGCTGGGTAAAATATTGGTAATTGATTTAACTGAAATATTTGCCAAAACCACCCCTATTAATTTGTCTCCATTCAGCACTGGACGGGCAATGGCAAGATGAGACTGGGGAGTGTTATATGCGTGGATTGCGGGGGCGGGTTTGGTCTTTATCGCTTGGCGGGCCATTTCAAGATCAGCAAAGCCCATATTGGGGAGGGTTTCCTCGGTTAGTGATTGAAAGCCTAACGGTAGGATAATGAGTTGCTTGAATCCGGGTATTAGGCTGGCAAACTTGGATCCTTCCAGCGTTAGCTTTCGGCGGTCGTTTTCCTGTAGTCGTTTGACAAGGAGTGGTTGTCGGGCGATTGCTTCAACGGTTCGGGTGAGATCTCTAACCGTCACTTGGAGTTGATGTGCAGTTGATTCGGTGGTGCTTTTTAAAGCAAGTTGTCGATAGGAAGAGGTTTTTTGCAGATCCAGAAAGTAAAGCCCAATACCCAGGGATGTAAGGATAGCAATGAGAATCCCTATTAATATGGCAAAAAGTCTTCCTAAAGGCATGAATGCAGGTCTCCCTATTTCTCAACAAATTCTATAGATGGTTAAAGTATACCTTTCGCGTTCAAGAATGCCCGTTTTGAGTGGGTGTATTTTCGTGTAGAACCAGGAGTAGAAACGTAGCAAGAGTCATCTCTTTCAAGATTCTACAACGACGTGCTTCGCGAAAAGATGCGTACTGAAAATGGGTATTTTTGAGCGTGAGAGGTATATAGTCGTTTGTTGCAGTGTTTATTGCAAGAAGGCTTCTATACAAAGGGCAGTGTTCCTAATTTTGTCCGGTATGCCCGAATCCACCTTCCCCGCGGTCGCTCTTGGTAAACTCCGTTACCTCCTCAAATGCAGCTTGCACTACCGGTACAAATACCATTTGTGCAATTCGTTCTCCAACTTTGATAGTGAATGTTTCACTGCTCCGATTCCAGCATGAAACAAACACTTCTCCCTGGTAATCGGAGTCGATCAACCCGACCAGATTTCCTAAAACAATCCCATGTTTATGTCCCAGGCCTGAGCGAGGCAGAATCATTGCGGCAAGATTCGGATCACTGATATAGATAGCCAAACCGGATGGGATCAGGTGAGTCGTACCAGGAGATATATCTAACGGTATATCGAGACAAGCACGCAAATCCAGACCCGCCGATCCTGGAGTAGCGTAGTGGGGATGGGGTATTTCGTTCCCCAGACGGGTGTCTAGAATTTTAAGTTGTATTTTTCGCATGAAACCTCTCTGCGATAAGTTCGATGAGTCTATCAGCCAAAATAGTTTTTGGAGCCATTGCTAGCTGGGAATTACCGTCTGGCCAATAGACTTGAAGCGCATTTTCATTATTTTCGAATCCTCCTTCGTCCCGACTCACCCAGTTTGCTGCAATCATATCAAGCTGCTTATCCCTTAGCTTTGCTTTCGCATAGCGTTCCAAATGATGGGTTTCTGCTGCGAATCCAACGGTAAATATACCTTCTTTTTTTGCGACGGAAGCTAAGATATCTGGGTTTTTATCCAATGTTAAAAGAAGTTGGTCTTGGTCTTTTTTGATTTTCTCTGATGCAACGACACTCGGCTTATAATCAGAAACAGCGGCTGTGCCAACGAAAATTTGATAGTTTGAAATCTCTTCCATAACGGCATTAAACATATCGTGAGCACTTTCAACAGCTATAACGCGAATACCATCAGGAGGTAAGAGGCTGACTGGGCCGCTTACCAGCGTTACTGAGGCCCCTGCGTTCTTAGCCGCTACCGCAATGGCATACCCCATTTTCCCTGAGCTTCTGTTACTGAAATATCGAACTGGATCGAGTGCTTCGCGGGTTGGACCTGCGGTAACTAGAACAGAATTGCCCTGGAGTCCTCCCCGCTGGTTTAGATACTTTTTTAAGTCAACACAGATCTCTTCTGGACTCCGCATTCTTCCCTCACCGGTTTCACCGCACGCTAGATTTCCGGAGTCAGGCCCAAGGATCTGAATTCCTCGTTTTTTTAATCTGGAAACGTTTTCCTGAGTGGCGGTGTTTTTCCACATGCCCCGGTTCATCGCTGGAGCTACTGAAATAGGAGATCCAGTTGCCAGACAAAGTGTCGATAGCAAGTCATCGGCCAGACCAAGGCTGATTTTTGCTAGAAAATCTGCGGTTGCCGGTGCAATAATTATATGATCGGCCCAACGAGCTAGGTGGATATGATCCATTCCATTTTCTTCATTACTATCGAGCAAGCTGAGACGTACCGGATTATTGGATAGAGCCTGAAATGTCAGTGGGGCGACGAATTGAGTGGCAGCGGGGGTCATGACCACTCTAACTGTAGCTTCTGATGTTGTTAATAGTCGAACAAGTTCAGCGGATTTATACGCTGCGATGCCTCCGGAAACACCAAGCAATATTTTCTTGTCCTTTAGATCTCCCAATCCAGTTCTCCGACCAAATAAACGCAATAATTCATTATCGTATCACAGCATATCGCAAAGATGCCTATACTTTGGTTAGGCGATTTCTCTTAAAAAACTACAAACACGAAGAAAAATTTTAGCGATATGGCGATAACTGACTGGCCGGTTAACGAAAGACCCCGCGAAAAGTTGTTGTTGCGGGGAGCCCAGGCACTTTCTGACGCCGAATTACTGGCGATATTTTTACGAACTGGTGTGAGTGGTAAGTCCGCAGTGGATCTAGCCCGGGATCTGTTGGTTGAGTATGGTTCTCTGCGGACATTGTTTGAATGCAGTCAGGAACGCTTCACACAAAGTATGGGTCTGGGGAACGCCAAATACGCGCAGATGCAAGCGGTATTGGAGATGGTACGGCGTCATTTATTCGAAACTTTATCAAAAAAGAGTGTTATAGATTCACCGAATTCAACGCGTGATTTTTTGACAAGCCGTATGCATTCTTACCAGCGGGAAGTTTTCGCATGCCTGTTCTTAGATAATCGCCATCAGATTATTGAATACGAAGAACTTTTTCAGGGCACCATTGATAGTACTGCGGTTTATCCCCGTGAAGTTGTAAAGACAGCACTGTCACACAATGCTGCTGCAGTAATTTTTGCTCACAACCATCCTTCCGGCGTAAACGAACCGAGTGACGCTGACAAGCAGATTACCCTAAAACTGAAGGATGCGCTTCACCTTGTGGATATTAGAGTGCTTGATCATGTCATTGTTGGGGACGGCCAGGCATTTTCCTTTGCGGAAAATGGGTTGTTGTGAGAGAGGGTAGGGCGCTGTCGAGTGGATAAACCCGCAGTCTGGTTTCCAGAAAAATAGCCTGGAACGTTTGGAAGGGTGAGGTTACTTTCATCGCGAGATAAAGAAACAGGCAAAAGAGTAATACAACACTATCTTTTTGATCATTTTTGTTACGTAGGTTCACTATTTCTCCCAAATGATCGAAAAAAATGACTCCCTAACCACGGCTTCTAATTTCGAGTAACCTACTAGAAAAATCCCAATTGAGTAGGTGCCTGCGTACAAGATCGATCTTTCAAAATTACTTTTATCAACTTGACGAGTAACCCTCAAGATTTTTAGAGCTTGATGGCAGCGCGCTTTCGTCGTCTATAAAATAGTCTGTAATCAGGTTGGCTCCTCTCACTGACTCCGACCTTGGTAGGTTTTCTTTTTCAAATCCTTCTAATGATCAGGGAAGTGCGTTAGAATTCACATTCATGTATTTTCGAAAGCGATAGCCTACACCGTGTAAGGAGTAGCCACGGTTGCCGTGAGCATTGTGGGCTAATTAACACCTGGATCCGTGAGTCTATGACGGCGCATAACACAAGCTCTTGTTTTCACAGCGGTTCAAAAAATGCCCGCTTAACCGATGGGTGAAGCTAAGATTTTTTGATTCTGCTGTGAAACCAATATCTTGCACTCTGTATCCGCCCTGGACTCACGGAACCAGGTAGCAGTCATAGAGATATCAATTTCTGAATCTGTGCCGTCATGGACTCACGAATCCAAGTACAACTAATTGCGATAAAAAACATGTTGATGCGGATAAATATATTATAAATTACATTGCGTTACAGTGTATTGCGTTATAAATTATGTCAATATATTACAAATATTTTAATCTTGATAATGCAACATTTTCTTTGGTTTCACATCCAAAGTATGTTTATAGGGCAGCATCTTTTCGAACCTCACTGTCACTATTATCCAAAGGGTTTCGTAGCGGTATTGCAGTGGGTATTGTCACTGGCAAGGTCGGTACGGGTAAAACGACACTTTGTCACTATGTTATCAACGAAGTGTCGGCGCATAAACTGGCCTCAGTAAGAGTTAATCCCCTTCATACGACAATCGAAATATTGGAGGCAATTTGTGACGGGTTGAATATCGATTATCCCAAGGATTGTGATGATGCAGAACTGATCCATAAGCGATTGTGTGAATTTCTCACGGATACTGGCGCGCAGGGGAAAGGTACGTTTATTATTATTGATGAAGCTCAAAATATTGGATACGATTTATTTCAATATTTATGTGGTTTATCCAGTGGAGGCAACAGTGAAAAGATAAAACATCATGTTCTTCTGGCTGGACAACCAGAGTTGATTGACTCTTTGAAATCAATGAAGCTCTCTCAACATTTACCCGAGAATGTTATTCATTGTGAATTGGAGGCTATGGATCAACATGATACGGTTTCCTATATCAGGCATAGGTTGATCATTGGCGGAGCAATTGATACCGTTTTTTCGACTGCAGCTGAATCTGCTATCTATGAATATTCTCAAGGGATACCGAGGTCAATAAACATCCTTTGCGATCATTGCTTGAGAATGTCCCAACAATATTCAGAAAAAGTTGTAACAGTTAGCACTGTAGATAAGGCGCAAGCTGCTATATCACCGTATCAACAAAAGTCAAAGGTAAATTTTTTTAGGCAAGGCATTGCCACTTTGGCGGGACGTGCTGAAAGAATAACAAGCGGTGTATCTCAGAATATTGAAGAAATATTTCGACCACTTCAAAAGTTACTTCCGGTTAGACGTTATGCTGTAGCGTCAGATAACAGTTCTAAAATTAGAGTCCATTCGAAAGCTGAGTTAACAAAGATAGTGCAGAGTTTTAATATGTCTTTGTCAACCGCTGCCAACAACAGTCTAATCGTGTCAAAACCAACCAGAATATTAGCTGACAATGATTATTCATCAAATGTTGCCAGCTATGAAGCGGACAGATTGATTCCAGCTGGGATGACTCGAATATCCCATGCAACTTTGCAATCAGCATATGGAAAAGTGGAAGTGTTAGTTAGTGCTTTCTTACTGGATACTACGCCTGTAACTAATAAGGCGTTTGCACTATTTGTAGAAGAGACCAATCATCTTGCCCCCGATCATTGGCGGAAGAATAATCCTCCATATAAACTGCTTGATCATCCTGTGGTCGGTATAACTTATAGCGATGCATGTGATTTTGCCAAATGGTGTGGCAAACGATTGCCTACAGCAAGTGAATGGGAAGCTGCCGCCAGAGGCCCAGCTAATCGTAAATTTCCGTGGGGTGACAAATGGGAGTCAACGCGCTGTAATACTACAGATTCCCAGCTGAATAAAACGACAGCGGTTGATTCTTACCCGCAAGGTGCATCAATGGAGGGGTGTTTTGATCTGATTGGAAATGTTTGGGAATGGACTGATCAGGGGAATGATAATATAGATCTTGAGTCAGGATATGCTTATGTTTTTGGTGGATCGTTCCGTCACCAGTCTATAGCGAATGACACGATTGCCAGAAGTATGCTTCTTCAAACTAATGACTATGCATATGTTGGATTCAGGTGTGCAAAAGATTTATCATGAATCG
>JAZGGE010000242.1:0-28911 GCA_036480195.1 Methylococcales bacterium
GTCAGGGGACATAACCAGCCTCTAAATTCCATCATTACACCCCAGATTACAGCAGGAATATGTAAAAAAACCACCCACCGAAACTTCAATACCAACAAACCACCCAAGACCACAAAACAGATAAAACCCAGGTGGCTAAGAACCAGTAAATCAGCAATAATTTTATTGTGCAATTAAAACCGCCTGAGTAATTGGCAATCAGTCAGTTCACGGGTAGTGAGCCGGATAGCTCAAGAAGATTGATCACATTCAATTTGATAGCCAAACGAGTCAATTCAATATCGCTGGTTACACCCAGTTTTCGCTTGATCAGGTAATGGCTGTTCGAAACGGTTTTCGGACTGATGTTAAGTGTTTTGGCAATGTCATTTGTTGACTTTGCCTCCACAAGCATACGAAGAATCTCAAATTCGCGGATGGTTAATTCTGCTAGAGCGCCATTTTCCCCACCCAGTTGCTCAAGTGCAAGGGCTTGTACGATGTCCGCACTTAGTGCAATTCGTCCCCTATGAACGTCATAAATCGCCCGAATCAAAACATCGGGCGGACTACTTTTTGTAACATAACCTCGTGCACCTGCCTGAGTTGACTTTAAGGCTAACACTGGATTTTGATGCATACTAAAGACAAGAATGTTGGCTTCTGAATTAAATTTTCGTATCCGGACAATTGTTGCCAAACCTCCCTGACCCGGTAGCGAAAGATCCATAACGACCAGATTTGGTTTAAGCTCCTTATAAAGAATATACGCTTCTTCACCGTCAGCTGCTTCAGCAATAATCTCCATGTCCGGTTGTTTTCCCAGAAGAGAACGATAGCCTTCCCGTACGATAGCATGATCCTCTACTAACATAATTTTGATATTTCGAAAGCTCATCACGTTTGTGTTTCCGGTATCTTTTGAAGTGGAATCCGCACCTGAACGATCAACCCACCTGATTGATTTACTTGTAGTGTTAGCTTGCCTCCCAGTACGGTTACCCGCTCTCGTATACCGAGCAAGCCAATTCCTGGGGAACTTGAAATTTTAATATCCTTGGCGACGCCATCATCTTCAATGGAAAGAGCAATACACCCTTCTGAACGCCTCGTACTTCCTGCTTCCATACTAAATGATTTTTTGAGTTTTACCATTACATTTTTAGCTTCCGAATGCTTCGATACATTGGTAAGACACTCCTGGACAATACGGAAGATACTAACGGGAATAGGATCGGGCAAGTGATCAAAATTACCAATAATATCTAGGGTACAAGTCGTTTTACCTTCACTTAGCGCATTCCATCCGGTAACCATTCCTTGTAAACTTTGGGTAAGCCCAAGCTCATCGAAATCTGGAGGACGAAGCCTGATTAACATATCACGCAGTATAGCCATCATATGTGTTGTTATACGTCCAATATTCTGTCCTTCTGGTACAAGGTTGGGGCATTCGTTTGCGGCAGTCAGGGTAATCGAAGATGCAACAGCCGCCAGTCCAGCTAATGACTGGCCAAACTCATCATGAAGTTCTCTCGTCAAATAACGACGCTCTTCCTCTTGTGCATTGACCAGCTTAAATGCTAATTGCTTGCGATCAGAAAGTGTTTTTTCAAAATTCGCCGCAAGATGGTTGATAGCGTGAGCTGTTCGTTGCCACTCAGTGATGTTAAAACTTGGAACACGGCTGGAGAGATGACCATTTGCCATATCCTCTATAACTATCACGATTAATCGAGCTGGACGCAACGCCCAGTCGACAGCAAAATAGAGCAAGAGACATAATGATAAAACGGTCAATACTGACAGCCCCATAAGCGTCTTGACATCATGCCAGGCACGAGTTAGTTCCATTTCGATACTGGAGGATACTGTGACCATTCCATGAACCTTGCCATTCTGGGCGACCGGTCTGGCCACCTCCTGTCCCGGTTGAAAACTCCAACGGTAGATATTTTCAAACCAAATGGGCCATTTCTCAGACACCAATGCCCCCCGACAAGCACTTTTTACGCCTGTTTCATCGAGTCGCTCAAACCGAACACAAAGGCCTGAACTCTGCTCAGACTCAGTCCATAAATCAAAATCAGGGAATCGCTCAGGGATCTCAAATTGTTTTGAAATCCGAAACAGTTGCAGTTCCAATTGCTTGTCAATTGACTCAGTAGAGATGGCTATCTCACGCTTCGCTTTACTATCAGCTTGATATAAAACAAGAGCAGCGGCAGCAAAAAGACAACCTGTCGCTATCAGAATGATTAGTGTTATCAGGAGAAATTTCAGGCTAATTGTTTTCATCACGCTCAAGTAAGTCTACTACTTCCTTTTCGACAAGATCATTGTAGACAAGAGCGGTGGTCGAGAAAAGTAAATGCGAGAAGATTGGGCAAATTTCCCGAATATTGGAGGCGAATTTCAGATTTCAAGAAAGCAGTCCTTCGGTATTATCTCCCTTGACCATTCAAATACTGCAAAGAGAATACCTTATGAAAACACTACGCGATTACGTCCTATCAGGTTTAATCATGCCGATGCTGATTTTTTGCGGTTCTGTTAATGCCGACCCGCGGATAGCTATTCTGGATTTCGAATTAATAGACATCACCTCTCTGCCGAATACACCGAAAGAACTCATCCGTACCGCTTCTATCAAGCCTTTGCTTGAGCAAGCGCTACATCAAGAAGGTGACTATGATGTCGTTCAGATTGATCCCAATACCCAAAAAGTGGCCAATTCGGGACAAAGTTACCTGTTCAGGTTTCATGATATCGCGGCAAAACTTGGCGACCCACTGGATGCAGACTGGATCATAGTGGGGCAGCATAGCAAACCAAGTCACCTAATTTCCTATCTAATGGTGAACTTAGTCAATGTTAAAACAGGAAATCTTGAAGCCCGCTATGCTATCGAGCTTAAAGGTACTCACGCAAAGGTAACTAAACGAGGTGTAATCAGACTGGCAATGGAAATTATCGATACGATTATTAACTCGCCAGCACTAGTGACTGAAAGTATACCTTTCGCGTTTAAGAATACCCGTTTTGAACCGGTAGATTTTCGCGGAGGGCTAGACGTAGAAGTACAGGAAGAGTCATCTCTTTCAAGCTTCTATAACGATGCTCTTCACGAAAAGATGCGCGCTGAAGATAGGTATTCTTGGACGTGAGAGGTATAGTTATTCAACACGGTAAAATTTCTCTTGGAGGCTGCCCGTGCAACCTCCAAGCAATTAATTTTTACCTACCCAGTTTTTCGCAAGGATTGGGATGTCAGATGGTTATTCCCCCTTAGAACCTATTCAAGATTTCGATCAAGGGGTGCAGCGCAAGGCAAAAGTGGTCGAGAAAGCGCAGCATACGGGTTGTATGTGAGCATTTTGAGACCACTTTTAACGCCGTGATGCGCCCTTCAGCGAGATCTTGAACAGGTTCTTAGACACATCAAACCTAATCCTATCAATATTAGAGTTGAAGGCTCAGGTATAGCACGAACAGCTGCTTCTGCAATCAGGCTATGAACTTTTGTTGTCGGATGGATTACATCCCAGAATAGAAAGCCGTCCGGGGGGAATCCTGTGCCAATCGCAGGATCGGTTGTATTCACAAGTCCAACTGATTCCGGATCTGATAAAAGGTCTTCGAATGCAGTAAACATATCGACTTCAATGATATCAGCAACAAAACCCGAATCAGCAATCATTGCATCAAGGCGGTTGTTGAACAACAATACCAGTTGATGCATTAACGCCTCAGCCTCTGGACTCGCAAGGGGACTCGCTGGGTTGGACCATATGGGTGCATGACTCGCATCTACCTGATTCGGCACTACAATACGGGTCGCGCCACTATCCTCTAGTAGCTCGATATGGCTTTTCATATTCACGTTTACAGTTTGATCTATACGTGCGGAAATCTCTCCGGGATTCGTAGGATTCAATGTGCCAGCGCCAACATCCAGCATTATTTCCAGAAAATCATTTGCACCTGCCCACAACACTACCAGTTGATCATCTTTAAACGAGCTATTGTTAGCTAGATAAGTGTCGATCTGGGCACCTATTCTAGGAACTGTCTGGATTTGTGGATCATTGGTACTCGGATCGCCATCCAAATCTCGGTACGCCAATGAGGAACGCGGCCTTAGCCCTGAACCCGTAGTTGCTCCAGCGTAGGAATAGTTGGTGCCACCCACTAAGCTGGGGTTCGGTTTGGCAACGGTTAATCGGTCCGCTAGTGTTTCTATCCATATTGGACCGTTAGATTGTCGGCCGTTCGAATAAGGGGGGGGTGGATCAGGTAGCAATTGGGGATCCGCGCTACTGGCCAATAACAAGTTCCCCGAATCGGATAGGCTATCGCCAAAAACTACTATTTCGTCAATGGGTGTTGCTAGAATAGAACCAGATGTCAGAAAACAAGCCAGTAGCATGATCCCCGGATGCAGATTTTTCACTTTCTCTCTCCCTATTTAAATGATTGATATACAATTAAAACCTAAGAATTCCTTGAATGCCAAACCAAATGGAACGCTTCGGAGATGCTATCAAAATTTATTGTTTAATTCAAACAACGAGAAGACCGTCCGATTTTGGTTCTATACCTTTCGCGTTCAAGAATGCCCGTTTTGAGCGGGTATATTTTGGTGAAGGGCTAGGCGTAGAACTGCGGGAAGAGTCATCTCTTTCAAGGTTCTACAACGACGCCCTTTGCGAAAAGATGGACGCTGAAAATGGGTATTCTTGGGCGCAGGTATAGGCCCCATATTCAGGAAAGAACACTCTACCCAAAAGATTTGTAATGATCCGCGACCACTTTCGCCACACAGCATGTTAACTTCTTACCCATAGGAATATGCAGAAATTCATTGGGTCCATGAGCATTAGATTTCGGCCCAAGCACCCCGGTGATCAGAAATTGTGCTCCAGGAAATTTTTTCCCTAGCATGCCCATGAAGGGAATTGAACCCCCTTCGCCCATGTGGACAGCCTGCTTGCCAAAATAATCCACTGATGCAGAATTAATGGATTTTTCCAGCCATGGCATAAGTTCAGGTGCATGCCAGCCAGTAGCTGCCCAATCAGGGGTGAAACTTACTTTCGCACAATAGGGTGGGTCAATTTCCAACACCTCTTTGAGTTTGTTCGATACAATTTCTGCATTACAGGTCGGTGGCAACCGCATGGAAAGTTTTACCGAAGTTTTCGATCGCAGCACATTTCCCGCATCTTTGACGGAAGGTAAACCATCGACTCCAATCACTGATAAAATTGGACGCCAGGTTCTGTTCAAAACCAACTCTCTCAGATCAAAGGTAACAGGTTCTGAATCGCCAACAAAGGGAAATCGGGAATAGACGTTTTTTCCGATAACATTTGCCGCGACATCTGCTTGCTGCTTTCGTGATTCCGGAATAGTTGTAAAACATTCATCCAACAAGACGTCACCGGTTGCCGCATTTTCAATTCTATCCAACAGGATTCGAATAATACGGAATGAAGAAGGTACAATGCCGCTGGCATCACCCGAGTGAGCACCTTCCTTGATGATTTCGACAGAAAGCTCACCGCCTGCAAGACCACGTAATGAAGACGTGCACCAAAGTTGATCATAATTTCCGCAGCCAGAATCCAGACAGATGACCAGATCCGGCCGACCGATCCGCTCAGACAGTTTCTCGATATAAAAGGGTAAATCGTAACTGCCGCTTTCCTCGCAGGCTTCTATGATTACGGTACATCGGGCGCGTGGAATATTCTGCTGTTTCAAAGCCGAAATCGCAGTGAGCGATGCAAACATCGCATAACCATCATCCGCACCGCCGCGCCCGTATAGTTTATCTCCGTCCAACACGGGTATCCACGGCCCCAATCCCTCGTTCCAGCCCGTCATTTCAGGTTGCTTGTCAAGATGACCGTAGAGCAAAACTGACCCACGCCCCTGACCCGGAATATCAATGAACAGTAACGGTGTGCGCCCTTCTAACCGAACAACATCGATGGTCATACCTTCAATACTCTGTGATTCAGCCCACCGCACAAATTGTTCAACAACTTGTTCCATGTAATGGTGTTCCGCCCAGTCAGCATCAAAAGCAGGAGATTTATTAGGAATACGAATATAGTCGATCAGTTCGGGAACTATGGAGCTATTCCAGACGTTATTAACGTAGGTTTGGAGTTGTTCTTTATTAATTTCTGCTGAATTCATAACTATTTTTCCAATTTAACTTGTATGGCTTGCTTCGAAACCGACAGGCACGAAGAAATCCTTTGCAAACTACTCAACGGGGACTTACATGGCTGTAGTTATTCCTACGATGGCATACCAGCCTTCCGTACAAACCATTGCTATACCAAAATTTTTTCATGTATGATAGTTTATTTTTCCGAAATGATAAGACTGAGTCATTAAACTGACCACTGCTGGAATCCCCCATTTAGTTGAAAATGCAAAATGAACCTACCACTTCCAGGCAAAATCACATGGAGTTTAGTTCTGCTAATTTGTCTTACCCAAATGGCTGGCTGTACAAGCGTCAGGAAGACTCCCGATGAAGTGGCTCAGCAATTCTGGATCGCTATGAAGAAGGGAGATGTAAAAACAGCCCAGAACTATACGACTGAAGATACCAGAATGTTGATAAAATTTGGCGACTTTCGCTGGTCGGATGCCTCTATTACATTTGATGAGATTCGCATCAAATGAGACAATGCGATCGTCGATACCCTAATCGGACAGAAAGAAAGTACAGCAGTATCGATAGTTTCTTTTCAAACTATTTTGAAGCGGGAAGGCGGGAACTGGAAAGTAGACTACAAAAAAACTATGAGTACGGTTTCCGACAATAAGAACTTTTCTGACTTAATGCAGGACATGCGCAAGTTTTACCGGGAATTATCTGATAATCTTGATGACGCCCTCGTACAATTATAAAAGGAAGCACCAAAGCTGAAGAAAGAAGCCGAATCGTTGTCAAATTCTGTTAGCAAAAGCCTTGAAAAATTCGCACAGGAATTGGAGAAATTGTTAGAAGATTCTCGTAAAAATAAAGACAGCGCTTCTGAAAAGGAAAAGATGATATAGGTGCGGCGAAAAAAGCGCAGTAAGAGTCATCTCTTTCAAACTTATATAACGACGTCCTTCTGGGTGTTCTTAGACGTGAAAGGTATATTATTTCAGTAAAATATTTAGGGTAAAAAAAAGCCCCCAAAAGGGGGCTATTCAAGGAGGAGGAAACTATTATTAGGACTTAAATAACTTAAACCTAGAAGTCCCACTGTTGAACTTGGGCTTTCCAGCTACCATCATTTTGCCGTTTGAAGACGTTCATGATGGTTCCACTATAGTAGTATTTGGTACTATCATTTTGGGTATCAGACAAGGTCGCTGTACTTGCTAACCGGGTCGCCATTACAATGCTGTTTTTGTCGCCACGAATATTTTCTATATCGACGGCGTAAGCACCCTTAACCAACATGGCTTTCCAAAATGACCGAATCTCTTTACTGCTTTTAGCAATCTTTCCGTCAGGTTGTACAAGCATGGCGTTATTTGCGTATAATGACATGATATCTTCAATGCTGGCGCTATTTAACGCCGCATTCCATTTATCAATGCTGTTTTCTACACTTTGCCTTGGTGTTTCAGCTGCTGTTGCTTGCGCTAAAACCAAAGCAATGACCCCTACTACCATGCGATTGACGAATCGTATTTGTTTCATTTTATGCTCCAAAAAAGTTACTTGGTATTAATAATAGACCAAGATGCTATTTGTTGTTAATTCTAGACCAAACCAATAAAGAGCACAATAGAGATAATATTGATTAATTATTTCATATTAAGAAACTATTAAATGGACAAACTGACGAGTATGCAAGTTTTTACCAAGGTTGCTAAAACCGGTAGCTTCGCCGGAGCCGCGAAAGACCTGGGTATTTCAAGGGCAATGGTAACAAAGCACGTTATGCATCTGGAAAATCACCTTGGTGCAAGATTACTAAACAGGACGACCCGTAGCCTTAATCTAACCGAAGTAGGATCTTCCTATTTTGAGAGGTGCTTAACAATTATTGAAGATATTGAGGAGACCGAGCTGGCGGTCAGTCATTTACATAAGGAGCCTCGAGGAAATATAAAAATCCATACACCACCATTCTTCGGCACTTTCCATTTGATGCCAGCCATTGCCGACTACTCTGAAATTTATCCGGATGTAACTTTCCAAGTCGTATTGCAAGGTGCTGTTATCGATATTATTGAAGAGGGTGTTGATATAGATATTCGCCTGGATAAACTTGCCGATACCAGTTTGATAGCACGAAAACTGGCCACATCAGACATGGTTGTTTGTGGTGCTCCCAAATACTTCGAAAAAAACGGTCGACCTCAAACATTGGAAGATCTTCAACACCACAATTGCCTCGTAAACTGGACATTTCCTCCCCGTGACAATTGGGAATTCAACAAACCGGAAAAAAATACAGTATTAAAGGTCACCGGTACAGTTCGGGCTAATGTAGCAGGTGCCATCCGGTTGGCGGTTATAAATGGCGTTGGTATTGGGATATTTCCCACTTATATGGTGGGTAAACATCTAAAAAATGGTCACCTAGAAGCGGTATTAACAGAGTTTGAACCGCCCTCAGTAGATATCCATGCGGTTTATCCCCATAGAAAACATTTGTCAGCAAAAACACGAACTTTCCTGGATTTTTTTTATAATCGATTCCAGCCGAGACCGTATTGGGATGACTGGATGGATGATTGGATGGACGTAAGACGGTCATAAAGAACAATATTACCAGGAGAAAGACTTAAAGACTGGCTATCATACCTTATACCTCTCGCGTTCAAGAATACCCCATTTATAGCACGTCTTTTTTTACAAATGGCGTCGTTGCAAAGCCTTCCAATAGCTTGGCTTATTGCTGAGCCTTTGCGCCTAGCCCCTTCACAATAACTGACGCACTCTAAACGAAGTATTCTCAAACGCGAAAGGTATAACATCAATTGCAAAGTTAGCGCTTTATACATCCGCACTTTCAGAATCGTAAACTAGATTTTCGTCCACAATTTCCCCATTGATCAAATGGCGTTGAATAATCAACTCCAATACTTCGGGTGTACACGAGTGATACCAAACCCCTTCTGGGTATACCACCGAAATTGGTCCTTTACGACATATTCTCAGGCAATTCGCCTTTGTTCGAAATACGCCACCATTACCTGTTAAGCCAAGATCCTTTAATCTCTTCTTAAGATAATTCCACGAATCAAGACTGGCCTCCTTATTACAACATTTTGCCACAGTCTGATCGCAGCAAAGAAAAATGTGCCGTTTGATTTTAGAAATGCCCAGGGATTGAATTTCTTGTTTGAAGGCTTCATTCATTTTGGTTTTCAATATAATCTCCTAGCAGTATATATATTTTTTATCGCAGCTTCTCCATCAACCCACTGCGTCGACTAACAGTATGAGATACCGCCGCGGTAAATATGGCTTGAGTCGTTACTAATTTTACCGTTTCCCTTGCCCGTGTAATCGCTGTATATAACAATTCCTTAGTCAATAGCGGACTCACTCGTTCTGGCATAACTATCAGTACCTCATCAAATTCAGATCCTTGACTTTTGTGAATAGTCATGGCGAAAACCGTTTCACAATTAGGTAAGCGGGACGGAAGTATTTTTTTTGTACTACCATCCGGTCGTTGAAAAAAGACCATTAGTCTGTCTGTCTGCTCTCTATCGAACAGACAGATTCCGACGTCACCATTATACAAATTTAAATTGAGATCATTTTGATTGATCATAACAGGGCGTCCGGAGTACCAGGATCCAGAACGACTAATCAAGCCTTGTTCAGAAAAATATTTCTCGATTTCTCTATTTAAATATTCGACACCATCTTTCCCTCGCCGATTTGCTGCCAATACTTGAAATTTGTAGAATACTTGAATAATTTGCGTGAAATCTGAGCTCGATGCAGTCAATCTTAAGTATGCCATTCGCCTCTTGACTATATATTCGATTGGATCGTTGTGCAAAATTTCGATATTGCTGGCTTCCTTGTTTGACAGAAGAATATCCCAGGCTTTTCGACTTTGCTGTTGATTGACTGCATCTGCCAAAGCTTTAATATTCGAATTGAATCTGAATGATTTTTCTAGAATCACCGTGTGGCAAGCCAAGGCTTCAGTCAAATCCGATAATACGGCACCAGACTCTACTGATGCTAACTGATTCTTATCGCCAAGCAAGATCAATCTTGAGTTATTACGAAGTGCATCAACTAATTTGGCCATCAATGCTAAATCCACCATAGAGGCTTCATCAATTAAAACTAAATCATAATGCAGTGGATTTTCGGAGTGATGATAAAAATACGGAGAAAGTGGTCTGGAACCAAGCAATCGGTGGATCGTCGTTACGGTTTCTGGTAAAAGATTAGTTACTTCATTGCTACAAGGTAAAGTATTTGTACTGCGGGTAATCGATTCCTGCATTCGCATGGCAGCTTTGCCTGTTGGCGCAGCCAAAGCAATTTGTAATGGTTTTTCTGAAATTTCAAGTAACAATGCTACAATTTTAACAATTGTAGTCGTCTTTCCGGTACCTGGACCTCCCGTGATGATACAGAAACGTCGTGTAACCGCCATTCTTGCTGCTTTTTTTTGATCGTTCAGATCAATTCCATCGTCTGACGGAAAGTATCGATTTAGATTAGCTTCTAAACCTTCAAATTGATACCGTTCTTCCAATAGAGCCTTGACTTGTCTACCTAACCTGTCTTCATAGTGCCAATACCGATGTAGATAGAGTCGATCATTTTCAAGAATTAGGGGGGTTCTGTTCTGTTCCGAGACTAAACCAGAAGCCCACATAACATCCTGTGTTTCTTTATTCAAATATATACAACTATCACCATCCATCATTCGTCTTGAAAGTTCTTTAACAGTCTCCTTAAAATGATTTCTTTCTTCCCCGATGAGATGGGTACACTGAGTCAAAAAACATCCCAGTACTATGTCTAAAGAAGTGTACGTACTTTCGTTCTTATTCATCCTCGACTGTCTATAACCCATTTAAGTAGAAGATTCATAGAATACGATTGCACAACATCTAAAAAGAAAAAGACCTATTTCTTATTGTAGAAACAGGCCCTATTAATATCGATATTTAGTGCCTATCCCACTCTTAAATAACAAGAAAATTTCTCATCATATCCATGTCTTCATGCTCGAGATTATGACAATGGTATAAAAATAAACCTTTAAAATCTTCGAACGGTTTAATGATTGTTATTTTTTCCCCTGGCATAATAACTACGGTATCTTTCAAACCAGTCTTTAAGAAACCATCTTTTACACTATCATAACCGTCACTTTGCTTCGGTGGATGGCGTTTGATTATCTGAAATTGCTGGCCATGTAGATGAATAGGGTGAGCCATGGACATAGCCATCATATCTCCGCCCATGCCACCTGTATTCATTTCAGAGACTTTTTGGCTCATATCATCATTATTCTCCTTCTCCATATCTTCCATTGTCTCACCATCCTCCATTTTCATTTCGTGATCGTGAAATATTTCCAGTAATTGCACAGAATTGAGTTTAATGGTTTCAAAATCCTTAGCTCCTGTCATCTTAAAAGGTTCGCCATTTAGCACAAACTTCATTCCTTTCATAGAAATCCCGATCGGAACTGGGTTTCGTTGATTTATAGCGTCTTTAACTAATAAACGGCGTACATTTACAAGTTTTTTTGGAAGCACAAGATCTTCTCTTTCTTTTCGAGTTACCCTAATCTTAAATACCGGAAATTCAACTCCTTGAGGTATACCCATGGTCATCGCCATCATACCCAGGCCTTCACTATCGCGCATTTTATCCATCATTCCACGCAATTTACCCCTCATCCCTCCCATACCCTTTTTTCTCATTGATTCAGAATCATCGGAGCGATGCATAGACTTCATCCGCTCATACATTGGTGGCATTGTTCCAGAAAAATCCAGGCTTTTCATGACTAATTCTGAACCTTTTTTGCGACCACTAAAATCCATCCAAACATCAGCTCTTTCAGCCGGGCCCAACATCAGGTAGGGTAGTCGTTCAGGTTTTTCTAGCAAGCCACCATCCGTACCAATAATATCGATAGGTGTTCCATCATCCCATGCCAACTTGTATATTCGCGAATTAGACCCATTTAAAAATCTTAAACGATATACTCTAGTCGCGACTTCCAAAATAAAATTAGGTTTTCCATTAACTAATATTTTCTCCCCCAGAAAACCAATCATTGCCTGTTTAGGATGCGTCAAATATTGAAGCTGATTTTTTTCGTTGAATGTACGATCTTGAATTATAAGTGGGATATCAAATTCATCTCGAGGTAAATCCAATTTTTCTTCTTCCTTATCAAAGATTCTTATTAAACCTGCTAAACCTGAATAAGCCTGTTTTCCTGTGACAGAATGGGTATGAGGGTGAAACCACGATGTACCGGCTGGATTCAATATTTCATATTCATACACATAGGTTTCTCCACTTTGAATAGCGTACATCGGATGACCATCCATCGCGGATGGTACATGCAATCCGTGCCAATGGGTAATGCAAGGAGCAGGAAGTTTATTTATAAAATGAATACGAACTTTCTGACCCTGTTCAAAATTAAAGATTGGGCCTAAATACGTACCTTTTAGATTCACTACACTATCTTTATGACCCTTGATTACTTTCCCGAAATACCTCCATACTTTCGTCCTTCGCCCTGGAATTATTGGGATAAATGCGGTCTCTGCTGCTAGCTCTATTTCTACGTCAGGTTTAAAGGATGGTGAAAGCTTGTTCGGACTACGGCTCAAGGTTTGAGTTTCACCAAGCAACATTGTTGGAAATACTGTAGCGCCTACTGCTCCCATTACGCCAAGTTGCAGAAAATCTCTCCGTTCATGTGACATTATCTTTTTCATAGCATAACCTCTTAATAATATGATGATTTTGGTTTAAGACTACTTTTTTAGGTGTCAGGTCGTCGGTAATTAGTAACTCTCAATTATGAATATTAGAAATATCTCATATTTAGTAAATTACTCCTTTAAACCCTTAAAATCAACCTAGTGATTTGCTGGACTATATAAGGATTAGTAGAGTCCATTTAGGCCAAACGAGCCAAACTCAAATACAGTAGGACTGAAGAAAATTGAACTATAAACTGGAACAATAACTATATTAGAGATGGACGATAGAATGAGAGACGAACGATAGGTTAGAGTATAGGAAAAGAAATACAATCGAATAGTAGAATACAAAGGGAGGGTTTCAACATCAAAGAAGCGTTCGTAGTAACCTTTCCTTAATATCCTCTAGTTTAAATCGGCCGTGATAAAATATTAATATCTCTTTTTTCGATTTAGTATCTTAAACGAAAAAGCCGGAGATCCTTCTTTGGCAGGGAAGTACCGATTCTCAATAACATCCCATTCTAATTCGTTATATGTGGGAAAGAATGTATCCCCAATGTATTCTTTAAATATCAGGGTCAAATAGAGTCTGAAAACTTGAGGCAGTGCTTCCTGAAATAACGAGGCACCGCCGATAATTATTGCTTCAGATTCATCATCATACTTACTATTTAGGAATTCCAAAGCGTTATCGAGAGAGGAAAATATCGAACAGTCTTTCAACTTTAACGTTTTATCTCTTGTTAAAACGATATTTTTACGGCCAGGCAACGGACGCCCAAGCGACTCGAAGGTCTTTCGTCCCATTATTATTGGATTCCCCATAGTAATGGATCTAAAATTCTTCAGATCCGCTGGTAGATGCCAAGGTAGTTTGTTATTTACACCGATAACACCATTCTCTGATATTGCGGCGATTGCTGATAATCTCAAATGCAAAAATATGAGTTAGAATAGATAAGGATGGCTCAGGATATCAAAATACTACAGTGTTTCACGTGAAACATTCACCGAAACCAATGATCTGTTTACGGAACAACCTCGAAACCCACCAAATGCGGAATTTTCCTCAATAGATTCATACATTCAGACGGCTTCGTAATAAAATATCTCTTTCTAAACTGCTATCGGCGCTTTAATGCTTGGATGATTTTTATAACCCACTATTTCAAAATCCTCATACTTATAATCAAAAATAGACTCCGGCTTTCTTACGATTTTTATTTTTGGTAAAGTGTAAGGGGTTCTTTCTAATTGAAGTTTTGCCTGATCAATATGATTCTTATAGAGGTGCACATCTCCACCATTCCATATCAAGTCTCCTGCATGCAAATTACATTGGTGTGCAACTATATGTGTTAACAAGGCATAACTAGCGAGATTAAAAGGTAATCCAAGGAACGAATCGACAGAGCGCATATTAAACATACACGACAAACGTCCATCTACCACGTAAAATTGATAAACATAATGGCACGGTGGTAAGACCATGTCATCAAGTTCCCCAACGTTCCATGCATTCACTATTAATCGTCTCGAATTGGGGTCTGTCTTGATTTGTTGAACTATTTTACTAATTTGATCTATTTTTTTTCCATCTGCCTTTTCCCATGCTCTCCACTGTTTACCATAAATATTTCCTAGATTTCCCTGTTTATCGGCCCATTCATCCCATATCGTTACTCCATTTTCCTGTAAATAACCGATATTGGTATCCCCCGAAATGAACCATAAAAGCTCATGAATAATAGAACGAATATGTAGCTTTTTTGTTGTTACCAGTGGAAATCCATCTTCTAAGTTAAAACGTAATTGTCTTCCAAAAAGACTAATTACTCCTGTACCTGTCCTATCATCCTTCTCTACTCCATTTTCTAGAATATCTTTTAAAAGTTCTTGATACTTTATCATTTGGATCTAATTTTCTGAGCCTGTCCTGGATTTCCCTATATAAAAAAGTAACAAACCTGCCACAAACATTGGAACGGATAGGATTTGTCCCATAGTAACCCATTCAAATGCTAAGTACCCAAGATGTTGATCTGGTTCACGAACAAGCTCTATGATAAACCTGAATAAGCCATACAAAATGAGGAATACCCCACTAACGGTCATTGTAGGCCTTGATACTCTTGAATAAAACCACAACACAATAAACAAGACTACACCTTCTAATAAAGCTTCATAGAGTTGAGTTGGATGCCGGGGTAACAGTCCTGCACCAGGAAAAACCATAGCCCAATATAAAACAGTAGTTTTACCCCAAAGTTCACCATTAATAAAATTACCTAGCCGGCCAAAAAAAAGCCCTATAGGTACCATAGGTATTATGAAATCAGTGATACTAAAAACGCTTTTACCCAATTTTTTTGCAAATATAGCGCAGCTAACGAAAACGCCAAGAAACCCCCCGTGAAAGGACATCCCCCCTTGCCATACCTTAAAAAAAGATAACGGATCTTCCAAAAAACTCGGGAAATTATAAAAAAGGGTATAACCTATTCGTCCGCCAATAACGACACCTAATGCACAATAGAAAACAAAGTCATCAATTTGTTGTTGAGTAAGATTAAGTCGATATGCTCGATGGCGTGCCATTACCCATGCAGATCCTATCCCTATTACATACATCAGACCGTACCAATGGATTTGTACAGGCCCTATTGAAACTGCTACTGGATCGATATTAGGATATTGAAGCATAGGGTTCTTAGATTACAGCCCATTGAACCAAATCATAGGGAATTGAATAAATAGTCAAAAAAACACCCATTGAGAATAATGATAATAACGTCGTTAGACGTCAAGATTCGCTACTTCTAGAGCATTTTTCTCTATAAAATCTCGTCGTGGTTCTACTTCATCACCCATAAGCGTAGTAAATACTTCATCAGCAGCGATTACATCTTCTATAGTTACTTGAAGCAACCTACGGGTATTCGAGTCTAGTGTTGTTTCAAAGAGTTGATCGGGATTCATTTCTCCCAAACCTTTGTAACGTTGAATATGTTGACCTTTTTTCGCTTCACTCATCAACCAACTAAATACATCTTTAAAATTAGATACAGGATGCGTTTTTTCACCCATTCGAATAATTGTTTCATCCCCAAATAATCCTTCGGTTGCATTCCCAAATGAAGCCAAATTCTTATAATCTGTCGACATAAAGAATGACTTACCCACTACGATAAACTTTGTGACACCGAAATGCGTCTTACTCACGACAAGGGAGAATTGATTTTCTTCATCTTCTTTATTAAAATCTAATTCTATCTTAAAAGAGCCTTCATTCTCATATTCGACATTCAGCTTTTTTACTAGCCCTTCAACCCATTTTCTAACATCGGTTTCATTTTCCAAATTCTTCTTTTCTAAATAGGGTAGAGTTGTCATTGATTCAAGTATCGACTCATCGTACCTCAACAGTAATCTGTTAATTATGCCAACAACACTAAGATATTCATTAGCCAACGTCTCCAGACCTTGTCCTTTAATGGGTACTGACGAGTTTTCGGTCAACAATTCTGCTTTATCGAGAGCAAGCTGGAGTAAATAGGTGTTTAGTGCAGAATCATCTTTTACATAATGCTCCTGTTTTCCTTTCGTCACTTTATACAAAGGTGGTTGCGCAATATAAATATGCCCTCTTTCTATTAATTCAGGCATTTGACGATAAAAAAAGGTCAATAGCAAAGTCCGGATATGAGATCCATCAACATCTGCATCTGTCATTATGATGATGCGGTGATACCGGAGTTTATCAGGATCATACTCTTCTTTACCAATTCCACATCCCAATGCGGTAATGAGAGTCCCTACCTCTTCCGAAGAGAGCATTTTGTCAAAGCGAGCTTTTTCTACATTTAGAATTTTTCCCTTCAAAGGCAATATGGCCTGTGTCCTTCGATCTCTCCCTTGCTTTGCTGATCCTCCAGCCGAATCACCCTCGACTATAAATATTTCTGATGAAGCAGGATCTTTTTCTTGGCAATCAGCAAGCTTTCCAGGTAAACCAGCAATATCCAGGGAAGTTTTTCTTCGTGTCATTTCCCTTGCCTTACGCGCTGCATCCCTTGCCCTTGCAGCCTCCATCATTTTAGAAGTAATAATTTTCGCTATATTTGGATTTTCTAAAAGATACTCTTGTAACTTTTCATACAATGTGGTTTCTACTATAGTTTTTATTTCAGAAGAAACCAATTTGTCTTTGGTTTGCGAAGAAAATTTAGGATCTGGTACTTTTACTGAAAGAACTGCTGTCAAACCTTCCCTTGCATCATCCCCTATTGTGGCAATTTTTTGTTTTTTTAGTGCCGGTTGCGAATCTATGTATTGCTTAAGCCCTCGAGTCAGCGCAGCCCGGAAACCGGCAAGATGCGTACCACCATCCCGTTGTGGAATATTATTGGTATAACAAAAAATATTCTCTTGATAAGAATCATTCCACTGCAAGGCGATCTCTACGTTAACTCCTTCTTTTTCTATACTAAAATAGAAAACATCCTTAATAAGAGGATTTTTATTTCTGTTTAAATGATCTACAAATGCCTTGATACCTCCTTCAAATTCAAAAACATCACTCTTTCCAGTGTGCTCTTCCTCTAATTCAATTTTGACACCAGAATTTAAAAATGAAAGTTCTCGGAGACGCTTGGACAATATATCGTAATGAAATTCGATATTAGTGAACGTTTTAGCGCTGGGCTTGAAATGAATTTTAGTACCAGTACGGCTTGTTTCACCGACGACTTCTAGGGGTTTTTGAGGCTCTCCTTCCTTATATAATTGATAATATTTTTTCCCATCGCGATTGATTTCAAGCACTAAAGTTTCTGAGAGGGCATTGACCACAGATACGCCTACACCATGTAACCCACCCGATACTTTATAGGCATTATCATCAAATTTACCGCCAGCGTGTAAGACCGTCATAATAACTTCGGCTGCTGATCTGTTTTCCTCTGGATGAATATCAACTGGGATGCCTCGACCGTCGTCTGAAACAACAACGGTCTGATCACTCAGTATTTTGACTTTAATACGACTGCAATGGCCAGCAAGTGCTTCATCAATAGAATTATCAACTATTTCAAATACCATATGATGTAATCCGGAGCCATCGTCGGTATCGCCAATATACATCCCTGGCCTCTTTCTAACAGCATCAAGGCCTTTCAAAACTTTAATATTCGAACTGTCGTAATCACTCATTGTATTGATCCCATTCTTTCTAACGGCTGTATTTTCCCTTTTTGAATATGAAATATTTGTTTATATTCACATTGCAACATTCCAATGTCTTCAGTTCTAATTGCCGTAATAAAAATTTGTGTCTTAATTTCGGATAATAATTCAAGAACCCTGAGCCGATGCCCCTCATCAAGCTCAGATGCTAAATCATCGATTAGAAGCACACCATTTTTTTGCCTTAAGAGAGTTGTTTGGGCAAGTTTAAGCGCTATTACCAATAGTTTGGTTTGGCCTCTGGATATAAAGTTCTTTGCAAGCTTTCCATCGATTTGAAGGTGGAAATCACCCCGGTGGGGACCACTTTGGGTATATCCATAGCGGCAATCTTTCACCATATTGTTGAAAAGACTTTTTTTCAGTCCGATTCCAATATCCCAACCGAAATAATGGTGGAGATCAAAGTTTTTTAAATCTAGGATGTGTTCCGCGAAACGTGTAAAAACAGGTTTTAGTTTTTCAATGTAGGCAGACCTCTTCTCAGAAACTATTGTACCGTATTGTATAAATTCTTGATCCCATATTTTTATTTCAGACGTGTTTCCACTTTTTATCAGTATGTTCCTCTGAACCAAAGCCCTTTTATAGCGTTTCCACACATCCAGGAATGATTTGTCGTAATGAAATGTCCCCCAATCAAGAAATTGCCTTCTATATTTTGGGCTTGCCTCCAGTAATGAATGGCTTTGTGGGCTAATAAGTTGAACGGGTAAAGCATCGACCAATTGAGATTTCGAGCCAATCACTTTCCCATCAATGTGAATTTCCCTTTTCTGTTTTTCAAATCTAACTCCAATTCGTACCGTTTTCTGAGCAATTTTCGTTGTCTTACCGTAGACTAGCAAGCTATCAAAATCTTCATTTATAACTGACTTGATTGTGTTAGTTCGAAAAGATGTTCCTCTCCCTAAAAGATAGATTGCCTCTAAAACGGTGCTTTTGCCACTCGCATTCTCGCCAACAACCAAATTAATTTTAGGTGAGGGTGTGATATGCGCGGAAATGATATTTCGAACATTATTGATCGTGAGCTCGGCCAGGCTCATTTTTAACGTCCCCATTTAAATCAGAGCAACCTGAATTTAAGCCCTTACAGGCATAAGGAGGTATCTGAAAGTACTATCATCTAGATCTTCTACCAAACAACTATCATTTTGATCAAAAAATGTCAACCGAACCTGGTCTGAACTGACTTGTGATATTGCGTCATGCAAGTAACTTGCATTATATCCAGTGTTAAAGGGACTTCCCTTATAATCAACAACAATCTCTTCTTCAGCTTCTTCTTGTTCCTGATTGTTCGTTCGTAAACGCAATAAGTTCTCATTCATATCCAGGCGAACATCTTTTAATTGTTCATTTGAAAGTATAGCAACACGGTTAATTGCATCTTTCAATAGTTCCTTATCAATAAGCGAAACTTTATTACTATGTTGTGGGAAAATTTTTTTGAAATCCGGATACTTTC
The DNA here is from genome assembly GCA_036480195.1 of Methylococcales bacterium. Taxonomy (GTDB): domain Bacteria; phylum Pseudomonadota; class Gammaproteobacteria; order Methylococcales; family JAZGGE01; genus JAZGGE01. Next base: position 19,664 of record JAZGGE010000242.1, read on the forward strand.
CTTCTATTAATTTGCTCGAAAATTTTGTGTTGCCAACGGTCATTTGGATGCCGTTCTTTGAGAATTTTAAAGTAACAGCTTCACCGCAGTCCGTCAGCAAACGATAAAGTTCAAGAACAGCTTTTCTTGGCAAGATAATACGCATCCTTTCCTCTAAATTCTCATCAATATTGTCAGTGAACACCGCCATTCGATGACCATCCGATGAAACCAAACTAATAGTCCGTCCCTCTATTTCGAGAAGGATGCCAACAAGATAATATCGTACATCCTGTAACGCCATACAAAACTGTGTTTTTTCGAGACCTTTTCTTAATTTTAAAGCCTGCAAAATAATTTCGTGGTCATAACCGTCATTTTCAAATTTTGGATAATTTTCTGCGGGTAGAGTACTTAGCGAAAACCGACTCTTTCCACAAACCAATCTTAGTTTGTCTTCCCGAAAATCTAATTTAATTAGTTTTCCATTGGGTAAATACCTAAATATATCAAGTAATTTTCGTGCCGGTACTGTTATTTTACCGACATTTTTACCGGATACTTTGGCTGTGGTAAGTAGTTGGATCTCAAGATCAGTCCCCGTGAATGAAATGTTCTCATTGTTTACATCAATGAGAACATTAGCAAGTATCGGTAAAGTTTGCTTTTTTTCAATTACCCCGACAATTTCCTGCAAGGGCTGTAGAAATGCATCTCTTTCTGTATCGAATTTCATAATAATATAAAGATATAGTTCTAGTTATTATTATTACACAGCACCGTTTCCTGTATAAGTACAATTTTCATATGTTTTACATTCTGTTACGTGATTAATTTGTTGTTGGTAGAACAGGCTTAGCATGTTGATAGTTTGTGGATAAGAGTGAAACCAAATGTTTTCTATCTGTTGTCCACACTTTATCCACACTAATTGGATAAAGTTCTATAGAGGTTGGAATAGTCTTCTTCGAATCGACTATCACTTTTAATTAGTTCTTTGATCCGTTTACATGCGTGTAAAACAGTCGTATGATCGCGACCGCCGAAAGATTGTCCAATTTCCGGTAGGCTATGGCTTGTTAATTCCTTGGAAAGCGACATGGCTATTTGCCGAGGTCGTGTTATCGATCGGGTTCTTTTATTCGACATAAGATCTGATACTCTGATTTTAAAGTATTCAGCAACAGTTTTTTGAATGTTATCGATACTGATTTGCTTATCTTGGGCTGCAATAAGATCTTTAAGGGAGTCTTTTGCAAAACCAAGGTCTATTGGTTGTCCAGTAAATTGAGAGTTAGCGGATACTCTTCGTAGAGCACCTTCTAATTCTCTAACATTAGACCGTATTCGTTTTCCAATAAAAAAGGCGACTTCTCTGGGTAAATCGATGCCCATTAGTTCAGCTTTACTCATCAATATTGCCGTTCTTGTTTCCAAGTCAGGTGGTTCTATGGCAACTGGTAATCCCCATCCGAAACGGGATTTTAGGCGTTCTTCCAGACCTTTAATCTCTTTCGGATATCTGTCACACGTCAGCACAACTTGGTGTTTGTTTTCGAGCAGGGTATTGAAAGTATGAAAAAATTCTTCTTGAGAACGTTCTTTGCCCGCAAAAAATTGAATGTCGTCGATTAACAGGGCGTCGACGCTACGGTAGTGGTCTTTAAACGCATTGATAGTGTTGTGTCGTAGAGCCTTGACCATATCACCGACGAATTGCTCAGAGTGAAGATAAGAAATATTTGCACTGGGGTTTAGTTGGAGGATTTTATTACCGATAGCATGCATTAAATGAGTTTTACCAAGACCCACGCCACCATAAATAAATAAAGGATTGTATGTACCACCCACATTTTCTGCAACTTGCATGGAAGCTGCTTTTGCCAGTTGATTGGATTTTCCACCAACGAAATTCTTGAATACGAACTGGGAGTTGAGATTGTTCGGCTTGTTTGACTTTTTGGGTCGGGGAATGAAGATGGGTTTCTTTTTAGCGGGTTCAGTTGCTTCCTGTTTAGTACCGATTTCAAGATAAACTTTTAGGGACGAGGTAGTATCCTGTTGGTAAATAATATCCTCGACTTTAGCTAAAAAATGATCTTTTATCCAATCAAGAACGAATTTATTTGGCGCGAGCAATATTAACTGAGAATCATTCTCAATCGCTTGAAGGGGGCGAATCCACGTGTTGAAATGTTGGGGGGAAAGTTCCTCTTCCAGCCGACTCAGACAATTTTTCCAGAGATTACTCATCTATTATTATCAATAATTTACGCTAAAGTGATGTCGCACAATTTATCTAATTCGATTTATTGGTTGAGGAAATAGCAAATAAATGGAAAAAACCTGCATTTATGAAATGAATACTGTAGGGTCTTTCCAATAGTCCCTGTAAACTTTGGAAGGCTTGTGATGATCAGCAACTGTTTTTTTACATCAACAGAACGACTAAGGGATGATAATATACCGATTCGTCTCTGTTATCCAATTGCGGTGGGTAATTTATTGAAAGACTATTAAATACATAAAGTTAAGTTTAAATTGACAGAGTATTTTTCAAGCTGTAACATTACTAGGTTTTTCTGTTACCCTTCACGTATATTGGTATAGACAGGTATTTTTATGAAAAGAACATTTCAACCGAGCAAGATTAAACGTGTGAGAACACATGGTTTTCGTAAGCGTATGAGCACTAAATCGGGGCGTAAGATAATTAATGCTCGAAGAGCGAAAGGCCGTGCCCAACTAACTGTTTAAAGATTGGATTCTATTAATTGCTTCTCTCGTAAAGTCAGACTGTTAGCTTCAAGTGAATATAGATTTGTTTTCGAAAAGCCGACGACTAAATCAATAGATCGGGTTTTTACTATTTTGGGGCGTCGTAACCAATCAGGTAGGGCTCGTTTAGGGCTAGCGATAGCAAAGAAACATATACGAAAGGCTGTTGACAGGAATAAGATTAAACGAACAATCCGGGAGAGTTTCCGATTGAATCAAGAGTCCATTGGGGAATTTGATATCATCGTTTTAGCCAGAGCAGGTGCAAGTACGGCCAGTTCTAAAAGTTTACATGAAGCCTTGTTAGAGCATTGGAAACAGTTTCCCAAGTCCTCCGAATAACATTATTGGGTTTGATCAAGGGCTATCAGTACTTTATTAGCCCCCTGCTGGGCAGTCATTGCCGCTTTTACCCGACCTGTTCAAATTATGCTTTCATTGCCATTGAACGATTTGGCATTTTTCGGGGTTGTTACTTATCAGTCGTCCGTATTTTAAGATGTCATCCATGGCATCCTGGTGGCTTAGATCCGGTTCCGGATAAATTTGGAAAAAAGAATGGATAATTTAAGGTTTTTACTTTTCGTTGCTTTAGGGTCTTTGTCTATCCTTATATGGCAGGCTTGGGAACAGGATTATGGTCCAAAACCTGAGCTTACCGCTGAGCAACACATTGAGGATAGCCCCGTTGTGGGTTTGCAGGCAGATTTACCAGAATCTCCGGCATTATCAAAAGGATCAGGCTCTATACCTTCTTCAGAAGCCGATCAGCAGACAAGAATTGATGAACGCAAAAAGATTCGGGTAATAACCGATGTCTTACGTGTGGAAATTGATACCCTTGGTGGAAATGTTGTATTGGCAGATCTTCTTCAGTATCCGCAAAATAAGGATAATCCTGAAAAATCTATCCGACTATTTGATGATAATCCAGATAGATTGTATTTTTCCCAAAGCGGTTTGATAACAGGAGAAAAAAATGCACCAGATCACAGTGCATCCTGGAATACCGTGGAAGATGAGTATGTTCTAAGGGATGATCAAGATTCTTTTGATGTACCCCTCACATGGGTGAGTAAGGATGGCGTCGTGGTAAATAAAGTCTACACTTTTAGCCGGGGTAGCTATCTGATTCAACAAGAATTAAACATCAAAAATGATTCTACTGCTGTTTTTCTTGCCAGGCAATATTCTCAATTACAGAGGAAAGATTTTAAGGCTGAAGAAAAAGATTCTGGTTTTATTAGAACCTACACGGGTGCCGTAACTTTTAACGATGAAGATAAGTATCAGAAAATTGATTTTGATGATATGGGTACGGCTGATTTAAGTCTTGATGTAGAAGGGGGATGGAGTGCTTATATTCAGCATTACTTTTTGTCGGCTTGGGTTCCTCCACCGAATGAGACGAATCATTTTTATACCAAGTCTTTGCCGGATCAACGGTATGTAGTGGGCTCTTATTCGTCTCAATTTAGCGTAGAACCTGGTCAGGAAAAGACTGTCCAGGCAAAACTCGTTGTGGGGCCAAAAGTTCAGCGAATGCTGGAAAAGATTGCGCCTGAACTTGACCTAACGGTTGATTATAGCCATTTAACGGTTATTGCCAAACCTATTTTTTGGTTACTTGAAAAGCTCCACAGTTACCTTGGTAACTGGGGTTGGGCGATTATTGGTGTAACCCTTGTGATCAAAGCGCTGTTTTTTAAGTTATCTGAAACCAGTTATCGTTCAATGGCAAGAATGCGTAAACTGACACCTAAATTAAAGGCACTCAGGGAACGTTTTGCCGAAGACAAGAAGAAGATGAACGAGGAAATAATGGCGCTTTACAAACGGGAAAAAGTAAATCCACTCGGTGGTTGTTTTCCAATTCTTGTACAGATTCCAGTCTTTATTTCGCTCTATTGGGTTATTATTGAAACGGTTGAACTTCGTCATGCGCCATTTGCTTTATGGTTAAATGACCTCTCTGCCAGAGATCCTTTTTTCGTTCTACCTATTTTGATGGGCGTCACTATGTTCGTTCAGCAAAGGTTGAACCCTACCCCCGTTGATCCGGTTCAGGAAAAAGTAATGAAGTGGTTTCCCTTTATGTTCACGATATTCTTCTTATTTTTTCCATCAGGTTTGGTTCTATACTGGGTTGTGAATAATACGCTTTCCATCATTCAGCAAGCGTATATTACAAAACAAATAGAACGTTCGGATTCCACCTAGGGGCTTGAGGAGGCCGTCCGAGAATAGAAAGAACCATAACAAGGAAAAACCCATTTGAGTCAGATTTTTCGATCATTTGAGTCGAATAGTGGACTATTTTTAATTAAAATGATCGGAAAAATCTGGCCAAAATGGGCTTTTCCGCAAGGTTCTCTATTCTTGGAGAAACTCCTAGGAGTCCGTTTTCCTGTTTAAGGAGAAAGGTAAGCTCATGCTGATATGGAAAACCACCTTGATACAATAGCTGCTGTGGCAACGCCACCCGGTAAAGGTGGAATAGGGGTAATCCGAGTTTCCGGCGCTAAATCCACTTCTGTTGCTCGAGATCTACTCGGCGTATTACCAAAGCCCCGTTATGCAGGATTTCATCACTTCAGAGATCGTGACGGAATGATAATTGATTCCGGAATCGCGCTGTTTTATCCGGCTCCAAAATCTTTCACCGGAGAAGATATACTGGAAATCCAAGGTCACGGTGGAACCGTTGTAATGGATATGCTGCTCCAACGTATTCTAGATATAGGTGTGCGGCTCGCAAGACCAGGTGAATTCAGTGAGCGGGCATTTCTCAACGATAAAATTGATCTAGCCCAGGCTGAAGCAATTGCTGATCTGATTAATAGCTCTACGGAACAAGCTGTACGATCAGCACAAAAATCTTTAGCAGGTGAATTTTCTGTATTCATACACCAACTCGTTGACAAATTAATTGAACTACGGTGTTATATTGAAGCCTCAATTGATTTTGTTGACGAAGATATAGATTTTCTCACGGAAGGAAATGTCTGCCAGCATTTGATAGAGCTATCACTCAACATAGAGAAAGTTCATCTTTCAGCGGAACAGGGATGCCTGTTAAGAGATGGTATGACTGTTGTCATTGCTGGAAAGCCTAATGTTGGCAAGTCAAGCTTGTTAAATTATCTCGCGAATAGAGATGCCGCCATCGTTTCTGAGATAGAAGGAACCACTCGTGATGTTTTAACTGAACGAATTCAGATAGAGGGTATGCCTTTGCATATTGTCGATACTGCCGGTATTAGGGACAGTAATGATTTGATAGAAAAGGAAGGAATCCGTCGAGCGAAAGATGAGATTTCTAATGCTGACCGGTTACTTTGGATTATCGATGACAGGGAAAAAGAAGAGATAGACTTTCCCATTGATTTACCGATCAATACTATTCCTGTGACTAGAATTTACAATAAAATAGATTTAACCGGGACTTTACCAGGAATTAGCGAATTGGAATCAGGAACAACGATAGCTTTGTCACTACAGACGAAAGCTGGCGTTGACCATCTCATTACCCATTTAAAAAAAAGTGTAGGATACAAAGCAGATGCAGACGGTGTGTTTATGGCTAGGCGCAGACATATTGATGCTATGGAAAGGGCATCAACTTTTATTGCCAACAGCATAAATCGAATTAAACACCCCTCGTTTGCCATCGAATTGCTAGCCGAAGATTTAAGAGCAGCACAAACCGCACTGTCCGAGATTACTGGAGAATATACAAGTGATGACCTCCTAGGGGAGATTTTTTCGAGTTTTTGTATAGGAAAGTGACGGCGGATAACTGATTCTTGGTAGTGTGTCGATTCTGTGATTAAGCATGAATGTCTCGTCCAAATTCAACTTTATTGATCAACAGCCCAATCACAATGTCATGCATGGTTTCTAGCTTGGAAAAGCAAATTGTTCGGCGGGTTAAGCGTTTAATCCACGTCCTAAAATTCAGGTTCTTGCGTTCGATCTTTTGTGTGCTTGTTTACCGACTTCATGCTTCTCATGGTCTAGATGGCGCTCATAGGCACCCCAGTCATCCGTGTAATAACGACTAATATTGAAAGGAGCAAGTAACGTTTTGAGCTCTTGGAAAACAACGTCTTTGCGTTGACCAAAAACATAAGCAAGCACTGTATTGGTTGCATGATCAACAGCATGCCACAACCAACGTTGATTTGACTTTTTTCTCACAAACGACCACTGTTTATCCAATTCAGCTGCATCGCAAACCAGCTCCAACCTGACCTCCAATGGGTGCTGTGTGTTCGACGCATGAAACAGAGGGTTCACATGGACGATACTGTCCTGTTTTTTTTTAAAGTTCTAATCACCGTGTTCTTATTAATTTTAAGAACGCGTGCGGTATCTCGAACCCCACTACTGTTGATCGCCATCTCGACTATCTGCTCTTTAATTCCAGGTTCATAGGCTTTATAACAATATTCCAGCATAAAGGTTTTGGTGATGCAATCTTGTTGTTGACAGCGATAGCGTTGAACTCCCCGTGCGCTTTGTCCCGATTTCATGATGAGGTGACTGCCACAGGTTGGACAACTAATTTCTTGATAACATGCCATGATTGGTTGCCTGAAAATCATAATCTTAACACAACTTCCTCATGTTAAATCACAGAATCGACCCACTACCCACTTTTGCCTTGCGCTGTATCCCTTGATCGAAATCTTGAACAGGTTCTTAATCTTCTTCCTTCCTATATTCTCCCTCAATTGTCGTATGGCTGACAGGTTTTTCCCCAGGAGCGGATTGATCTGTATTAACCATGACTCCCTTTGCCAATATGCTGTTAGCTAAACGTTTGCGGGTCTGGGGGATAAGGCAAATAAAACCGAGTATATCGGTAAAGAAACCGGGAGTAAGAAGAAGAGCACCGCCGACTAAAAGAATGGGGCCTTCGATCATCTCCATGGCTGGGATTTTTCCTTGTGAAAGTGCTTGCTGAAGGCGCTGCCAAGTGGCAAATCCTTGCATTCTGAGCATTGCAGCCCCAATCACGGCAGTCGAAACCACCAAAACGACAGTGGCTAGAACGCCGATGATACTACCTATTTTCAGCAGCATGTAGATTTCCAGTAGTGGGATAGCAAGAAATGCTACGAATAGTAATTGGAATGGTTTCATTAGAATTTTCGTGAACCTGTAGAATTATACAATATCCCTTTCGCGTTCAGGAATAACTGTTTTGAGTGGGTAGATTTTCATGAAGGGTTAGGTGTAGAAACGCGGGAATAGTCATTTCTTTCAAGCTTCTATAATGATGCTCTTCGCGAAAATGTGTGTGCTGAAAATGGGTATTCTTGGGCATGAGAGGTATAAATAAGATCAAATGCTTTTCTAGGTTATACTCTCCCCTCTTAAATTTTTTAAGTATTTTGGTGACACAGAGGTTTGAAAAATCAATTTGAACTCATTTTCTGCACGTGCCCCGATGAAGAGATGGCCACTCAGTTGGCTAATGGACTTGTATCAGAACATTTAGCCACATGCGTTAATATACTACCAGATATTACCTCAATTTATCCTTGGGAAGATAAGATAGAGACGAGCACAGAGCAACTTTTAGTGATTAAGTCCCAAAAAGAGCTCTATTCCAGAATTGAATCTTACATCGTAAAGAATCATCCCTATGAACTTCCTGAAATCATTGCTGTCCCTATACGGCAAGGATTGCCTGGATATCTGGATTGGATAAAATCCTGGACAAACGCGAAACATCACGAGTAGATGAGAGAGCAGATGCCTATCCTGGTTCTGCAATGATCAAAATTAGATATTTCTGAGGATTAACTTTTGCCAAATAGATTTGTTGTCATCCTTCTATTGATTTTAGGAGTAATGGGCTCAGCATTTGCTTTGACTCCGGAAGATCTGCTTCCTCCCGATCAGGCTTTTCGTTTTACCGCAAAGGCGAAGAGTGATAAAGAAGTTGCCTTAGTGTGGAGAATAGCGGACGGTTACTATCTCTATCGAAATAAGTTTCACATTGAAACCGATACAACGGGATCAAGTTTGGGTGATCCGGCGTTCCCCATCGGTAAAAAGAAACATGATGATTTATTCGGTGAAGTAGAAATCTATCGAGGAACCCTGACTGTTTTTGTGCCACTGAAGCAACGAGCACGCATCGACCAGATTACGCTTAAAATTGTTTATCAAGGCTGTGCCGATGTTGGGGTTTGTTATCCGCCACAGAAAAAAACTGTCACTGTACGTTTGCCGCCACCCGCTGTTGTCACTAAACCTTCAATTAATAATCTAGGTGCTTTTGAAAAATTCACCCGTTCTATAAAAAACCTCGGCCAGTCCGTTTTTCAGGATGAGCTATTACCGGCTGACCAAGCTTTTCAGCTTAATGCCCAGGTTAAAGATGGTGAAACTCTGTCCGTTCATTGGCAAATCGCGGATGGATACTACTTATACCGAGAAAAATTCGGGTTTTCAATTCCAAAGAATGAAGCCGTTAG
>JAZGGE010000243.1:0-2932 GCA_036480195.1 Methylococcales bacterium
AAACGGGGTCAAAAAAATGAAGATCGTCCGGTCAACATTTGTAATCGATAAGGATGGTATTCTTGAAGAAGCCCTATATGGCGTCGATCATGAAGGTCACGCCCAGGCTATGTTGGATACAATTCAATCTTTAAGAGGCTAATATACCTCTCGCATCCAAGAATACTCATTTTTGAACACGAAAGATATACATTGCCAACTTTGGTTTGATAGGATAAAAATATTTATCCCATCAAACCAAAGTTATGGACGGCTAGTGGGAGCAAGATCCCTGTAATAGGGTCATCCAGGGTTCATTTGTTCCCGGATCCACATGAAATGCCAACGGTTCCGGTTTGTGCAGCAATCCCTGTTCACCTGATGCATTGGGATTCAATTGCCGCTTTTCCACGAAAGCAACCATACGCTGCGTATTATATATTGTCAGAACACGGTTCCCATATTCACTACTGTAAATCTGATAAGCCACATTTTTTTCGCTAAAATCTGGATTTCGGTCGATTAGCGCATCAATCATATCGACATCGTTATTGCCCAGAATTTTCAGGGTGGAATCATCACGATTTTTAATCACCTCTTGCAGATATTCCGCAAGCCTCCCTGACTTCTGATTTTCCTGCAACGCTTGAATTTCTTGATCAGAAAAGACAAAACTCTCGGCAACGAGATAGTGTTGATCTTTTTCCAGATCATTGGCAAATAGTGAAATCTTATCCATCAGCTGATCTTCCAAGGCGTGCAAAAAGGATACTGGGGCACGAATGTGTTTGTCTATAGTGACAACCCACGGCAATGCCCGCCCGGTGATCTGATAACGATCTTTCACTCTTCCGATAATCGCCGATCCAGACGATGGATTATCCACCCCGAGAGGCTTCACAAGGAAACCATCCACCGCCGTAACCTGGGTCTGGAACCCAGCTTTATTAAAATGCTCGATAATACCCGAATAACGAGGTTGATACGGAATACTGGTGCCGTCGTAAAGAATGTTAATTCGATTCTCTTTGGCATGATTGGCGACCAAATCACGTAATTTGTTAGCAAAGGGTTCTACATAAACATAATCGTCACTATGATGATTGGCTGCAGTCAGCACGCGGTAAAGATCGCTTTGTTTACGGAATTCATCAAGAGATGCGATAACAAAGTTATCACCACATTGAGCCTGCGCAATCTCCTCAACAGCGCTTTTGCCTGAACCGGCACCACCCATTGCCACAAATAACTTGGGACTGGAATCCGATGTCTTTCCTTCGAATATAGCCTCTTTAGCCTTGTTAAGCTTGGTTATGATCGTATTCAGCCGGTCATATCCAATTTCAACGGTTCTTTGCAACCGTTTATCAGAGACTGCAGCAGCGAGCAACCTGTTTTTGAGCTTTTCATTATTGGCCAAATTAAGAATCGGGGTCTTTTCCCCTGCGCACTGCTTAAGTAACTCGGTTAGTTCCGTATGGCTTGGCGAACGCAATCCTGTGAGCATATTGATATCAAGACAAAAAAGTGGTGCCGCTCCGTTCTCCCCAATACAGATCCCGTCAATTTCCTTTTTTCCAGGGTCACGTAAATCTTCGGTATCCGGCAAATAGCCGATTACATTCTCGGAAACGCTTAGCGGATAGTCGGCCAGATGTTTCCCTGCAATGAATAGCTCTCTCGCTATGCTTTCCAGTGGTACCAAGCCACCATTCACTGAGACCAGACACTCAATACCGTCTTCCGTAGTATGTGACAAAAATGGGATACCTGAAACGAATGTTTTGTTCTCCGGCCATTGCCCATACCCATTAGATTCGTTTTGCAAGCTTTTGCTACGACCAGGATCAAGCGCGTGTTGAAAAGCAATCTTTATTTCGTTAAGACCGCTATCGGAATCATGTAGGACAGCAGCATCATTAGCTTCAAGTCGTCTGAAATCAATACCCTGTTCATAAACACTTTTAAACGCCGGTAGCTTCGCAAGAGCAGTCATAAAGAAATCAAGGGTAATTCTATTACCGTAGGCAAACGGCCTGACTTTACACATTTGCAGATAAAAACCAGCCAACCGCTCAGAAATATTTTCAGTCTTGATCACAAAGCCGTTATTATCAAATATTGCCGTATTCTCGTGGTCATCCCCATCAACCACCAGACATCCAACGGTCTCTCGAAAACTCTGTCGCTTATCCGGGTCGGTCATCGTACCGGGACGGTGACTGACAGTCGCTTGTTCCTTCCAGTCCTGAAAGATTTCCCGGTGAATACGGGAAAATAAGCCAGTCAAATACGTTACACGCTTGGTCTGGTCATGGGAAACTGTAGCTTCCGCTTCGTGTTGTAGACGTGACAGTAATTTCGTACCTTGTAGAATTGCCAGAGCGGTTCGCAATCTCTTTAGCTGATTGTAGCCTGAAACATGGGAATTTTTAGATTTATTCATGATCATAATCTTTAACTTTCAAACTTTGCATGTTTTTTGTCTGTCTCAGGTGTTGCGACGTAATGATAGACAAAATCCATCGCGATACGGAGATATCGACCTATTTCTATTTATTTTAACTCTTAGTTCTACTTTGTCAGATTAGTTCTACTTTGTCACATTTAAGCTTTTTACCCTTATGTAGGATGGGCATCGCCCACCGCATTCCACTTGGCAATGTATTTGGTGGGTGGTGCCCTCCCAACATTGGAAATCTGACAATGTAGAATTAGGTTAAATAGATTAATAACAACCAAATTGAGCAATCGTTCAATAAAAGAATCTTGCTTAATCCCAGATCTAGTATATAATGAGAATCATTCTTAATAAGTTTTCTGTGGGGTTCGGTATGCCTGAATCAAGAAATTCTCATCATAGTCGCTCATTCCCGTTGAGCATGGCAAGTGAAGGCGAAGCTTTGAAAATTGTTACCCTTCTCGGTGGTCGTGGGCTGAGCAAGCGCCTGGC
>JAZGGE010000244.1:0-2652 GCA_036480195.1 Methylococcales bacterium
CCATGTCAAAACTCGAAAACATTATTAATGATGCCTTTGAAAACCGTGCTGATATTTCACCCGCTACCGTTTCTAAAGAGATTCGCGAGGCAGTCGATGAAGCGCTGAATTTGTTAGATAGCGGTGAAGCTCGTGTAGCAGAAAAGAAAGAGGGGGGCTGGGTGGTCAATCAATGGTTGAAAAAAGCCGTGTTACTGTCCTTCAAAATTAATGATAACCGTGTCATGGACGCTGGCGTTACTCGTTTCTATGATAAGGTCGAAACCAAGTTTGCCACTTTTACCCCTGAAGATTTTCAGCAAGCAGGTGTCCGTGTTGTACCGATGGCTAATGTGCGCCATGGTTCCTATATTGCCTCTGGCGCAGTATTAATGCCCAGTTATGTCAATATCGGTGCCTATGTGGATAGCGGTACGATGGTCGATACCTGGGCTACAGTCGGTTCTTGTGCTCAAATCGGAAAAAATGTTCACCTTTCTGGTGGTGTTGGTATTGGGGGTGTATTAGAGCCATTACAGGCTGGCCCGACCATTATCGAAGACAACTGCTTCATTGGAGCTCGTTCCGAAGTGGTGGAGGGTGTGGTCGTGGAAGAAGGATCGGTTATTTCCATGGGTGTCTATATCGGCCAGAGTACCAAAATATATAACAGAATGACCGGTGAAACCTCTTTTGGCCGGATTCCTGCCGGTTCCGTTGTGGTTTCTGGAAATCTGCCTGCTAAAGATGGGAGTCATAGTTTATATTGTGCGGTAATTATCAAGCAGGTTGATGAAAAAACCCGGTCGAAAACGGGGCTAAATGAACTTTTAAGAGATTGAAATGCCCATGACCACGCTGTTTGGCATCAAAAACTGCGACACTGTCCGGAAAGCACGAAAATGGTTAAAGGAGCACGAGGTCGATTATAAATTCCATGATTTTCGTGCGGATGGACTTGACGTCTCGCTTCTGGATCAGCTTGAATCCGAACTGGGTTGGGAAAACATGATTAATCGCCGAGGAACCACATGGCGTCAACTGTCTGAAGCTGAACAATCCGATTTAACCAAGGATAAGGCCAAGCAGTTAATGCTGGAGCAGCCCACCCTGATCAAGCGGCCCATATTCGAAAGCAAGAGTCGGTTTCTGTTGGGTTTTTCGTCTGACGACTATCAAAAAATACTATGAGTGATACCTTGGCGCTTGCCAGAGATTTGATTAGTCGCCCTTCCGTTACCCCAGAGGACCAGGGGTGTATGGAGGTTTGCATCGATCGCCTGCAACCCCTGGGTTTCAAAGTAGAGTGGTTGAATCATAGCGATACTAAAAACATCTGGTTACGGCGAGGGAATCAAGCCCCACTTTTCGTTTTTCTTGGGCACACGGATGTCGTGCCTCCGGGCCCTCTTAAACAATGGAAATCACCCCCGTTCGAGCCGGAAATTCGCGATGGTCTGTTGTACGGTCGCGGGGCAGCAGACATGAAAGGTGGCATTGCGGCCTTTGTTACAGCCTGCGAACGATTTGTGAAACAATATCCTGAACATAGCGGGTCTATAGCTTTATTGATAACCAGCGATGAAGAGGGGCTGGCTGATAACGGCACCATCAAAGTTATTGAAACGCTGGACGCGCGGGATGAAAAAATCGATTGGTGTTTGGTGGGAGAACCTTCAAGCCAGGATGAAGCCGGAGATACTATCAAAGTGGGTCGACGCGGCTCTCTAAATGGCGTTCTCAAAACCCATGGGATACAAGGCCATGTGGCCTACCCCCATTTGGCCGAGAATCCAATCCATCAGTTCGCACCTGTACTACTGGAGCTAACTCAAGAAGTCTGGGACGAGGGAAATGATTTCTTTCCCAAAACATCCTTTCAAGTCTCCAATATCAGCGCGGGAACGGGCGCAGAAAATATTATTCCAGGGTTGCTTGAAGTAACATTCAATCTGCGTTTTTCTACAGAACTCAGTGAAATGGATATCCAGCAGCGGATTAATACCATTCTTGATCGGCATGGGCTTAATCACGAAATCTCCTGGCGACTATCTGGCAACCCGTTTATTACTCGCGAAACAGAATTGATCGATGCAATTCAAGAAGCTCTGCAAAAAATACGAGGTAAAACCGCTGAGTTATCTACAAGTGGCGGTACTTCCGATGGTCGCTTTATCGCTCCCACTGGTGCTCAGGTGGTAGAACTTGGGCCGGTCAATAAGACCATCCATAAAATTAACGAATATGTGAAAATTGATGATTTGGACGTATTATCTGCTATATACCAGGAAACTTTGGTTAATCTTATGACTTCATCCGTCAGGTAAGAGGGTCTTTGGAGGTTGCCGGAGAAAATACCTTCCACGGCCAAGAATACCCCATTTATAGCACACCATTTTTTGCGAATGGCGTCGTTGCAAAGCCTTTCAATAGCCTGCTATTGCCGCGTCATTGCGCCTAACCCTTCACTAAAACTGTCGCATTCTAAACGGGGCATTCTCAAACGCGAAAGGTATAAAAGCAGTCTCAGAATCCCTGATCTTCAAAACCCCTGATCCCGCGGAATTTGTTTTGATACCTTCGTAGGAGGGGCTTTAGCCGCGATCTCGGTCGGGATCGCGGCTAAAGCCCCTCCTACGGAGAGAAGTCTTTATTTTAGGCTCATAACAAAAT
>JAZGGE010000245.1:0-4375 GCA_036480195.1 Methylococcales bacterium
CACAACTCAAAGATGTTCGCATAGTCCGTGCCTGGGCAGGTTTAGAGGCTTTCACGTCGGACACTATTCCAATAATCAGCCGTGCGTCAAAAGTTGATCATGCCTATCATGCCTTTGGTTTTTCCGCCCATGGATTCCAGCTTTCACCTATTGTGGGACGGATCATGTCTCAACTTATCCTGGATGGACAGAGTGATCTGCCCATAGAACCGTTTCGAATTGGGCGGTTTGTGGCTTGACTGGTAATGTTACAGCCCTAAATGTGATGCGAAAGATATGCAAGCATGGCTAAGCCTTCGCTTTATCTGGATGTCTGCACCCTTTGTAGACCCTTTGACGATCAAAACATGATGAGGATTCGACTGGAAACTAAGAGTTATTTTCTCATCATGCGGGCAGTTCGCGACGATGTCTATAGAATGGTCTACTCTCCAGTGCATGTTGTTGAAATAGCAGCTATTCGCAATGTCTTAGAGAGAACAGAATTGTTAGAAATAGTCCATTCCACAGATGAAAAATATCTTCTGGATTCAATTTCCCTTCGACAACGTGCGAATGAATTAACTAAAAGAAGCATGGGAGTCGCAGATGCGGCTCATGTTGCTTTTGCAGAAGCCAGTGCAGATTATTTTATTAGTTGTGATGATCGGCTGATTAAACAGTGCCAAAGAGAAACTATGAATGTTACAGTTATGACGCCTGTTGAATTTTGTGAACGGGAGAATTTGAAATGACAAAACATGCAATGATGAATGATGAGCAATTGATTGAAAAAGCTGTAAGCGTCTTGGTTCGTGAAATTGGGCCTGTTGAAACAGGCCGTTTCCTCTCCATGCCACAGCAAAAACGGCTCGACTCCGTCAAGCGGCACCATGAATGGCAAGATGGTCTTGAAAAAGAAAAATTCTTTACTGAAGTTTTTGGTGATTGAATCATATAGCGATCAATACGGCCAAAATTCAACTGCTTTCCAAGAGATCAACTCCTATTCCTGTAAACCTCCGTGGTGAATAGTCACTAGCCAGAAGATAAGACATTGAAAGCGAATCCTGAACTAAAATCGGAATTTATCGGAGAAATTACAGAGGCAAAAGAAAGTTCAGACGTCCGTGATCTTTTCTCTACTCGGGTATTCGCGCTGGAACAACAGCCGAACGAAATACCTCCTGAAACAGGAAGTATTATTCTCGGTCGAATCCGTAATGGATTGGTTCACCCCCTTGAACTATTAGCATCACCACAAAGCGTACACGCCACTCTCTACCGGATCGCGGCAAAACATGGCCTGAACCCGCTATTTTCACCTGCCGTTATATCCGAGGTCGACACAATCCTGGAGAACCCAGGGCTTGATGACCCATCTCTTTTGGATATGGAAGACCTTGCATTTTGCACGATTGATGGTGCTGATACCCGCGATCTTGATCAAGCTTTGTATATCGACAAAGTGCAATCACAATACCGCGTTTTCTACGCGTTAGCAGATGCCGCATATTATGTGCGTCCAGGAATGCATCTATTTGATGAGGCGCTCAAACGGGGTTCGAGTTACTATTTGCCCGGATTAATGATTCCGATGTTGCCCCGTCCACTATGTGAAGGACTCATTTCCCTAAACGAGAATGTTGTACGACGGGCTATGGTTTTTCAACTTAATCTCAACGAATCAGGTGTTTGCGTCAATACTCAAATATTTCATTCTCGAATTAGAAGCCGCGCAAAGCTTTCATTTCAAGACGTCCAGACTTTTCTTGATTATCCGGATAAGCATCCAATAGCTGATCCCACTTTGGGCGCTAGCTTGAAGCTATTACAAGAGGTGGGCGAATTACGCTTACAGCTTGCCGAGGAACGCAATATCGTCAGGTATCGCCGTTATGAGGTCAATGTCAAGCTCGGTAGTGATGGATTTCGATTCAATATTCTGGATGATTTACGCACCGATGTAGAGCAGTACAACGAACAACTATCGCTTCTTTGCAATGTAGAAGGTGCGCGCTTTTTACGCAAGGACGATAATAAAAAGGATCACATCCATCCTATTTACCGTGTCCATCCCCACCCACCACCGGCACAAATCGCGTCATTTGAGCGTCTGCTCCAATCCCTGATTAAAATTCACCATCTTGATCCGGAATTGTGGAGTTGGCAGCACAACGGCCTGAAAACACTAGCGAACTATCTTAAGTCTCTGCCTGCAATCGGCCCCCAATCTCGTATCGCCCAAGCGATACATCGTCAGGCGGTTATGGTCAACGTCCGGTCATCGTTTTCCCATGAGGCTGCGCGGCATTATGGCGTAGGTGCTGATGTCTACGCTCGGTTTTCAGCGCCCATGCGAGAAATCGTCGGCGTTTTTCTCCACAAGGAAGTTGCTGAGAAACAGTCGGATAAACCGCCGATATTATCTAAAACAGAAGATGATGTGTTACGCGAACAGATCATAGATATCGCAAACCGATCCAAGAGCGTTCAGCGTCAAATTACCCACGAAGGAAACCGTCTGGTGCTGGACCAGATTTTCTCGGATGATATGCAACACACCAATGACCAGCGTCCTTCACATATGGGAACAGTACTCGGCATGGATAACAGCAGAATATATGTGTTGCTAGACAAGCCAAAGGTAGAATTGAAAATATATACCCGTCATCTTGAATCTGAACTGGATACAACTTTGTCCTGCGACGATGAGAAGGTTGTTTTCTCTCGGCTTGACACCAACGAACCTATCATCAAGCTAGGTGATTCGGTATCCGTATACGTTAAAGACCGGGATAAAATTCGAGACCGTTGGATACTCTTGTTTAATTCGAATCCACTGGCAAACTCAACCACTATGGACTGAAAGTCCATAGGTTGCTCTAAACAATGACTGAAAGTCGTTTAGCTTAAAGTGGCTACTGTATTACAAAATATTAGATGAATATCACCATGAAGAACATGAAGTTCTTTACTTCTTCGTGTTCTTCATGCGCTTCATGGTAAAGTCAAAAACTGGAATCGGTTGAAATACGAAAACCCCGAATAACAATGTGTAGCAGCTAATCTACGGCAACCGAGATCTGTTCCTCCGATACCGACAATAAAAGAGTCAGGGCAGGAATTGCGAACAAATTACGTTACTTGACAGAATGTAAGCTCATGATTACACTGAGTGTCTCGCTTCTTGCCCGCATCTATGTATCAAATAATGTAGCCGTTTGGCTAAGTATTTACCTATCGCGTTCAAGAATACCCATTTTCAGCGCGCGGCTTTTTGTGAAGAGCGTCATTGTAGAAGTTTGAAAGAGATGATTCCCTGCATTCCTAAACAGTTCAGACTATAGGAAAGACAATACCTTATGAGCATCAAAAAGCATTGTCATTCTTATAGCTGACTAGCCCTCCGCAAAAATCTACTCATTCAAAACGGGCATTCTTAAACGCGACAGGTATCGATTAAAGCTCAGTTTAGCCTTCTGAACTGAGGAAATTAAATAGAGCCAGTATTAATCACTAAAATCAATAATAAAGGTAAAAAATATGAAATTAAGTAATTTTGGCATGACAATATTAGTACTCTGCTGTATTTGCGTTGTACCTGCAACAAATGCTGAAACCATAGTCTATGAGGCAACTGATTTAACTGATTTGGTTCCTGGCGAAGATCTGTGGAAATACACTTACACAGTAAGCGGCTACACATTTAACTCTGAGAGTCTTTTTGGAACTTATTTTGATGGTGCTTTGTCCTCTAATCTTAAAGACCCTACCCCAAATAATTCTGAGTGGAAATCCTTGGTTTTACCAGGAGATGATGCCGACCCAACCTCGATATACAGTGCCTTTTCTTTAATCGATGCCCCTTCATTAGAAGATCCCTTTATGGTTAGTTTTATATGGACAGGAACTGGCTCTCCAGGTCCTCAAGAATATTTTGTAGTGGATTCAGCAGGTATTTTTGCTGAGGGTACAACACAATCTTCAGTACCACCAGTCCCTGTACCTTCATCAGTCATTCTAATGATTTCTGGATTAATTGGTATTGCCGGGTTTAAGAAAAAATACTCTAATCATCAATAAATAGTTAGTTGAAATTTGTTGTTGCATCAAAATGTCCTTGTCATGGATTAGCTGTGGACGGCCTACGAGCCAATCTGGGACTAACTCACAGAGTTGCCGACAGCATTTTCCATGGCGTTCCCGTGCTTTCTCCTTATTACTGCGTACCAGAGCATTGTTTCGCTCTTGCAGCAGCAGGGTCAGAACCCCTGATCCCGCGGAATTTGTTTTGATACCTTCGTAGGAGGGGCTTTAGCCGCGATCTCGGTCGGGATCGCGGCTAAAGCCCCTCCTACGGAGAGAAGTCTTTATTTTAGGCTCATAACAAAAT
>JAZGGE010000246.1:0-7923 GCA_036480195.1 Methylococcales bacterium
GTATCGGCTGTCCATCAGGAATTTTCCGGGCCGATCTGGGGAAATGCACTTTTGTTTTTTCCTGAAGAACAGAGCATGGAATTAGTGCGCGCGGTACTGAAAAATACTATGCCCCTGGAATCGCTTAGTGAAATGGAACAGGAAGGGATGACGGAAATCGGCAATGTGATTCTCAACGCATGTTTAAGCAGTTTCGCCGATATTTTTCAGAACCAAATTGAAACGAATATTCCGATATTTTTTCAAGGTAATGTTAACGACCTTTTTCAATTGCAATCCGATGATAATGACATTGATGAGACAACTTTGCTCCTTAGAATGGAATTCACAATAAAACACAAGGAAATCAACGGTTTTATCAGTTTTCTCATGAGTATTAGTTCGATAAATTCGTTTCTCGACTCCATAGATCAATACCTGGATATTGATGTCGCGTAGGAACATGCAAGCTCAAACCCAGCTGTCAAACACCTCCGACTATTGTACTGGCACTACATCTTACGAATCTGTCTTTAACAGCTGTGATATTGGAGTCGTTATTCTCAATTCCGAGACACGAATTGTTAACTGGAATCAATGGATGGGTCAGTATAGTGGTATTTCAGAAGGTGATGCACAAGGTTGCAAACTTGCTGACCTGTTTGTTGATCTTTCGAAAAGTAATTTGAACCGGGCGATTAACAATGCACTGGGGAAAAAACAGGCGTCAGTCATATCACACAGCCTGAACCGTTATCCCTTACCTCTATACAAAACTAAAGGTAATCAAATTGATCAGCATATCATAGTAAAGCCTCTTTCCGACCCAGGGCTTGGAGATTTATGCACCGTTCAGGTGTTCGACATATCCTCTGCAGTGAGTAGGGAAAAGCAACTACTCTCTCAGGCGCAAGTACTGGAAGACCTCGCTAGTAGATTAGTCCACGAAAAGGAAAAAGCACAAGTCACCCTGCAATCAATTGCTGATGCGGTTATTACGACTGATGAGACCGGCGTTATCAACTCCATGAATGTTGTCGCCGAAAAGTTAACCGGATGGCCGGCCAATATTGCGATAGGTCGTCCTGTTTCCCAGGTATTCTGTGTAGTTCAAGAGGAAAAACAGACGGCTGTTACTAACCCTGTTACCGTCTGCCTTACTAAACGAATCATCGTCACAAATGACAAAGATCTTGTCCTGGTTGATCATGAAGGAAATAAGCGAGCGATTACAGAATCAACCGCGCCTATTATTGGGGCTAACGATGAGTTATTGGGAGCAGTTCTGGTATTTCGTGATGTTACTCATGCCCGTGAATTGACCGCGAAACTCAACTGGCAGGCAAAACATGATTCGTTAACAGGACTTATGAATCGCTCCGAATTCGAGACTCAGCTGCACAAATTATTAACGAGCAAACGATCCTCTGACACAATTCAAACCTTTCTCTATTTAGACCTGGATCAGTTCAAAGTCGTCAATGATACCTGTGGCCACTCTGCGGGCGACGAATTACTGCGTCAACTCTCGGCAATGTTGCAAGAGGGACTACGTGATGAAGACTTCATTGTCCGTCTGGGGGGCGATGAATTTGGAGTGCTCCTAAAAAATTGCGATAAAAATGATGGGCTGCGCATTGCCAATGATATTCGCCGTAAAATCGAGAGTTTTCGGTTCGCCTGGGGCGATAGAATCTTTGCGATTGGCGCCAGTATTGGACTCGTTGACATAGAGGGAAAAAACCTAAAGGTCGAGGATATTCTTAGCGCAGCAGATTCAGCTTGCTACGTTGCCAAGGATTTGGGCCGCAACCGTGTTCACGTCCATCATGTGGATAAGGAAAACGCTTCCGAACATCAATTGGAAATGCAGTGGGCTTCCCGAATTCAGTCAGCGCTGGACGAAAACCGTTTTTGCCTCTACTATCAGAAAATTTCTCCTGTACAAGGTAGCGCATACAAGATCGACCATTACGAAGTATTGGTTCGAATGACAGGAAAAGACGGCTCAATCATACCGCCTGGTGCATTTATTCCCGCAGCGGAGCGTTTCAATTTAATGGCGAATATCGACAGGTGGGTCATTCGTCATATATTCGAATCTTTGGGCGAAGTAATGAAAATATTCCGAAATCAACTCCCTGTATTCTGTATCAATCTATCAGGAACTTCCCTAAACAGTGAAAGCTTCCTGGATGATGTACTTAAACTACTTTCCGAAAGTCAATTTCCTGCTGAGAAAGTCTGTTTTGAAATTACCGAGACATCAGCAATCGCTAATCTCAATAACGCCATTCATTTTATCGAACAGTTCAAAGCAAAAGGATGTACTTTCGCGCTTGATGACTTTGGTAGTGGGCTTTCATCCTTTGCTTATTTAAAGAGTCTACCTGTTGATTTTCTAAAAATCGACGGGCATTTCGTAAAAGATATAGCTGAAGATCCCATTGATCGCGCTTTCGTAGAATCAATTAATCAAATTGGCCACGTTATGGGTTTAACAACGATTGCTGAATTTGTGGAAAATGATGCCATTTTGAAGACACTCGAGGATATTGGGGTCGATTACGCCCAAGGGTATGGTGTGCATGTTCCTGCCCCTTTAGCTGACTTGAAACAAATGCTGGAACTTTCAGCAACCCCCACCAAAGACTGCGCCTAACTTCCTTCGTCAATCATCACATCTCTCACCGGGCGATAGCTGGTACGATGTAACACCGTTACACCGTGGACAAGCAGCCTTTGCTTATGCATCTTGGTGGGATACCCTTTATGCTTGGAAAATTCATAGCCGGGGAACAAACCATCCAAAATTTTCATTTCACTATCCCTTGCCACTTTCGCCAAAATGGAGGCCGCTGAAATCTCATTGACCAACCGATCACCACCAACAATCGCCTCCGTAGGGCAAGACAGTTCTGGAACTCTATTGCCATCGACCTTAACGATATCAGGTAGCACAGAGAGCCCCTCGAATGCCCTTTGCATTGCCAACATCGACGCCTGGAGAATATTGTAACGGTCGATTTCACTGGCTTCCGCCCTGCCAATCGCCCAGTCAAATGCTTTCTCTTTAATTTCGGCTGCGAGTACTTCGCGCCGCCCCGGTGTCAACATTTTAGAGTCAGCCAGTCCGTCAATCAACTGCCCCGGCTTAAGAATTACTGAAGCTGCAATAACCGCCCCACACAAGCACCCTCGACCGGCTTCATCAATCCCAGCAACTGATAAGGTGATCTCTGTCAAAGAAGCATCTAAGGAAGTTCCTAACGTAATATGCCCCGCTCACAACCCTTGATAAAATCTATAAAACACTTCACTTCCGGTGTTTCTTCCGCCACATCCTGTAACTGTATCAGTGCTTCCTCCAGAGTTAAGCCAGATTTGTATACGACTTTATATGCGTTCCGAATAATACGAATCAGTTCCGGGCTAAACCCAGATCGCTCCAGCCCTACGGCATTAATACCCCGGGGTGTTGTGGGACGACCACTGACTATCAGATAAGGAGGTACATCCTGAGACAACGCGCTACCCATAGCCGAAAATGCATACGTCCCCACTTTACAAAACTGGTGAACCAGTGTAAATCCTCCAAGAATAACATGGTCATCAACACGAACATGACCTGCCAGAGATGCTCCATTTGCCAAGATGCTATAATTTCCAATCAAACAATCATGTGCCACATGGGAATAGGCCATAAACAAATTGTGGCTACCGATCTTGGTAACACCCTTGTCTTGAGATGTCCCCCGATGCATCGTGGAAAATTCCCGAATCACATTATTGTCGCCGATAACAAGCTCTGTGACTTCATTTCCGTATTTTTTATCCTGGGGATCTTCGCCTATAGACGTGAATTGATAAACCCGATTATTTTTCCCAATTCGTGTAGGTCCATTAATTACCGCGTGGGGGCCTATGGTTGTTCCTGTATCGATTATTACGTTCGGCCCGACTATGCTATAGGCGCCAATTGACACATCATCCGCGAGTTGAGCACTCCGATCGATGATTGCCGTCGATTCAATCAATCCTACGCCTCCGCAGCCGCACACATAATCTCAGCTCTGACCGACATCTCTCCTTCAACTTCCGCCCGGCATGAAAAAACCCAAATGTTGCGTTTATGGCGGAGATATTTTGCCTCTAGCATCAGTTGATCCCCTGGAACCACGGGACGCTTAAACCGCACTTTATCGACACCAACCAAATAATAGGTCTTTCCTTTTCCCAACAGATCCGGCTCACTTTCCGCAGCCAATAATCCGGTTGTCTGTGCTAATGCTTCAAGGATTAATACGCCGGGCATAATTGGTTCATGAGGAAAATGTCCCTGAAAATAAGGCTCATTGTAGGTTACATTCTTCAACCCCAGTAGCCGGACACCCGGTTCACATTCAACAACTCGGTCAACCAGTAGAAAAGGGTATCTGTGGGGGAGATACTCTTGAATTGTCTGCACATTCAATGGGATTTCCTCTTTTGAAAAGATTAAGATAACAAGAACACAGCTCTCTACAGAGCAGGAATGGAATAAAGCCTGCAACTGATACAGGATTTCTGTTCATATTTTTGTCAGTTCCTATGGCATTTGCTTTAATTTTTCCTGTACCTTACTTGTTACATCAACTACATCACTGGCATAGACCACACCATCAGTTAACAACAGGTCATACCCTTCTTTTTCAGCAATTGCTTTGATTGCTTCAAATACTTGTTTTTGGAGTTTACCCAATTCTTCATTTTGGCGAATACTTAAATCCTCCCGAAACTCCTCCTGTCCTCTTTTCGCCTCTCTTTCCTTATTCAAAAGTTTGCGTTCCAGCGCCCTCCGTTCAGACTCACCCATAATAGCTGCATCACGGGTTAACTGTTCCTTTAAGGTTTTCAATTCCTTTTGCCCAGCAACAATACGTTTTTTTCGGGGTGAAAATTCTTGCTCCAGAAGACTCATGGCTTT
The DNA here is from genome assembly GCA_036480195.1 of Methylococcales bacterium. Taxonomy (GTDB): domain Bacteria; phylum Pseudomonadota; class Gammaproteobacteria; order Methylococcales; family JAZGGE01; genus JAZGGE01. The sequence continues at coordinate 4,946 of JAZGGE010000246.1, forward strand.
TTCTGCCTGGCTTGCCTTCTGCAACACCTTGGGAACATTGACAAAGCCGATTTTCAGCTCCGCTGCATTTAGCCCCAGAGTTACCATAAAACCCAATAAAAGAATGAGAATTTGTCTTGTTTTCATTTTCTGACTGTTTGAATATAAATGTGGCTGAAAATCGAACTATTATATACCTCTGTTAGTGGGCTAATCCAGGATAACCGGAATTTCTCGCCAAAAAGCTATCCTGGAAATAGCAGAGCCTTCTAAAAACCAGCCCCGATAGAAAACTGGAACCTTTCGACTTCATCATCCTTACCATCATTAAACGGCTGTGCAACACTGACGGTTAAGGGACCGAAAGGAGACAACCATTTCGCGGAAATGCCAACGGAATAGCGCAAATCTCCAAAGTCAAACCCGCCATCGTAAACGTTACCTGCGTCTGCGAACACCCCTAATCGGAATGATTTCGAATCCTTTATAAAGGGGATGGGGAAAAACAACTCAGCACTGGCGATAAACTTTGAATTACCGCCGAAGGAATCACCTCTTCTGTCTGTTTCGAATGGTGTATCCCGTGGCCCAAGGGTATTATCTTTAAACCCCCTGATCGAATGTACCCCACCTGCAAAATAGTGTTCAAAAAAGGGCAATGGCCCTGTACCTCCGTAGCCACCGCCATAAGCGGCTTCACCACTCAACTTTAGTGTTAAATCACTGGCGATCGGAAAATAGAGCTGGCTTGAAACGCTTGCTTTATAATATTCAAGGTCGAAACCAGGGATCGTTGCCAACAAAGAGACTCGCTGCATTCCCCCACGGGTTGGGAACACTGCACGATCGCGTGTGTCATGGGTCAAACCAATCGTCAAGGGAAAAGAAAAATAGGTTTCGTCCGTTGCAAGAGTAGGATCCTCACGATTGGTCAACTCATCGATGCCACGATTATTAATAAATCCCAGAATGTCTTTGGGCGAATTTGTGGATGCATTCAGTTTAGTTCGTTTAAAATCCAGATTGAACCCCAACCGGTCATGTTCGTTCAAAGGAATACCAAAATTGATTCCGGTAGAAAATACGTCGGTCGTATACTTTGAAATGTTTGCTTCTTCCGCATCTACTGCCCGGTAAAGGATATCGTATCCGAAACTGATCCCGTCGATGGTAAAATAAGGATTAAAATAATTGATTCGATAGATTGTAGTGACTTGACTATTATTGAAGGTAAACCCGACACGTTTACCGGTGCCGAGCACATTATCCTGTGTCACACTGGCATTAAATACCAAACCCTGGCCCTGGGAAAACCCCAAACCCGCGGACAAAGTACCGGATGATTTTTCAGTGACACTGTAAACAGCGTCAATTTGATCCGTTGTCCCCACAACAGCTGGGGTTTCCACATTAACATCTTCGAAATAACCAAGCCGTTGCAAACGCTCCTTGGATCGTTCAATCTTGGTTGTAGACGCCCAAGCGCCCTCCATCTGCCGCATTTCCCGCCGCAACACCTCATCCCGTGTCTTGGTATTACCCCGCATTTCAATGCGTCGGATGTATGTTCGCTTACCTGGGTCGACGAAAAATGTGATTTTGACCGTCTTATCGTCCTCATTAATATCCGGCACCATATTGACATTGGCAAAGGCGTAACCCTCCTCCCCCAGACGGTCTGAAATAGATTTCGATGTTTCTGTAGCTCGTTTACGGGAGAAAGTTTCCTCCGGCCCGACCAAAACCAGCGGGATGAGGTCATCAGGAGGTATAACCAAATCCCCCGCCAACTTCACCTCACTCAGTGTATAAATATCGCCTTCTTTAACATTGACGGTAATATAGATTTCCTTTTTGTCCGGTGTAATGGAAACTTGAGTCGAACTGATTGCGAATTTGATATAGCCTCGATCAAGGTAGTAAGAACGTAATCGTTCCAAATCTGCCGATAATTTCTGTTTGGAATATTGATCATTCCGGGTATAGAAAGATATGAGATGAGTGGTGCCCAATTCGAAAGAATCCAATAGCTCATCTTCATCAAAGGAATTGTTACCGACAACATTAATTTGCTTTATTTTCGCTACCTTGCCTTCCGATATCTTAATGCGAATCGCTACGCGGTTACGTTCCATAGGTGAAACGGTTGATTTTATCTCGACCCCGTACTTACCCCGACTAAAATACTGGCGACGCAGTTCCTGCTGAACTTTGTCGAGAACCTGTCGATTATAGACTTCGCCAACCGACAAGCCTATGCCCTTCAGTCCCTTGGTAAGGTCTTCGGTATTGATATCCTCGTTACCTTCAATATCAATAGAGGCGATCCCAGGACGCTCCACTACTTTAATGACAAGGTCGTTTCCGTCCCTTCCCAACTGGATATCCTTAAAAAACCCAGTACGAAATAAAGCCCTAATAGCACCGGAAGAAGCGCTGGAATCCAGACGATCACCGACCTCAACAGGGAAGTAATTAAAAACAGTACCGGCAGAAATCCTTTGCAATCCTTCTACCCGGATGTCCTTTACAGTGAATGGCTCAAATGCCCATGCGAAAGATATTGAAAGGTAAAAAATAAAAATCAGGAAAAATAGCTTGATGCGGAATGGCAACCCATTAGGAATCGGAATCGATGTAGAACTTTTGTTCATCTCCGAAGTATTTAAACTTGGTTCTAGTAGGTGATCTAGCTGTTTATCCAATAAAGAAGGCGGGCAGAAAGACAAGTCAGTTCCGGATGTTCTAAAATTCACGTTCCTAAGGAACGGGTACGGAATAAGTTTGACAACTGGCGCAGGATTTATGTTTGTATTCAAGACGCAGAAACAGGCGCATAGCGGGCTATGTAACTGTTTCTGCAACACAGAAAACGAGCATAAAGACAAGCTAGTTGTCGAAGTTATTTCGTACACGTTCCTAAGCTTCTTATGAGGTTATTCTTGTCCAATGGGGTATTCCACATTCAAGAAAGTAAAACGAGTATAGAGAAAATACCA
>JAZGGE010000247.1:0-11497 GCA_036480195.1 Methylococcales bacterium
TAATCTCGATTGATGCCATAGGCTTTTTCACCGCTCGAAGGTAGAGTGTATCGCGGAAGGTATATACAAATACTCTCCCACAGAAGGTTCAGACTACCTGACCTCATCACGGTGAATCAAAAGGTTATAGACATTCATGGGATTTTTTTCTGAGCTTAGAATAACGACTTCTCTTCGTAGGAGCGGCTTTAGCCACGATCACGGGCGAGATCGCGGCTAAAGCCGCTCCTACGAAGGTATCAATACAAATTCCGTGAGATCAGGGATTCTGAGGTTATGAACAGGAAATAAATAAATTGTACATTATGGCGCAGGATTTTTGTTTGTCTTCATTCGCATAGCAACGGGCGCAAAGCTAGCTACGTAACTGTTGCTATACGAATAAAGACGGACAAAAAGGCAAGCTAGAATGTATAAGTTATTTAGTTCCCGTTCCTTAATTATTCTCGGACAATCTCCTAACTATAACCAGGCAATAAAAAAGCCGTCCTAGGACGGCTTTGAATTTTAAATTGGTGGAGGCGGGGGGAATCGAACCCCCGTCCGCAAATACTCCGCCATCGGCTCTACATGCTTATTCTGTGTTTTAATTTAACTGGCGGCTACCCCACAGGCAGGAAAAACCGACAGCGATTCCGTTAAGTTTTAGCGAATCCACCCCGGACGGACTTCAGCGCGATCTTGTGTAAGGTTATCCCTGAATGTCCCGAAGGACTCTGCGCGCACAAGCACGACAACAGTCAGAGAACTAGCTGGGTTTATGCAGCCAGTGCGTAAGTTTCGTCGTTTGCGAATACTTAAGAATACAGATGGATTTACGAGGTAATCTGTTCCTCGGCATGCACCTCAGGTTTTGCTATCCACGTCGAAGCCATGTCGCCCCCTGATAGTACGCCTACTTCCGTAGACATAAACATTATAGACTCATACGGATCTTTTACAAAACTAATTCCCTGCTTTTTAGCAGAAAGCCGCCGCACTGAACTAAGACAATAAAGACGATCGTAAGGTTCCCCCTGTATTAGGAACGTGCTCGAAATAACTCCAACAACTAGCTTGTCTTTATACTCGTCTTCCGCGTCTTGAATACGAACATAAGTCCTACGCCAGTTGTCAAACTTATTCCGTACCCGTTCCTTAGGACTTCTTCAATATGCCCATTTTAAAGAGTGTAAGCTTTTATATTAGAAGTACCAACTAATCGAATATTGGCGCTTAGCCATACCGTTTCAATGAACCGAAAGCTAGAGGCGACCTTTGTGTTTTAAAGGTTTTCCAAAGTGCTAATACGAACTAAATTGTAAATTAGTGTTAAAATCCCAGTTAAAAGATGATTTTGAAAGGAAGCCTGGTAGAAATATTTGCTTCGTCCCAAATTATGATTTGGCGCTCCATGCACATTCACACAGATGCCTCGCTAACTTGGCATTTCCCAGCCACATTGAGATTCTCACCTATCGTGGTACTCAAGGCTTGATTAATAAATTTTGAATTTAGGTACAACAATGAGACCGATGGCAGAGACCACACAGCACTTTAATGAAGCTTTTTTTGAAGAAGAGGAACAGCAGAAAAGTTTGCGCGACTATCTGGGGGTAATCGGGCGGAATAAAAGATCAATTCTGGCTGTATGGTTCGGCTTTTGGGTATTGACAATAGTGATAGCGCTTCTCTTACCTCCAACGTATCGATCAACCGCTACCGTCCTTATTGAAGAGCAAGATATTCCTTCCGAATTGGTGATGTCGACAATTTCAAGCTTCGCCGAACAACGTATACAAGTTATAAACGCGAAGGTAATGACGCGAACTAACCTCATGCAGCTTATAAAGAAATATGATCTTTATGCCGATGAACGCGAAATTGAAACCAGTGAGGAAATTGTAGAACGAATGCGGGAGGATACGGCACTCAATACTATTAGCGCGGATGTCGTTGATCCTCGAAGTGGTCGCCCCACTACGGCTACGATTGCATTTTCGATTGCCTATCAGAACGAAAAACCATTGCTTGCAGTAAAAGTCGCGAACGAACTAACTACATTATATCTAAATGAGAATCTAAGAAATCGTACAGAAAAAGCGACTGAAACAGCTCAATTTTTAGCGAATGAAAGTCTACGAATAAGTAAAGAAATTGGTGGACTTGAAACAGAGCTTGCAGCTTTTAAAGAGCAACATACCGAAAGCCTCCCTGAATTCAAGGAATATAATTTGCAGCTGACACAACGGCTAGATAGGGAAATCATGGATATGGAAAGCCAGCTTCGCTCCCTAACCGATCGCGAGTTCTATCTGGAGGGTGAATTGGCGAAAATAGATCCGGCCAGTCAGTTATTCTCTTCCACTGGAGAACGAATCTACTCACCCATTGATCGATTAAAGACACTGGAAACAGATTACTTGCAAATGAAAAATCGCTATCAATCCAGCCATCCGGAACTGGTGCGAATGCGCAAAGAGATTGAAGCGTTGAAAGGCAACATTGGCGGCTCAGACTCGGCCAAAACACAATACTCCGAATTGCAACGACTACGCACAGAACTGACATCAATGCTAGAACGGTATAAACCTACTCATCCCGATATTAATAAATTGCGGCAAAGTATTGCTTCGTTGGAAAGCACAGTAAATCAGGGAAGCAATATCCGTTCACCTTTTCTTGAAGATCCGGACAATCCGGCGTATATAACCCTGAAAGCACAGATGAAGTCCGTTGGCTCAGATATTGTGGCGATAAAAAACAGCCTTGTTAAACAAAAAAGAAAGCTGGATTTGGCAGAAAAAAGGATGACTGGATCACCTCAAATCGAACGGGAATATCTAACATTGGTTCGGGATTATGACAATGCAGTCTTGAAATACCGGGAAGTCAAGGCCAAACAAATGGAAGCTCAAATTTCTCAACAACTTGAACAGGAAAATAAAGGTGAGCGCTTTTCTCTCATCGAACCTGCTGAATTTCCGGAAGAACCGATCAAGCCAAATCGACCTGTCCTGATTACCTTGGGATTCTTGTTAGCATTAGCTATTGCAATGGCTCAAGCCTTTATACGGGAGTCCGTTTCGGGTGCTGTTTACACGCCCAGGGATATTATGGCACTCCAAGGATTTTTCCCGCTTGCTGAAATACCCTATTATGAGAATGATGCCGATAAATCACGCAGAATGGGGATGCGTTACTCATTGATGTTCGGCTTTATTGCGGTGGTGGCTATCGGTCTGGCTGCAATTCATTTCCTGTTTTCGCCTCTAGATGTGATGTGGTTTCGTGTATTGCGTAAGTTAGATATTTTGTTTCTTTAGCAAGGATGCCAACAACAACTAAGGACGAGTGTTTAGTCGGTGATTGCTGAATCAGGAATATGGAAATATATTCGATCACCAACCCTGATGCCATTCCTAGCAAACCAGCCTAAGTTTGTTTCAAGTGCAAACTGTGCCGGCTGTACCGAACGGTACCGGAGTATAGTATTAAGAGGTTCCATATCCAGGATATTCAGGATCGTTCCGCCACTATTAAGAAAAGCGATAGATAGCGGAATATAGGTATCGCGCATCCAAAAATACACCATTTTTTCCTTTTTGTAAGCAAATAGCATCCCCCAGTCTTCAGGCATAGATTTCCGCTCAGACAGACCAACCATCCTTGCTTGTGAATTAGCTGCTAATTCCGCAGTCAACTTCTGCTGATTGACCGTTACCTCTATTAACGGTAGATTTGGAGAAGGTTGCGAAGCAGATGTCTTAACGCTGAGACTGATGACAATAAAAAAAAATAGTTGCCATCCACAAAGAGAACCGTCCTTATTCAAGACGAAAACACCTTTAGTGCAGATAATTTTGTCTGTTTCTGTGCTTCGGAAGCCATAAACGAAGTTACTTTTTCTTAAGATAGTTTAATCGCATCATCATCAGGGCTGTTAATATCACCCAGCCATAGGGATAAGGTGTAAAACCCAAAAAAAAGATCGTTAAGGTAGCGGCCAGAGGTACCGCTATTGCGATTAGAAGCTTATCCATGTTGGGAACGAAATAACAATTGAATAGAGTGGGGAATGTAGCTTTTTTATCCTACTCAAGTCAATATGTCATCGTGCAATAAACCCGCATTTCCTAATTATCCGCAACTCCTTTTCGGGTAAAAATCATTAGTTCAGTGAACTATTTCACAAAAGTTATGGGTAATTTTCTATATTTTCGTGGCATCAATTCCGGCAGAATAAACCATACGCTCATAAAAGCGCAAGACAGCACGATTTCCTCCTCGCCTCTCATTTTGTCCGGTACCTTTACCGGACTTTTTTTGCCTGCCGATACCACGTGGTCATAGGTATAAATTCCAAACTGTTGATCCCAGAAATAGCCAAGACACTAGATATTATAGGCGATATAGGATACATTCTGTTATTCTGAAAATCGAAGTCTATGATCAATTCCAGCAAAGGAGTCACAGTATGTTCCCAAAACCCCTGATTCTTGTCCTCACTATAGTCACTTTAAGTCTACAAGGATGTGGGTATAACACCTTGCAAACAACAGATGAGGCGATTAAAACCAGTTGGGCGGAAGTGCTAAACCAGTATCAGCGTCGAGCTGATTTGATTCCCAATTTGGTCAACACAGTAAAAGGCTATGCCTCCCATGAAAAAGATGTTCTAACCGAAGTGACGAATGCAAGATCGAAGGTTGGCGCTATGCAAGCGACCCCGGAATTAGTTAACGATGAAGTCGCATTTAAGAAATTTATGGCGGCTCAGGGTGAAATGAGCTCGGCATTGGGTCGATTGCTTTTGGTGGCGGAAAATTATCCTCAGCTTAAAGCTGATGGTGTTTTCCGTGATCTTCAGGCTCAGCTTGAAGGAACTGAAAACCGCATCGGAGTAGCGCGAAACCGATACATCCAGGCAATTCAGGATTATAACGTTACAGTTCGAAAATTTCCGTCAAATTTAACCGCAAAGCTGTTCGGTTTTGGCACAAAACCCAGCTTTGCCGTAGAAGACGAACAAGCCATATCAAAACCTCCATCGGTTGATTTCGATTCGCCAACACCTGCGAATTAAGTTTCAAAAACCATTGAAGCTGAGAATGAAACTCGTTTTCCTTCGGCTTGTGCCATTTTTTGTGATCTTGCTGTTCTCAAGCAGTTGGAGCTTTGCACAGCAAGCCATACCGCAGTTAAAAAACCGAATTACTGATTTGACCGGAACGCTGTCACAGGGTGAACAGCAACTCTTGACGCAGCGATTAGCGCAACTGGAGGAAGATAAAGGTAGCCAAATAGCAGTCCTCGTTATTCCAACCACGATGCCGGAAAGTATTGATCAGTATGCTATCAGGGTAGTCGATCAATGGCAGCTTGGCCGTAAAGGTGTAGATGACGGATTACTATTGCTCATAGCAAAAGACGATCGCAGGCTACGAATCGAAGTGGGCTATGGCCTGGAAGGAAGCATTCCCGATGCTATTGCCAAACGTGTGATTGCCGAAACTATTACCCCCCATTTCAAGCGCGGTGATTTTCCCGGGGGAATTGAAGCGGGCATAAATCAATTGATTAGCTTGGTCGAAGGTGAGCCATTGCCCCCACCTATCGAAACCGAAGCTCGTCAAGACCCACTAGAAACACTGCCGCTATTGTTGTTCTTCCTGGTATTTTTTGGTCCAGTTTTACGCTCTGCCTTTGGCCGTTTATTAGGGTCAGGCGTGACAGGAGGACTGGCGGGACTCAGTTTTTTTAGCCTGACAGCACTGCTTCCGGGGAGCATTATTGTAGGTGGTATCGTTTTTTTACTGGTTCTCATTTTTAGTGGCGGTGGTCGAAGTAATTTTCCTGGGGGACGAGGCGGTTACGGCGGAGGATTCGGTGGCTCCTGGTCAGGAGGTGGTGGTGGCTTTGGCGGAGGTGGTTGGTCTGGTGGAGGCGGTGGCGGCTTTGGCGGCGGCGGTGCTTCAGGAGGTTGGTAATGAGTTTGCCTAGACTTTTTAAACATATTATTTATCCACCGTGGCTGGTGCAACGTTATTTCCCGCCAAGCTCGCTGGAGCGCATCGAGGCTGCTATCCAGACTTCCGAGCGCAAACATAATGGTGAAATCCGTTTTGCTGTAGAGAGTTCGCTGGATTGCAGAGCACTTTTTCAAGACGAACCTTGTCGGACACGCGGAATAGAAGTATTTTCTGAGCTACGGATTTGGGATACCGAGAAAAATAACGGCGTTTTGATTTACCTGCTTCTAGCCGACAGAGATGTGGAAATCATTGCGGATCGAGGTATTAGCAGCAAAGTAGATCCTTCAGAGTGGGAACGTGTTTGTCAGATGATGGAGGAAAAATTCCGTAACCACCAGTTCGATGAAGGTGTAATAGTAGGAATTCAAGAAATTGAGAGACTGTTAATCGCACATTTCCTCCCTGAACCAGGCCTTTCCAACGAGAACCAACTTTCTGATAAGCCTGTTATTCTCTAAACCATACCTTTCGCATTTAAGAACCTATTCAAGATCTCGCTGAGGGGCGCATCACGGCATTAAAAGTGGTCTCAAAAAAATGCTCACATACGACCCGTATGCCGCGCTTTTTCACCCACTTTTGCCTGGTGCTGCATCCCTTGATCGAAATCCTGAACAGGGTTCTTAGAAAGCAGATGTTAGGGTTATAGAAAAATAAAAATCACGGCGCAATAGCGAGCGGCTTTGCCAAATAGAATAGCGGCAAGTGACTGGTAGAAAGGTAGTTTAAGCCACCCAGCGGCAAGACAGAGCCCATCTCCAATTACTGGCAGCCAGGAAAACATCAGTGCGGTTACGCCCCATCGGCGCAGAAATTCAATAGATTTTTTCTGTTTTTTACTTGTTAGCTGCCCTACAGAAAAGCCTTTCGCTGCTAACCCTCCCAGAAACCAAGTCGTCAATGCGCCTAGAGTATTACCAATAGTCGCGATAACCAACAATCGTACCGGAGAGATATCAGTTTGAGATACAAGGTAGGCCAGAACAGCTTCGGATCCACCAGGGGCTATTGTTGAAGAAATAAACGCACTGGCAAATAAGGCACCAACACCCATAGAAGGATTAATCTCCAGCATATTGCCCCCTTACAAGAAGCTTCAGTTCGGTACGCTTAACATATTCCTTCGTTCTGGTTGGTTATATCCCCTCATTTGCTGCGCTTTCATTATTATACCTTTCGCGTTCAAGAATGCCCGTTTTGAGTGGATGTATTTTCGTGAAGGGCTAGGCATAGAACCGCAGGAAGAGTCATCTCTTTCAAGGTTCTACAACGACGTACTTCGCGAAAAGATGCGCGCTGAAAATGGGTATTCTTGGGCGCGAGAGGCATATTTAATCCTTTCCGCTAAAATTCCTTCTTCTGTCCCCCCAGAAGTCCAGCTAACCAGCTTATAAATTGAAGAATACCGCTAGCACCACTTTTTACAAGACTCAAAACATCAGTTCCGATCTCACTTGCAGTCATCCCTTTATAACGTCTTGCCAATATTGGGGCAACGAGTAAACCTAACGCCAGCCCGATAACAAAAATGCCCGAGATTAATGGGGCACTTTTCTTTTCTACCGGGACAACATGTTCATCTGGCTCCCTTTTTTCGATAGTTTGTCTATCGTAAGAATCTGGTATAGCAAGGGCTGAGATCCCTGGAATACTCGGCAACGTCCCCGATCCTTTGCCAATGATAATCTGACCCTTCATGCCTTTTCCCATGTGCTGTGCTATATCACAATGGTAGAGGAATGTCTGATCCCCGCTCGGAAATATCAAAGTCCCTGAAATTTTACCAGGACCCGTAACTTCCAAATGAAACATCCCCCGAGGATAAATGTATTTCGGCAACCCGTGCATCATAAATTGATGCCGAATATTATCTTCATTTATCAAATGGATTGTCAGACGAGTACAGGGCTTATATCTCAGTTCCTGCTGATCGAAAGCAAACATTCGCCCCGGAAAAGGCTTGGCGAATTTGTGGCCGGCTTTAATTGTCAGTTCTTTATTATCCGAGATTCGCTTACATCCGCCGGGCAAGATTTCCTTGTTTTGCCCCATCACCATGCCACCATCCATATTCATCAAGTGGCCGTTGCCATGATCCATTAGCATGGTATCGTGATCGACAAAATCCGGTTGTTGTTCCTTTGCATGGCCCACTGCCGAAAGAGCGAAGATTCCCAAGAAGGGCAATAGTCTAAGCTTCATTCGTCTACTCCTTTCCCATTCATTCTAGAATTTATGAGCTTCATGACCTGTTCCCTTCTAACGATTATGAAATAAAGCAACAGACCCGCCAGCAATCCAACAAATAAATTTCGGAAAGAATTGCGATCAGTTTGAGGTGTATTTACATTATGGGCTTCCTCGCTGACGACTGATCCATCAGCTGTTTCTCGATTCCCCTTTTCTGTAGTATCTACCTCACCAAGGCTATTCCATTCATCTGCATCTTGCCAGACAGGATAAGATCGCTGTTGGAATTCTTTAGTAAAATAAGCGGCAAGATCGATACCTTGCACCTTCGGCATTCCTTCCTCGGTCAAATATTTTTTATAAACGACAGCACTAATATTGCCCCCTGGATTCATTCCATCCGTCGTTATGCCTTTTTCCCTGTGATCATGGAAAATCCATATCCCTTCCCCGTAATTATGGAGTCCATCATTGGTTGTATCCAGTGTAAGATCCATTCTTTGCGCCGGAGCCAAATCATAGACATCTCGGGTTATCTGTGCTGCTGGATTATGCTCGATACCATCATAATGAGTAATGGTCGCCTTATGCCCATGGGTATGCATCGCAAGCGTCTCACCTTGACTATTAAATAAGCGGATTTTTACCTTTTCATCAGGATCCACTGTGATCAACGATTCAAACAAGGTATAAGGAAAAGAGCGACCATTTAATGTATGGTAGTCTTCACTAGAATCCGTAAGGTCATATTCCCGGTTCATTTTTTTCGCAATTAGCCGTGGATCGTTCGCAGATTGGATGATGCTATGCAATTCCTTGTCGAGCGCATGGTAATGAAGGTCGTATTCTTGATTGAAATCCTCGCGGATTGCGGCGGCAGGATGACGGACTTGTCCCGCACCGATGTTAAGCGTCTGCACCCAGTTGTCAGGCCGATTTTCCTCTATTATAAACATTCCGACTAATCCCATAGCTAGATGGACGTGGGTCTGAACGTGACAGTGGTAAACCATTGCACCGGTTTGTCTGGGTTTAATATTGTAAGTTCGGCTTTCGCCTGGCATTACCAAGCCTTCACTGGTTTGCGGTACGCCATCATTGCCCTCACCCGAACTATCGACAAAGGGATGATCAACCCCGTGAAGGTGGATGGTGTGTGGAAAATAGTGGCCATTTTCCAATACGATAGAGACACTATCACCTTGCTCAACCCGTATCACCGGAGACGGTGCCCGCAACAGTGGATTCGCTTGATTACTTTCAATATCTAATGTTGACATTCCACGGGTTTTTGGCGCGAAAACCCACATCCCGGGTTGAATGCCCGGCGCTATGTCAAAAGTTGTATCGGGCCCTTTGAAGTCAGGTGAGTAGCCGTTTAACTCTATAACTTCCAATTTAATTATAATCCGATCAGGATCTCCGTCGCCGTCGATGTCGTCCTTCTTTATAATCGAATCAGCGGCCAACCCTACTTCCATAAATGTCTTCATTGAAACATTATTGGTACCCTTGACAACAGCCGCTATAATTGCAGGATCATCAGGATTACAGATCCTGGATTCCTGTATATCAACGCCATCAATTATTTGTGCATCCCGCCAAGAAGAAGGAATGCCGGACTCACAAATTGTCTGGGGGGTTCCTTTTTCAACTTTTAGGGTGCTGGGTAAATCTACTTGCGCTATCGCGAGTATTGGCCATAAACAGCCCATTATGGCAGATATAGTCCACGGGAAACGTACTATCATTGCCCTATCCTCATTCTGTAATGTGTTGCGGTTCTGAATTGGTTCGGAAATACGAGAGTATACATTGCTAACTGTAAAACCTTCACACGCGTACCATCCACTGCCCCCGATTCCTGGCTTGAGTCAATCAAACCAATACCAAAGACTCTCCACACGAAACCTGCTATCACTGCACAGAAAGTAGATGTTATCCAACGGTAAATGTATCTATACCTTGTTCGTACTTAAAGAATGCCCATTATAGTGGATAGATTTTCACGGAGGGCTAGGGCGTAGATACGAAGGAATAAGCATCTCTTTCAAGCTGCTACAAACAAAGCCCGCCACGAAAAGAAGATGCACGCTGAAAATGGATATTCTTGAACGTGAAAGTCATATAGCAGACCTTAACAAAATCAGGAGCCAGAATTAAATAATTTGCGGATGCAAGATAAATGTTTTTGCTCCGATTCAAGGCAGGATAAATTTTACAGAGCAAAGCTATGCAACTCTTTCCAACCGCCGAAACGGGGTAAAAAGACAAGTCAGTTTCGAAAATTATTTAATGTAGGCTCCTATCCCTTTACACGTTCGTTAAATTGCTTCTTTTCCCTTTTTAAGCACTTTATCTATTTTCTCTTTAAAGCCGGCGTTAGAAAGGTACAGGATATAACCTAAGGCAAATACTCCCACAGCGATAAGAAAAAAATTGCCAAAAGACGCCACGGCCTCCCCACCACCAATGACAATAGCAAGGTGTGCCTCTTCCTCTTCACCTTCGTGTTCAGTCGTAATACGAATGGTATAGTTACCTTCACCGTATTGACTAAAATCAACCACTTCGTTGAATGTTCCTGTTGGGTATGTTTTTCGTTCTTTCGTGAAAATGGCCTCGCCACCGTCACCTTTGCCCTTGAGAAGCTCGAAGCCGAGCTTCATTTTTTTCAGCATCGTGGGGGTAAAATTCTTGCCCTGTAAATCGAAAACCAAAGTGGTTTTCCCTAAAATTGGGATTTCGCCGCAATAAGCCTTTGGCCCAGAATACTGTGGAACATATGCTGTAAAGTTTATAGTTTCTCCCGCCAGATCGACTCGGCAAAAATCTGTCTCCACACCTCCACCACCGCCATCAGCCCACGCAGTAGAAAAAAGCACCGGAGAAAGCGCCAGGAAAAGGATACTCAATAACCTGTTTTTTTGTTTTATGTTTAGCATATCGCCTCTCTCACCTCGATTTTTAGTTTTGCCCGATTACTCATTCTCATATTTTTAAGAATGCCAAATTTTTTGTGCTTCACTCTAAATTTGCACTATCACAACACACTATGCGTAGTAACCGGCAAATAACCATGTAAAACGCAGTTCCAATCTTCCGTGCGACCAAGCATAGATGCAGACAGATCGAATAACCACAAGAGTAAGCAGCTTTTAACTCTAACATATTGTCTTTCGATAAGAAAGAAACAACCCAGAGTTACGAAGGATTGAATCTAACCACCTCAAACGATAACAGATCATGACAAGCAAATCAACGAAATTATAATATGCTGATTTTCTAAATTT
>JAZGGE010000248.1:0-7327 GCA_036480195.1 Methylococcales bacterium
CACTTTTAAGGCCATGATGCGCCCTTCAGCGAGATCTTGAACAGGTTCGTAGGAACTTACCATCAAACAACTTAATGAAACTGGCGGGTCATTCTGTTCCATTTCTGCGTTAGAAAAATAGTACCATAGTCATCTCTTTCAAGGTTCTACAACGACACTCTTCTCGAAAAGAAGCGTGCTAAAAATGGGTATTCTCGAGCGTGACAGGTATAAATAGTGAATAGTGAATAGTGAATAAATTATTGATTATTTATGACTCGAGGTTTAAACTGAAAGGATGATTGCTATCGCACCAACCGACAGTCCAGATGAGATTCGCCTCAAGATATTAGATGCAACTGAAGCACGATATCGGGTATACGGATATAACAAAACGACTATGGCCGAGATTGCCAGCGATGTCGGCATGTCCGCTGCGAACCTCTACCGATATTTCAACAACAAGAACGATATCAGTGCCGCATGTGCACAGCGATGTATGGAATCGCAAACGGATACACTTCGGAAGGTCGTTCGAAAACCGGGCTTAACAGCAAAACAACGGTTGCGTGAATACGTGATTACAAGCCTTGAATACAGTTATGAACGTGCGGGTGATGACGGAAAAATCAATGAACTTGTAGTAAAAATTCTCGCTGAACGTAAGGATTTGGTGATTAAGAAAGTTGAAACAGAGCAGGCATTAATCGCGGAAATTCTGGCTCAAGGTAATAAAACAGGTGAGTTTTCGATAGATGATGTTGTGGCAACCGCCCGTCATGTCAAAACTGCGGTTGTCATGTTTAATGTCCCTACATTTATGGGACTCTACTCGCTAGAAGAATTAAGAAGTATGGCAAATGGTGTTGTGGATCTGATTCTAACCGGATTACACGAACGCTAGGAGGGGCTTTTCCGTAGTACGTTCAATATTCTTGGACTGCCTCCTAGTGCTCAGTTATCGTGGTAGTTCGCTATTCAGGGATTAAAGACTATTGCTTGAGAAGTAAATATTATATATTTTGTTCACTATTAACTGGGATTACAAATAGATCATGAAGATACCAGCAACAAATCTGGGTGAATGGGTCATAAAAAAACGCTGGTGGGTGATTCTGGTTACCCTGGTAATTGTGATTTCCGCTGCAAGCGGGGGAAGGTTCCTGACATTCACTAATAGCTACCGAATATTTTTTAGTGCGGACAACCCTCAGCTGTTGGCTTTTGAAGCGCTAGAAAAAACCTTTACCAAAAACGATAATGTCATGTTTGTTTTGGAGCCAAAAAGTGGCGAGGTTTTTACTCGGAAAACGCTAACTGCTGTTGAGGAGCTAACAGAGAAAGCCTGGCAGATTCCCCATTCATCACGGGTGGATTCGCTGTCCAATTTTCAACATACCAGCGCGAACGGTGATGATTTAGTTGTACGAGATCTAATCGAAGAGGCGCACACTTTAAAGGTGGAAGAGCTTGCCAGAATCCGGTCTGTCGCAGAACAAGAGCCACTTTTATTAGGAAATCTTTTTTCTACCCGCGGACACGTTACAGCCGTTAATGTCACGATACAACTTCCGGGTAAAGATGAAACCAGGGAAACACCGGAGGTCGCCGATTTCGCCCGTAATCTGGCTACTGAAATAGAACAGACATATCCTGATATTACTGTACATTTGACAGGGATGGTCATGATGAATAATGCCTTTGGAGAAATGTCGAGGTCTGACATGAAGTCCTTGGTTCTAATCAGTTTTGGAATGATGGTTTTAGCGTTAGTCTTTTTGCTTGGCAGTGTTAGTGGTGCAGTTGTCACTGTGATAGTAATTTTGTTTTCAATCGTATCAGCGATGGGGTTGGGTGGATATCTTGGCTTCCCGCTGACAGCCCCGTCCGCTTCCGCACCTACCATGATTTTAACCATGGCGATTGCAAACTCTGTTCATGTGCTGGTGAGTTTTATTCATGAAATGCGCCATGGAAAAGAAAAGAGAGACGCTATTGTCGAAAGTATTCGTATTAATTTTCAACCCGTTTTTCTTGCTAGCCTGACTACTTGCCTGGGGTTTCTTAGCATGAATTTCTCTGACGCCCCTCCATTTCGGCACTTGGGTAATTTTGTTGCTATGGGTGTCGCGGTATCATTTGTTTTATCGGTTACCTTATTGCCTGCCTTGATGTCGTTGTTGCCCGTGCGTGTTAAGCCAGTGAAAGAAGGAGAAGTTACAACAATGGCGAGGTTGGGTGAGTTTGTGGTGAAGAAGCGCACTTTCCTCTTGTGGGGTATGATGGCGGTAATTATTTCGCTGATAGCATTTATACCAAAAAACCAATTGAATGATGTTTTCGTCGAGTATTTCGATGAAACGGTTCCTTTCCGGGTGGATTCTGATTTTACTACTGATAACCTGACCGGCATTTATAATATCGAATACTCGCTCGTTGCGTCGGAACCAGGGGGTATCAGCGAACCTTCTTTTTTGCGTGACGTTGAAGCTTTTTCCAACTGGTATCGATCTCAACCTGAAGTCATGCATGTGACCACTCTGACTGATATCATGCGACGTTTAAACAAGAACATGCACGGTGACAACCAGGATTGGTACCGTTTGCCAGAAGTGAGAGATTTGTCCGCTCAGTATCTGCTGCTCTATGAAATGTCACTACCCTATGGATTGGATTTGAATAATCAGATTAATATTGATAAATCTGCCATTCGAGTCACTGTCAGTTGTAAAACCATTTCCAGCAACGAAGTTCTTGATCTGGAAAGACGTTCTCAGGCGTGGCTAGCGGAGAATACATCGAGTATCAATTTGGAAAAAAGTGCTGGAACCGGTCCTACCATGATGTTTGCCAATATCGGTCAACGTAATATCAAGAGCATGTTAACGGGTACGACGTTAGCATTGGTGCTTATTTCCATGGTGCTCATCATTGCCTTGCGCTCATGGAAAATTGGCTTAATCAGTTTATTACCTAACCTGGTGCCTGCTGCTATGGGCTTTGGTTTATGGGGGCTTTTGGTTGGTGAAGTCGGCCTCGCCCTATCCGTTGTGACCGGCATGACATTGGGTATTGTCGTGGATGATACCGTGCATTTTCTCAGTAAATACCTGCGGGCAAAACGGGAAAATGGTATGGATTCCCCGACTGCGGTGGTCTATGCATTTAAAACTGTCGGCAAAGCACTTTGGGTTACTTCTGTTGTGCTGATTATTGGTTTCCTGATTCTTTCACTATCGTCTTTCGAATTGAATGCCGGAATGGGACTTTTGACTGCTATAGTCATCTCATTCGCTCTTCTGGCTGACTTTCTGTTTCTACCCCCGTTGTTGATGAAATTTGAGGAGAAGTATCATGATTAAAGGATTTGCCTTGTTATTGTTGATTCCATCTTTTGCCACATTCGCTGAAACCCCGGAAGAAAAAGGTTTGGCGGTTGCAGTTGAAACCGACAAGCGGGATAGCGGATGGGTCGATTCATCCAACGATCTAAAAATGATTTTGCGCAACGCTCAAGGGCAGGAAAGCAAGCGCGACATACGTTTACGTAGCCTGGAAGTGCAAGGCGATGGAGACAAAAGTTTGAGCATTTTTGATACGCCAAATGATGTTAAAGGAACAGCATTTCTTAATTTTACCCACGCAACAGAAGCAGATGATCAATGGTTGTATCTGCCTGCCTTGAAGCGGGTAAAGCGTATATCTTCTTCAAACAAGTCGGGCCCATTCATGGGAAGTGAGTTCGCGTTTGAAGATCTCAGTTCCCAGGAAGTCGAAAAATATACTTACAAATGGCTCAGAGATGAAGTGCTGGAAGGGCGCAACTGTTTCGTGGTCGAACGCTACCCTGAATACAAACATTCAGGCTATAAGCATCTGGTGGTCTGGACTGACAAGGAAATTTATCAGCCACTCAAGATTGTCTATTATGATCGTAAAGATGCTTTACTTAAAACGCTGACTTTCCACGACTATAGTCAGTATATCGGTCAATACTGGCGTCCAGCACGCCAGGAAATGATTAACCATCAGAACGAAAAGAATACGACACTGCTTTGGAATAATTATCAATTTAAGACAGGACTGACCGACAGGGATTTTGATCGCAATACACTCAAACGGGGTCGATGAAGCATAGGAGACTATTCGAGGATAGAGAACCTGCTGCGGTCCAATTCCGCTCCCGGCGGATTTGTCGTTAAATAGATCCACTATTGGCCTTAAATGATCAAAAAACCGATCTCAAAAGCACCTCCCCTCACTAAGACTTTTATTCTTGGACAGTCTCGTAAGCTTGCGCTCATCTCAATCGTTAGTTTTTTACTGGCATCTCAAGTCTTTTCCGGAGAATTATCTGGCTCCATAGGCGTTGAACTGCGGTTGTTTCCACATGCCGCCTTATTGGAAACACAGGATCACACAGTTGATGCTTCAATCATATTGGAACCTGAGTATTTCCACGAATGGGATAACCGGCGTCAAAATATAAAGTTTGCTCCTTTTCTAAGATTGGATCAATGGGACAGCGAACGGTCACATTTTGATATCCGTGAATTAACCTGGTTAAAAGCAGCAGATGAATGGGAAATACGAGTTGGTATTGGTAAGGTATTCTGGGGTGTAACGGAATCAGTGCATCTCGTTGATATCATTAACCAGACTGATTTGATTGAAAATCTGGATACTGAAGACAAGCTGGGTCAACCGATGATTAACTTAGCGGTTATCCAGGATTGGGGGACACTGGATCTGTTTGTGTTGCCTGGATTCAGGGAGCGAACTTTTCCAGGCCAGCATGGCCGGTTAAGAACATCGCCTCGTGTGGAGACGGATCAACCCGTTTATGAATCTTCACTGGAAGAAGCCCATGTTGATTTTGCGGTTCGATGGTCTCATGTTATCGAGGAGTTCGATATTGGCCTATCCCATTTTTACGGTACGAACCGGGAGCCGCGGCTGGTTTTCGGTCTGGATGGTGATGAACAGCCCGTATTGATCCCATACTACGACATCATCAATCAAACGGCACTAGATGTTCAAGCGACCTTTGATGATTGGTTATGGAAACTGGAAGCGATCCATCGAACAGGGCAGGGGGATCATTTTGCTGGTTTGGCGGGCGGTTTTGAATACACCTTTGTTGGTATTTTAGAATCCGCAGTCGATATGGGTGTTGTGATTGAGTATTTATACGACAGTCGAGGCAACCACGCTACGACACCCTTTGAAGATGATTTCACCCTGGCTTTGCGGGTGACTTTTAACGACACGCAAAGCACAGAACTTCTTGGTGGGGTCGTATTTGACCGGGATAGTAGCGCTAAATTCTTCAACCTGGAAGCTAGCCGTCGGATTGGTGACAATTGGAAGCTGGAATTGGAAGCGCGGGTATTCAGCGCTATTCCTGCTGATGATATTCAATACGGAATACGCAATGATGATTATGTACAGTTGTCTCTTGCAAGGTATTTTTAGTGATTGAATCAAGGAGGGCGGGATCAGCCACTCCACAGATTTGAATTGTCGTGGCTTTAACCGCCAACTCTCGCAGATAGCAACTGTTCTAGTACTCCTTCAATGTTGTATTGACGGGTAAATGTTGACGGAGTACTAGCAAAGAGGGAATGTTAAACGGGTTAGGTCACGCCAAATTGCGTTAAAGCGTCAATCCTTTACTTTTGCTTCATTCATCTAATGCTCCTTCGATACATCATTGCCGAAGCACCAGTAATTCCCAAAGTCTGCATAAATGCGAATTATTATTCGTGTCGACGGTAATAGTACATTTAAGTTCTTCATCGCCTAAAGTTTGCATAGTCTGAAGCTGATTCTCCAATATAGTCTGATCTGCATCTGACACATTATTCAGTTGTCTGGCACGATCGTTAATACGTTGTATCAGCGTTTGTTCGTCAGTCTGGGTATGTACAATCAAAAAGGGAACTTGCATCGCCTCGGCCTGTTGGGAAAACAGCTTGCGTTGCTGCTGTTGCAGAAAGGTGGCATCCACAATTACTATATAACCTGCGGTGATGATCTTTACAGCAAGTTGCAACAAATGGCTATAAGTCATATCGCTACTAGATTGACTATATAAATCACCAGCAATTCTTAAATGGGTTTTTTGCTGAGGGGAGAGATTGTGTAAACGTTTTCTTTCCACATCAGACCGTATCCTTATGGCCTGACACCGAGTGATGATTTTTTCAGATAACCAGCTTTTGCCGGAGCCAGATACGCCGTGCATAATCATCATCAACGGCGTGGATGTTTGAGTGTACCTGTTTGCCAATTTCAAATAGCTGTAATAGCTACTAGTCGCTTGTTGATGTTCTTTAGCTGAAGTATTTTGGTTGGCACGAATGGCATTGACTTTGGCTCTGACTATGGCGCGGTATACCAGATAAAAGCGCAAGAGTTTCAACCCGTCATAATCGCCACTGTGTTGTAGATATTCATTGAGAAACTGAAAAGCCAGGTCGTACCGTTGTTTATCTTGTAAATCCATAACCAGAAATGCAACTTCACTCATGACATCTATCCAGTACAGAGATGGATTAAATTCGATGCCATCAAACGGTACAACCTGACCCGATATTAGAGCTATATTGCCCAGATGCAAATCGCCATGGCATTCGCGGACAAAACCAGATTGTTTACGCTGCCTGAAAAATGCCTGAAGTTCAGCATATTGCTGTTCGCTCCACGATTCCAGTTGATCCAAACTATCCATTCTTTCAATGCCGTCCAGTAGCAAAATCTGGCTGAAATTCTCTCGTACAAATTGCATGATGGTGTCAGCGTTACCAAATTCAGCGTCAGCGGCTGCACGTTCAATTCTGCTGTGAAAAGTGGCGATGATTTTCGCCGTTTGCTTGATGTATTCACTCGTTAGTTGATTCTGAACCAGTAATAGATCGAATGTCTGGTCGTTCTCAAATTGGTGCATTTTGACTGCATACTCAATTACCGTGCCGGAGCCGTCTATTATTGGCTGTTGTTCGGTTCCGTTGATAGTTACCACATCAAGGTAAATATCCGGTGCCAATCGCGAATTTAGACGCAATTCTTCTAAGCAATAATGACGACGTTTATCCAGGCTGGAAAAATCGAGAAAACCGAGATCCAGCGGTTTTTTAATTTTATAAGCATAATGTCCCGTCAGCAGTACCCAGGAAATATGGGTTTCGATAACCCTAATATATTCGATGTCATGAGGATACAGTGATGGGTTTTGCAGGGACTGGATCAACAAAGAGTTTTTATTCAAGTAACAATAGCCGGGGAACATTCAAGATAGTTGACAAGATAACATCTTATAAGGATCATCAGGCGATAAAAGAAATTT
>JAZGGE010000249.1:0-3007 GCA_036480195.1 Methylococcales bacterium
GAGGGAACTGATTGGATTCGTATAGGAGGAGTCACAACGCAGTCGATAAGATGCACACCAGACGAATGGAATTCAGGGAACAGTATATGTAATTGTAGATTCCGTTATTCGTATTTCAGCGCCTCAACCGAGGCTAGGTCTATATCAAAGGAGAATTAGGTATATACTGTCCCTGGAATTTCGGCGAAGCTTGAAAGAGATGACTATTCCTGCGGTTTTACGCCTAGCTCTCCACGAAAATCTACCCACTCAATACAGGCATTCTTGAACGCGAAAGGTATATCCTCTTCTTCACAGGTCAAATACTCGCGCTGTACCTTTTCAAAATCCCCTGCCAAGTAAATCAATTGCCTAATTTTCTCAATGCACGCCCTTAGCCAATAATTTTGGTCAGTTCTTGCACCATGGTATAAAGACTAATGGCTTCAATATCCTTAGCCAGGGGATAACGATCATCACCCGCATAAACGACAAATGAGCGGTCGGGTTGAATATCTTCTCTGGCATTGTGAAACCCCCTGGTAATTTTGGCGGCCAAGCTTCGCTTAATTTTAATCGCCCATAGCGTGTTATCCGTATGTTCGATCACCAGATCAATCTCAGCCCCTACAGCCGTACGATAAAAGAAGGATTGTGCCCTCCAAGGCAGCGCAGCGAGTAATGTCTCCAATACAAAGCCTTCCCAACTGGCCCCGACAACGGGATGACCGGAAAGCTGGTTTAGATTTTCTATATTCAGCAAGGCATGAACCAAACCGCTATCCCGAATATAAACTTTGGGTGACTTTACCAGCCGTTTACTGATATTGGCATGATAAGGTCGAAGTCTGCGGACTAGTAGTAAGTCTACAAGTAAATCAATATAGCGGTTCACCGATTGGGTGCTGACCGATAAAGATCGCGCAAGATTTGATGCATTGAGTAACCCACTTTGATGATGGGCCAGCATTGTCCAAAGCCGTTCCAGTGTTTCTGCTGGAATTCTGGGTCCAAACATCGGCACATCACGCTCAAGATAAGTTCTAATGAAGTCTTTTCGTAATGCAAAGCTGTCTGAATCGGTTTTCGCCAAATAACTGTCAGGGAATCCCCCTCTTAACCAGATTTTTTCCCGACTGGACAGAGTATTTTCAATTTCCCATGCTGTGACAGGCGTCAAATTGATATAAGCAATACGACCTGCTAGAGTTTCTCCTGATTGACGCAGTAGATCAATCGAGGCTGATCCCAAAATAAGAAATCGCCCCTTTCCTTTTTGTCGCCGTCTTCCCTTGTCGATTACACCTCTGAGTGTTTGAAACAGTTCTGGAATTCGGTGAATTTCGTCAAGAATAACCAGTTTATTTTCATGTGCTTCCAAAAACAAAACTGGATTAGCAAGCTTAGCTCGATCAATACTATCTTCCAGGTCAAGATAGATGGCGTTCTTCTCTTTGCCAATCTGTAAAGCGAGTGTTGTCTTACCGACTTGCCGGGGGCCAATTAAAGCAACAGCTGCTTGACGGCGCAAGGCATCTTCTATTTGTGGGTAAACAAATCTTGTTATCATCATTGCATATTATCCACTGTATGGATAAATTACAATAATAAATATGTATAAGGCGAATACCCACCTACTCATTCAAAACGGGTGTTCTTGAGCACTAAAGGTATATAATCCAAGAAAAACAATCAGGAGTTGAGTTAATGCCATCTACATCTTTAAAACCACTCGAAGGGCAAAGAGCCCTGATAACCGGCGCCAATTCAGGAATAGGTGCCGCTATTGCCAGATCTATGGCGATGGCGGGTGCGAAAGTCGTTATCAATTATGTCGTCAATGAAGATGCTGCGAATGTGATGGTTCGTGAAATCGAATCGGCAGGCGGTACAGCGATGGCTATTCATGCCGATGTCAGCCAGGCAGACCAGGTTAAAAGCATGTTTCAATACATGCAAGAAGCCTATGGCAGTATTGATATTCTGGTCAATAACGCCGGTATACAACGTGATGCGGAATTTTTGGACATGACCCTCGAACAATGGAACCAGGTGTTGAATGTTAATCTGACCGGGCAATTTCTCTGTTCGCAGGAGGCCGCGCGGGAATTCGTTCGACGGGGTGTTGTTCCAGATATTTCCTGCGCTGCAGGTAAGATTCTCTGTATCTCATCTGTTCATGAAGTAATCCCCTGGGCCGGACATGTAAATTATGCCACGTCAAAAGGCGGTGTCATGCTGTTCATGAAAAGTATCGCCCAGGAACTTGCGCATCTTAAAATTCGTGTCAACGGTATTGCTCCGGGCGCAATCCGAACTCCTATTAATCGTTCGGCCTGGGAAACCCAGGAGGCTGAAGAAGACCTGCTCAAATTGATTCCTTACGAACGGGTGGGCGATCCTGCTGATATTGGTCGCGCTGCCGTCTGGCTTGCATCGGATGACTCTGATTATGTCACTGGCATAAGTCTGTATGTGGATGGCGGGATGACCTTGTATCCAGGCTTTCGCGAAGGAGGGTAGGCTAAAAAATGAATGATCCGGAAAAGCAGCGTCTGGAGAACGCCCGGCAAGGCAATGAAGACTGGTCCTTGTGGGGGCCTTATCTTGCGGAACGTGCCTGGGGTACGGTACGCGAAGATTACAGCCCTGATGGAAAAGTGTGGGGCTATTTTAGTCATGATCAGGCAAGTTCGCGGGCCTATCGCTGGAGTGAGGACGGAATAGCCGGGTTGTGCGATCGTGAACAGCGAATGTGTCTTGCAATCGCCCTTTGGAACGGGGAGGATGCCATATTAAAGGAACGGATTTTTGGTTTAACGGGCGACCAGGGAAACCGGGGTGAAGATGTCAAAGAATACTATTTCTACGAGGAGGCAACTCCAAGTCATTCCTTTTTGAAATATCTCTATAAATATCCCCAACAGAAATTCCCCTATGCCCAACTTGTAACCGAAAATGCCAATAGAAGCCGCAACGATCCACCCTTTGGTTTGCTCGATAGCGGTGCATTGGATCAAAATCGCTA
>JAZGGE010000250.1:0-10516 GCA_036480195.1 Methylococcales bacterium
TAAAGAACTTCATGTTCTTCATGGTGATATTCATCTAATATTTTGTAATACAGTAGCCACTTTAAGCTAAACGACTTTCAGTCGTTGTTTAGAGCAACCTATGGACTTTCAGTCCATAGTGGTTGAGGTAATTTAACGGCGATTTCTAAGCAAGAGCGTTAATCAACTCATCGTAAGACAAGCCTTTCTCACTCAAGACATCCAGTAATATCTTGGTTGAAGCTTCCATCCCTTCATCACTGAAGTTCATTTCCCTCTCTTTATCGCGCATTTGCTTGTAAAGAGGTGCGACCACATCTTTGATGGTCGCTGGATTCGGAGCAGTCCTTTCCGCATGGTAACCATCAGCAGTTGGGGTTATATGAGCCAATACCCAGTAGTGATCGCCATTCTTTGCTTTATTGATGACGAAAGCACGGACTTCCTTTCCGGAAGAAATAGTGTCCCATACCAGCTTGAAGGCGGCGCGTGGCATGTCATCATGGCGGACAATGTTATGGGGGGCTCCAACTAATTCGTCTTCGGTATACATAGCGACTTCTTGAAAAACGTCGTTCGCCATTGTGATTTTACCGCTTTTATCTGTTTCACTGATAATTGTTCCAGTATACGTGCGTTCAGCCATTTCTTGACTCCTCCTATATGATTTCTTTATGGTTTTAACCTGGATCCACTATGGACTCACTTATCCGGGTCTAAGGCAGATGTAAAATTAAACAGATGATTCTCCCTTCGCTTTATCTACAAATACACAGAATATCTATTTTATTCACAGGTAGAATTCTACCCTGAAGTCTGTAAAGGATTACCCGGTTTTAGATAAAAATTTGATCTAAGTCAACAAATATACATAATTATTTTATTGGTTTTTCGTGAAGTCAAAACCTCCGCCATTGGGGAAGCAGATCTAGCAGATCCCTTTCGCACTGAAGGTCTGCCGCTTGTTGGCATGATCGGCTATAATTATCGCTCCGATTGGGTGTTTTAAGGGACAAGTATTGTCAATAGACCCTTAAAAATGAGTGCTATACGAGACATGGGACGAGTTAACAGTGGAGATTATTATGAGGAAGTTTGCGTTTACGACACCGATCGTTTTTGCTTTATGGCTATCATCGTGTGTGACGATTAATATCTATTTTCCTGCAGCCGCAGCGGAAGAGGTTGCAGATGAAATTATCAAAGAGATTCAGGGCGATAAATCAGAGACTAAAGACCAGCAATCTGGTCGTGATGTTTGGCAACACTACAATAGAATAACCATTTTCACTGGAAATTTGTTGGATAATCTCGCTCCTCCGGTGGCTATCGCCGGACCCAATCTATCGATTGACTCTTCAGAAATTCGCCAGATTCGTGCATCGATGAAAAACCACTACGATAAACTCAAGGCTTTCTATGATGGAGGCTATGTAGGGATTCGAAGTGATGGTTTCATTGTGGTTCGAAATAGATTACCGCTGAAAGATAAAAGCCGGGTCGACAAGTGGGTGGCTGCGGAAAATAGTGATCGGGAAAGATTATATCGTGCAATAGCAACTGCTAATGGCCATCCGGAATGGGTTGGGGATGTAAAAGCAACTTTTGCCAGACGGTGGGTCAGTAACGCTCATCCGGGCTGGTGGTATCAGTCTGCGGATGGGAGTTGGCGTGAAAAATAAGTTGTTATGACACGTAGACGCAAGAAAAAATATCCACAAGATGCGGTAAAAGTAGAGATCGAATCGCTTTCCCATGACGGCAGAGGGATAGCCCATTGTGATGGTAAAACGGTTTTTATTCATGGTGTATTGCCTGGCGAGACAATAACATTCATTTATACCGATATTCGCAAAGATATTGCTGAAGGCAGGCTTGATACTGTGCTTCAGGCTTCTCCGTTGCGTATTGAGCCGAAATGTCCGCATTCCGGTGTCTGTGGTGGTTGTAGTTTGCAACATCTTGATTCTTCTGAGCAGATTAAAGTGAAACGAGATTTGCTTGAAGGCCAACTTCGGCATATTGGAAAAGTAGAACCTGATGGATTCTTTCCATCCCTCACGGGTCCTCACTGGGGATATCGGCATAAAGCACGATTGGGCGTAAAATACGTTGCGAAAAAGGGCCGGGTATTGGTCGGTTTCCGTGAGCGGGGAAGTTCTTTTCTTGCCGAAATCGAGCGCTGCGTTGTCCTGGATCCGAAGGTTGGGAATCAACTACTGCGATTATCAGAATTGATCGGCTCACTTTCAATATATCAGAAAATGCCACAGATCGAGATGGCGATGGGGGATAGCCGGTGCGCCTTGGTTTTTCGAGTGCTGGAAACACCCTCAGACAGTGACAAGATCCTATTGAGACAGTTTGCCAGTCAGTTTGAGTTCGATGTATATTTGCAACCCGCAGGACCCGATTCAATTGTGCCGTTGTATCCGACTGATCCACCGGATGTGTCCTATAGTCTGCCGCAATATAAAATTGATTTTGCATTTAAACCAACGGAGTTTACTCAGGTCAACGTCGAGATTAATCGAAAAATGGTTGACCGGGTTATTGAGGTTTTGCAACTGGACTCCGAGGATATCGTTCTGGATTTGTTTTGTGGCCTCGGGAATCTTACCTTGCCCATAGCAACATTTGCCGGTAGCGTGGTCGGGGTGGAGGGAAGTTACAGCCTGGTAGAGAGAGCAAAGGAAAATTCGCGAAGGAACGGTCTGCTGAATGTGGGGTATTATGTTTCCGATTTAGCTGGCGATCTAACCGGACAACCCTGGATAAACCGAAATTACAATAAAGTATTACTAGATCCCTCCCGCGCAGGTGCTCAGGAGATTCTGCCATATTTTCGGAAATGGAATACGGAACGGATTGTGTATGTTTCCTGTAACCCATCGACATTGGCACGTGATGCCGGAATCCTGGTGAATGACTTGGGTTATAGACTGGTTATGGCAGGGGTAATGGATATGTTTCCGCAAACAGCCCATGTCGAGTCGATTGCGTTATTTCAGAAATGATTCAAGAAATCATTCCGGTGAGTTACCTTCTAGTTAGCCTTTCAGAGCAGCAAATCCATAGGATGAAAAACAAAGAAATAGTTGCTTCCTATCCTGTATCTACCGCAAAAAATGGTGCTGGTGAACTATTTGGCAGCGAGTGTACCCCGCAGGGATGGCATCGCATCCGTGCCAAGATTGGTGAGGGCCAACCGTTAATGAGCGTTTTTACCGCGCGTCGTCCTACCGGAGAAATGTATACCAGTGAACTGGCAATAAACTATCCGGAACGCGACTGGATTCTTACCCGGATTCTTTGGTTAAGCGGTCTTGAAACCGGAAAGAACCGAATGGGAAACGTTGATTCGATGCGGCGTTATATTTATATTCATGGTAGCCCTGATCATTGCGTTTCCAGAAAGCCCGAGTCCCATGGATGCATCCGAATGAGAAATAATGACGTTCGTGAACTGTTCGATCAGGTTTCCGTGAATTTGCCAGTGCTAATTAAATGAGCGTTACCGCTTTGAACAGCTACCAACCCGGCTGAAGAGTAATTCCCTCGCTTTTTCCTGGCAAGTCAATCTCAGCGTATAAGTTATTTCTCAAAATTCCAAAACATTCTCGTAATTTCTTTTTAACTTTCGTGTTTTCCTCAGTCGAATACGGCACCGAAACATAGTCCAGGCGATTCACGAAAAAGTCTGGAGACAGTAGGGTAAAATACTGGCGTATTTCCCGTGCGCAATATTCCTTCCAATGGGGCGCGAAATTATCTTTGTGAAGAATCTCATGGACTGGAATTCCCCCGCCCATACGCTCAATAGTTCGCTTAAAATTCCAAAACTTACCATCCAAATCATAGAAATTTGGTGTTGTAATGATAATCCTACCCCCAGGAGCCAACACTCGGTAAATGCTTTTCCACATAGCAACGGGATTAAAGGTGATATGTTCGAGAACTTCAGTAAACATAATCAGATCAAATGAATTGTCCGGAATAGAAGCGAATACTGATTCTTGACTGAGATCTTGATAGGGGAAGAGTGTTATGCCGTACGAAGAAGCTGTTTTTTGTATAATTTCTTCATTGAAAGTAACCGGGAAATCCGCAGCGGTGACCTTAAAACCGTCCATAGCATATATAACGGACTGGTGCAGCCAATGGGCAC
Source organism: Methylococcales bacterium (assembly GCA_036480195.1). Classification (GTDB taxonomy): domain Bacteria; phylum Pseudomonadota; class Gammaproteobacteria; order Methylococcales; family JAZGGE01; genus JAZGGE01. The sequence continues at coordinate 4,148 of JAZGGE010000250.1, forward strand.
CGACATCAAGCATCCGATTCTTTTCTGGAGTCAGCCATGTTTCCAATACACGACCTTTCGTCATTACGAATCGATCATAATGATATTTTAGATAGTCAATATCAGTAATATTATCAAATACTGCTATTAAATCTTTTAGTGGGGGGCAAGCACCCATGGTTGAATTCTCTCCTTTAATTGGGTTGAGTATTGATAGTATACCTCTCGCGCCCAAGAACACCCATCTTTAGCGCGCATCTATTGAGAAGTGCGTCGATTTCTATTCTCGGACAATGTCCCAAATGGGTTGCAAAAGGGATTGACAATGATGTTCGAAACCTTCGTTAAATATTAGCCCTGGATCTTCGATAGATTGACATAATTTCATTATTTCCAGCTCATAGCCCGAGTCAATCGATTGTTGCCATTTTTCTATCGCGACATCAATCGCAGGTTTGTTTGCTCTATTGCCATGGCTGATTTTCCAGGCTTGTTGAATGTAACCAAAAGCAGGTTCAATGAAGAATAGAAGCGGATTGGTTGTTCCTTGAATAAAAAGCTCAATCAGTTTGATCAAAATGGCTTGTGGAGCAAATGACGGAGGAAATCGTAGATCTTGGTCCTCGCTGAGCAAAAAAGTCGGCTGCTCCTGAATTTGATTTATCAGTAAATGGTGCAGCCAAGCGAGTATCAGGTCTTTTCCTTTTAACTTTGCATAGCGATAAAAAAGGCTGCCGTTAGCATGGATGTTATCCAGTTTACCAATGAGTCGATATTGACCAATTTGTATATCAAGACTAATCCCAATTTGGGCTTCGCCCAGATTTTTCGCCTTAATGACTTTGGCAAACTCACTGATAAAGTGTTCTCTTTGCTCAAATTCAATAGTTCCTGGCGCACCGGATAACCAAATACCTTGCGCCTGCAGTTTTGCAACCGAAGATGTTTGGTTGTTTAATCGTTCGGCAATCCATCGCTGATTGATTTGATAACCATCAATTCCATCGATTGAAAACGGCTCACGCTCTTCGGTTTTCGCATCTATACCATTTAAAGTAATACCTAATTGACGTTGAAAAAAATATTTCTGGGGATGGCGATAAAAAGCAAAAAGTTCATTCAGGTCAATGGTCGTTACGGCTTCTTGAAAGATTTCACCTTGCCACCACGGTGGTATTATTGAAGGTTTTACCTGGAATGCCGAAGCAATTTGACAATCTGATTCTACGTAACTGAATAAGGTTTTATCATTGGAAAAGTATCGCGGACTAAAAGCCTGTAGTGGATGGACGACGACAAGGTTGGATAGCTGGTAATCACTTTCAAGAATCTCCAAAAGTTCACTAATTACCACGGAAGGTGGAATTGTCTCATTTTGACTGATGGATTGGCCGATATACGTGATAATTAATTGCTGTCGGGCAGATAACAAAACTTCCAGAAACTGATAACGATCATCGGCGCGTCGGGAGCGGTCGCCTTTTTGGTAATACTGTGCGAGCAGGTCAAAAGTAGGGTGCCGATCAATCTTGGGAAACTCACCTTCGTTCAAACCTAACAGTGCAATGACCTTAAAAGGGATGGAACGCATGGGTAGCATAGAGCAAAACGTCAGTTGTCCCCGTAAAAAGCCGGTTGACGATTTGCGTTCTGTTGTTGTCGTTTCCAGCCAAGTGACAATGACCTCAATCTCAACAGTGTCACGATGAATATTTACAAGACCCTCAGATAATTCGGTAATGAGTTCATTCAACTGCTGTCTTTCAAATTGCTTGGAGGTATCAAAATGATCTTTTACTAACAACATGTCGGCATATTGAAAGAGTTGTTTGCTCCATTCCAGTCGAGTTTTTGCTTGGCTGAGTTCGGTATTAGCTTTGCATAGCAACTGAATGAAATGACATAATCCGCCCAGTGCTTGTGCCGAACTGCCTTCGATTTCGCTATAGGGTAAAATACCATTGACGAAATCCTCATCATCAGCAATTGCGTAACCCATTAGTAAGCGATCCAGTCCGGCCTGCCAGGTATTTTCAGATGTTGCTGGTAATCCTAATTGCTGTTTATGTTCGGCTGAACGAGCCCAGCGAATATGGGTTTCGTTAACCCAGTGTTGAATCAGTTCCAGATCCGTTTCAGAAAGACCAAAGTTTTTATAAACCACAGGTTGTTCCAATAAATCTAATACGGCTTGCCAACCGAAGCGACCTTGACTCAAACGTAAAAAACGAAGAAATGTATCCAGTACGCTGTTGCTAATTTGCAAACTTTGATCGGCGATGGCGTGTTGGATGTCTGTAAAGGTAGAGGCTATAAAAGGTGTATAAAGCTGGATATCCGGAGCCATAACAACAATATCCCGTAATTCTAACGTAGAGTCCCTTTCCAGAGTATCCAGTAATTGATTCTTTATCACTTGTACTTCCCGCATCCTTGAATGGCAGGAATGAATGCTGATGGAATCATCGTTTTCAAGCTTGGTTTGGTGAGGCAGGTTGTCGAGGATATCATTTTGTAATTGTTGCAGATTATTGATAGCGGCTACGGGCTCAAAACTATCAAATTCGAGTTCAAATTCAGATTGTTCAAGCAATAATGCCTGAAATTCCCGACCTTGCTGACCTAAAGTGGCCAGTAGTGCATGACCGTGTTCTTCCGGCTTTGCGTTCTTAATTAATTGTCGTTTGTTATGGAGATCAGCCCAGTAGGTTTGGGCTGGGTTTAACAGAAAAAAATGAATCTGACAATGTTTTCCTAAAGCCTGTAGCAATGCCAGAAAAAGAGGTGGCATAGTATTTAGACCAAAGACAGAGATTCTTTCTGGAAGTTGTTCAACAAAGCTACCTGTTTCGGCGGCGTTGAGTTTACTGATGATTTTCTGCCAAACCGAACCGCGGTGATGAGTACCTGTAGCCGAAGTAATGGATCTCCAGAGTGCTTGTTGCCATTGCTCGGTTTCAGTTCCATACAATAATTGATCATTTTGCCAGGCAGTTAACAGGCTGGGTCGCATTATTTGATATTGGTCAAAGATTTGCGCCAATTGCTGGGCGAGTTGAAATCTTTTAAGAGTACTGTTTTCTCCGGAAAGATAGTGTCTTAATGGTGTGAATGTGGCGTTATCCAAATTTCTTAGTAGGGTTTCAAATCGCCATAGCATTATTTTCCGGTCAAACGTGCTGTTATCAACTTCGGCATCGATTCGTTTTGTCAGACTGCTGAAAAATCTATTAGGAAACAGAAACTCAAAATTGCCCCAAACTTTAAACTCTGTTGCCAGCTGCTGGGAAATCCAACGCTCCATTCCCTGGCTTTGAATTAGAAAAGTTTCCTTGGCGAAAGGCGAAGCTAGTGGTGCGGAATGTAAAACCGCGGCCAAGTGCGCCAGTAGATTTTCAGTTTTGTTGGAGCTGTGCAGGATAAACATGGGCTTTTAAAAGAAAGCCGGAAGAAAAAAGGAATTTCTGGAAGGAGATGCTACATGTATTGGACTAGTTGTTCAAATGAGGTAATTATACCTTTCGCACTCAAAACGGGTATTCTTGGGTGCGAAAGGTATGATAATGAGAAGAGGTTTCTTTTTATCTTAAATCTGCAATCATGTAAGCCCTCCTTAGAGGGGGTAATTTACTAAAATCAACACCTCTGTACGCGGCTACGGACATGTATTATCAATGTTGTCAAAAATGTCCGTGATAGTATCAAGAAAGCCAATACCCGTACCATCGGTCATTTGATAAAAGATAACATTGGGCATGATGACCGCTGTATGCCCACTAAATCCTGACATGACAGGGACTTGAGTGTTGGTGCCACAGACTCTCATAGAGGTTGTAGCACCCGCATGGTAGCGCCAAAAACCATTATCGTAGTTAAAGTTAGCAAGTGCTGCAAACAGGCCTTGGGGGTCACCACTCAGGATGGTACTCAACATAGTGTTATCTAACAGACCGCTTGCTTGAGCCTCTCCATTGGCTAACCATTCGCTAATGCGGGCGATATCGTTGGCTTTTGCAGAAAGACCATAACCTCCCCATGCGTCTCCTTCTGTCGTACGGCGAATTCCCCGGATTGTATGGCTGAGGCCTATTGCATCATAAACGGGCACCATAATGTCATTAAAACCGTCAGCTCCGGTACCCAGCATATCAATCGCCATGTCAGTCAAAGCGTAGCTGATTAGTTCGAAGTCAGATGTATGTTGAACTATTCGGGTTCCGGGTATCGCTTTACGTGGTAAACCGTTGCACGCGAAGTCGACTCGTTGAGCACGAGCTTCCTGCTGAAAGTATCGATTCTGCATGTTTCCACCACTTTCATCACCTTGAAAGCGTGATTGAACGTAGTTGCCTGTAGCCATATCCAAAGCATTTTCGATAGTTACATCGTTCCAGTTTCCGGAGCTAATACACTCAGGTACTCGTGATGCAATCGATTCGTTTTTAAAATCCGGCCACAATTTCTCTGCTCGCATGACTGCAAGTGCACTGAATATAGACTTGGTAAATGAATACACACTGGTTGTCATTTCTGAGCAGTAAGGATGTATGCCATAGCGTGTAACACAGCCATCAACATAGTTAATGCCATTTACGATAACGCCATACATATGGAGATCAGCAGGCTTGATCTTGGGATGATAATGACTTAAATCAACGCCTGGAAAGTCGATAGGCAGCTGTGTTATGGGTTCGGTTGGAATGTGATTGGCAACCTCTGTATTCCAGTCGGTAATGACTTGCACTCTATTCGAAACTGTATGCTGGTTATAGGTGGCACTTAAAGTTCCATACATATCAAAGCCATAGAAAACACAGGTTTCTTCAATAGTTTGAACATGTACGTTTGAAATATTACCACCATTATCAAACAGGAATGTTGCTACCCCATTATGTTCACAGTTGGCATTGCGGTGCCCTAAAGTGAACGGAAAGGCTGCTCTGGTCATAGTCCTATCGCCTGCTTCATCCCATACGGCTCCTGTGCCAACTGCTACGCTCCATGCATCGTTGGCATGTACAGGTTGCATACCTTGACGATTTACTGGAATTAGGTCGTTACCATTTTGTAGAAATTCAATATCAAATTTGGGCCAACGGTTCGCATTCGCGGGTGCATAACCTGACCATCCATAGAGGCGGCTATATGTGGGTGTACCGTGGATTACCAGTTTTCCTTCAAACGTGTTAGTGGTTGGATTATTATTTTGTGGAACAAAAGCAGCAGTACTGAATGTGCTATCTTTCGTTCCTTTGAGGTAAGCTGCCGTGGCCTCATTGCGTGGTACACCACCGGGTATAGATTCAACAATCACGTTATCAAAATAACAATGATCACTGTCTTGGTTCCCTGCCGCTCTGAGTACGAGCGTTAAATCTGGATTATTGTCAAAAGCAGCGGCATTGGAAACAACTTTATGAGCAATAATTCCGTTGTCCTCACCATTGTTGAGTTGTCCGATAGTAATACCTTGCGCTTCTGCAACACAGAGTTCACCATTTTCCAAGGAAGTCGCCGCCATTTCGAGAGAAATAACTACGTTCGAAATACCTGAGGTATCGAGTTTTACATAAGCTGAATCAGAGTTTCTGATATCAAGAAGCGGGTCTCCACTTTTACTCACAACTTTGCTTGATCCATTAGAATCATTGCTGATCCAGTCATCAAAGTTCTGCGCCGAAAAATCATCAAAAAAGAGAGCTTCAGCAAAAACGCCAGATGAAGGTACTACTAATGCCATCAAGAATATCGCACGGATTATTTGTTTTTTCATCAATTTCTCCTTATGCTATGCGTAAAGTGTTTAGGTTGCGGGTTATGGTTTTTATTGTCACAGACCACTAGTTCAAAACTATGCACTTTCAGTGCAAGGCTTTAGCTGCTACACATTGTTATTTAGGTTTCTCGTATTTCAACCGATTCCAGTTTTTGACTTTACCTTGAAGCGCATGAAGAACACGAAGAAGTAAAGAACTTTATGTTCTTCATGGTGATATTAATCTAATATTTTGTAATACAGTAGCCACTTTAAGCTAAACGACTTTCAGCCATTGTTTAGAGCAACCTATGGACTTTCAGTCTATGGTGGTTGAGTGTTTCCAGTAATTTCCTCTGACTCTAGTCTTATATGCCCCGTACTCGTGGTCGCCGTGCCTTCCTTGGGCAGCGAATAATAGGATTAGTGCTACCCGTTTTTAGTGCAGGTAACTGAGAAAGTCATCGGTATTCCTATTGTGTAATTCTTGCGAATGTTGTACGTGGAGACATTAGATTTTTCAAGTAAAGTCGTTAATCTTGAATATGACAATAGATAAAGGCTGTTCTTGGTTACCCACTTTCTATGGCGTTTGCACCACATGTAGAATATTTTATTGTTCCAGTGCAAGAATG
>JAZGGE010000251.1:0-2633 GCA_036480195.1 Methylococcales bacterium
CTACTCAGTGAATTTTTTCCAGTATATAATTTAAAAATATTCAATTGCCTAAGTTCGCTGTCTTTTCGTGTGGGGCCGTGATGATCGAATAATTCCTGACCATCTACTTTTACTAAAATCCGACCGTCATTCCCTTCACTTAACTTCCAGAAAACCTCCAATTTGAACCATTTACCAATAATCACAGGAATTTTTTCATTTTTATAATCCCATTCCAGCCCATCCCGCTTAATAGGATTGTCTTTTTGTTGTGCCCGAAGGGTCCAAAATAAATCTGTTTTACCCGAAGGGTGAAAGTAATCATCTCGATTGACTAATAACTCAATTCGGTAATCGTGCTTTCTACCCGTTCCTGTTTCCCTCCATTCCATAAAATTTTTCCATTGATGTTTACCATCATTTGGCATCAAGGTTTCTAAATCGGGTTGGAATTTTAACCAGTATGAACAGTATCCCTGCGTCATTTCCGGTTTCATTCTAAAATTAAATTGACTTCGGGTGATTGCGACATAGTCAGGATCATCAGCTACAACCTTCATAAATAAGGCCCTTGTTGGATTTCCATCATGGCCGACAACAGTTTGTATGTTGGTTTCAACATTGTTCTTTAAGGCTTTTCTTCCTCCCACAAGATATTGAAATCTGCTGGTAGCATTTTGCGGCAACCCTCCAGCCCAATCGTATCCGAGATCGGATCCTGAGATTTTGGACCACCATTCACCGCCAGTAACTTCAGCTGGCTCGATAGTGACGCCCTGTTCGAATCCAGACTTAAAAAGAAGAACCGATTCATCTTGTGATATTGGTTTCTTAACTGTGTTGCTGGTACCCAGGTAAGAATTCACCTTATCGAAATAAACTACGCGTTTCGTGGTTGTCGATACGGGATTCCAAGAAGGTTGGTTGGGCATCCATTGCCATTTGTAAATACCAATTTTCTGATAAGGAGCCTTATCATCATTGTAACCAATAGGCCCTTTTTCGCTGATGATCTTCTCTCCATTTTTAAAAACTTCCAACAAACCATCTGCTTCAAAAGACCACTTAACGTGAACAACCAAATCCACCCAACGCCCAGTTTGATAGGCACCTAAACCCATAGATTTACTACCTTCTGGGGGAGTCCAACTGCCGGCGTCCGGAAAAGGTGTTAGCTTTCGAGAATCCCATCGCCAATTTACCCGCCATACCCCGTTTTCAGTCATAAGTTCCAACGGGGCGCTGCGCCATGGTTCAATTTGCTTTGATGGAAAACCATCTGGAATGCTGTGCATTTCCCAAAGTATTTCGGACGAAGGATCCTTGGTGTAATCGTTCGGAAGAAATATGCTAAACGAGTGCCAGACTTCCCGCTTGCCAGCCTTAGCTCCCTGAGAACCTTCGAGTTGGATGCGTTTGCTGCCAATATTCGAATCTGGATCCGACTGCCGAAGCTCAAAGCGCAACGCCTTATTGCCCTCCCGTACCGGACTGCTCACGAAATTTAAACTATGAGACAACGGTTTACTGCTTCTATCCAATGCACCAACATACTTCCAACCATCGGTGTTTCCATCCTCGAAACCTTCATCCAAAGATGCATCCTGATCCTGACCAAACAATACTCCTGTGGAAAAACAAAAAGCAACCAATAGCAGCATCAAATCCAGTATGTAATTTCTCTTGACTTGTTTCATATATTCTCTCTTGTTTTTTATCTCCATCTTCCGGCAGCACTTGGTCATTACCCAAGCCTTCCATTGACTTCAACTCTGAATATTAAATATTCGATATATCGAAGAATAGTCCAAAATACATAAAGTGCTACAAGAATACCGGCAAAAAAACGCAAAAATGGGACAGATTCACTTTTAGGCGTTCAAAGTGAATCTGTCCCATTTTCTTTGTAGGCGTGAAAGATATATCTTCAATTCACACGGCAAATATGCTTTACAATTAATTCTGCGATCCAAACAAGTTGAGTAAAAGACTATGAATACCGCCAACGTTGATGTACTTCTTACAATAACGGCCCAACCTGGTCTGGAGGAGACTCTGGTTGATTGGTTACTAACCAAAAAATCAGGACAAGGTTTCAGCAGCTTTCCAATTGACGGACATTCCAATCATCACGAGGGATTAACATTGTCCGAACAAGTCCGTGGCCGAAAACGGAGTATACAGTTCCAGATCCAGCTCAATGCAGAGGAACTACCTTCTATAGTTCGAAGCCTGGAAAATAAGTTTAGCGGTACAGGCCTTCATTACTGGGTTACACCGATCACCCAACATGGCCGAATTTGATCTTGCTTGCGATATACCTCTCGCGCCCAAGAATACCCATTTTCAGTGCACATCTTTTCGCAAAGGGCGTCGTTGTAGAACTTTGAAAGAGATGACTCTACCTGCAGTTCTACTCCTAGGAGCCTGTCCGAGAATAGAAGCCGCAGCGAGGGAAATCCATTTTGAGTCAGATTTTTCGATCATTTGAGGCGAATAGTGGGTCTATTTAACGAAAATGATCGGGAAATCTGACCAAAATGGACTTTTCCGCAGTAGGTTCTCTATTCTCGGACAGGCTCCTAGTTCTACTTTGTCACATTTAAGCTTTTCACCCTTGTGTAGGGTGGGCATTGCCCACCACATTCCATCTG
>JAZGGE010000252.1:0-2238 GCA_036480195.1 Methylococcales bacterium
TTTGCTATATCCAGTCCGATTACGTTAATATTCATGGTGGTCTCCTGCTTCGTTTAATTGAGATATTTTGATCGTCAATTATGGCACTTTGATGCCGAATTAGGGGGAGGAGACCATCTCATCATCCGAGAGCTATTATCGGGATCAATGCAAGATGAGTGAGCTCGGCCCAGATCCAGACAAACAATTGCTCATTTATTTTGAATTTACCCCTGAGCAAGCTCAGGATTACTTAAACACCTAACTTAAGGAGACAACGATGGAAATGTTGATAACGCCTGATTGGCTCCGTAATAAAAATAAGACGGAACCAGAATTGGAAGTAGAAGCCGGTTTTCCGGTCGAGCATTTATCGAACTTGGCAATATTTTTACCACCCGATGTGGTGGATGATGCGTCTCCCAATGAAGAAAGAGTTCAAGAATTGCATCACGCCTTTGGCTTATTTGTACGGCAGTTACGCCTGCGCGAAAATCTGACGGTAGAGTCGCTTGCTGAAAAAGCGAGGGTTGACCCTGTCCACATTGAAAGTATCGAGTGTGATATTACGTTTCGTGCACCGCCGCGTACGGTCTTCAATCTTGCGCACGTGTTCGATATCCCCACATCCAAAATGATGGTGATTTCTGGTGCGGCGGATAACTATGCTGATCCTATTGCTGAAGAGGCTCTAAAGTTTGCGGCCAAATCGAATGGAGTTTCATCATTGAATCAACAAGAACAGGAAATTCTTTCTGCATTTGTAAAGATTGTAGTCGAGGCATAAGTCATTTTGAGTCAGAAGCTGATCGGAGAATTTGAAGCACAAGATATAAATGTGCAAATTGATCGAATCCTGCGGGAGCTAGGGAATCCTGAACCGCCTCTGTCTCTTGACTTGGTTCGTAACATACTGAGCCTGGATCGAAAATACTTTAGCAAGCAGAACACATCTTTTCTTGACGATCTCGCACATCGCGTAATGGTTGGCGGTAAACAAGTTATGAAGCGACCGGGTTTGTTCATTGATGTACTTGTGGAACGTGCAAGAAATAACTTGAACAACTGACTTGCCTTTTTGTCCGTCTTCTGCGTTGCAGAAACAGTTATACCAATCCCAATAAGTTCTTGAATAAATTTACTCATCCTAAGCCCTTCTTTCTCATATAAGCATTGTATGAGAACTTATTGGGATTGGTATTACATAGCTCACTATGCGCCTATTTCTGCGCCTTGAAGTCGAACAAAAATTCTGCGCCAGTTGCTCAAGTTATTTCTTGCACGTCCCTTAGGAAGGCGAACCTTTCAGCCTTTTATGTACCTGACCAAAAACGAATCCTTATAGATGAAGATATTCCAACTCCGAAACATCGATGGATCGAAGCCCATGAGATTTCACATGGGCTAATTCCCTGGCATTCCGAATTTTGTTTTGGGGATAACAAAATCACATTACATCCAGAATGCGATCGTATTATCGAGGCTGAAGCGAATTACGGTGGTAGTCGGCTGCTATTTTTGGGTGATCGTTTTGGTGAGGAAGCGCGATCACAAGAGTTGAGTTTCAAGGCCATTCAAGATCTGTCAAAGCAATATGGAAACACGCTGCAATCCACATTGTGGAAAACGGTGGAGGACAGGAACCCTGATCAGGCAGTGTTTGGAATGGTTTCTGTCGTTCCAAAACATCCTCATATCGGCGCAGAAGAATTTGGTGAGCAATCACGTCTGATTCGATCCCGGCGATTTCGAGAGCAGTTTTACAACGTCTCAGCCGAGCAAGCTTTTGGATTATTAGATAAGCATTCTAATTATAGGAAAAGAGGCCCAATTGTCGACGGTACGGATATACTGACCGATGTGAATGGCAATGATTTTGAATTCAAGCTCGAAGGCTTTTCAAATACCTATTCATTACTGAGTTTTGGTGCGTGTAGCGATGCAAGAGCGACAATAATTCAAGTATAAGCTTCTCTCTAAGAAGAGTTAAATGAAATTGAAGTGTGGCCAAGCAGTAACAGTAATAATAGAGCGCATAAAAAGGGTGCTATCGCGTAATTCATCGATAGTGCTATAAGTCGTCAGCCGCTTGATTTTGAATAATTAGGGGAGTGACAAATATAATTAATCTGGCTGACAGTAATACCGCTACCAGTCATGCTATATTTAATAATATCAAATAGTTGCATATTCACTCCGTGGTTTTGTCATCAACGGGTAATGCTTCGGTCTGCGCTTAACCACCCTGGGTTGGTTGGG
>JAZGGE010000253.1:0-3090 GCA_036480195.1 Methylococcales bacterium
GTGACTCCGGCCACTGAGATACCCTTTCCTTTCTTATTTTCAGCAATAATAATCAGTTCGGGACTAATGCTGATATATTTTGTATTTGACACTTTCAATGTTCTCCGGGAAATATTCGGCACGACAGATGGAGTCCAACAATGAACGTAATTATTACTTCTGCTTTGGTATTGTTTGTTGTTTTGATGTGCATCCGGGTGCCGATAGCCTTTAGTATGATCGGAGCCAGTTCTCTTTATTTGCTTCTAAAATCTATTCCGCTGAGCGTTACTGCACAAACGATTACCTTCACACTTGCTAATTCCTATGTTTTGTTAGCCGTTCCGTTATTTATGCTTGCCGGATCGATTATGAATGTTTCAGGCGTTACCGATAAGATTTTTGAGTTTGCCCTGGCCCTTGTGGGTAGAATGCCGGGAAGCTTGGGACATGTCAATGTCATTTGCTCTTTGATCTTTTCTGGAACTTCGGGTTCAGCATTGGCGGATATTGGCGGTTTGGGTGTTATGCAGATCGATGCGATGACGAAAGCAGGATATAAAAAGGACTTTTCTGCAGCAATCACAGTGGCTTCGGCGACAATTGGCCCGATATTTCCGCCCAGTATTCCACTCGTGGTTTTGGCGGCAACGGTTGAGTTGTCGGCGGTCGAACTGCTGGTAGGGGGAATCATGCCGGGGCTTGTTTTGGCGATTGTTTTAATGATCACGGTTGCCATATTGGCCAAAACTCATGATTTCCCGCGGACCGAAAAAAGAGCGACTTTTGCTGGGATTTGGACAAGTTTTATTCGGTCGCTTCCGGCGATTTTAGCACCGTTTCTTTTAATCGGCGGCATGGTCAGCGGCCTCTTCAGCCCTACCGAGTCAGCAGCGGTTGTAGTGGGGTATTCATTATGCTTAGGTTTTGTGGTTTATCGCAAACTGGCTTGGAAGATCCTCATGGAGCAATTGATTAATACTTCTTACGCGACCGCCACCATTTTGTTTATGGTTGCGGCGGCGACTTTGTTTAGTTGGGTTTTAACGGTTGAAAGAATACCTGATATGCTGGCTACATATCTTCTTGGGGTTACACAGAACCCCTGGCTTCTGATAGTATTTATGAATATTGTCCTATTGATAGTCGGTTGTTTTATGTGCAATGCGCCGGCGATCCTAATTTTTGCACCGATATTCATGCCGATCATGGTAAAAGTGGGCTTTGATCCGATCCATGTCGGACTGGTTTTTGTCTTTAATTTGATGATCGGATTGATTACTCCACCAGTGGGATTATCACTCTACCTGGTCAGCATTGTCGGAAAAGTAAAAATGGGGGCCGTTCTCAAGCAACTCGTTCCATTTTTAATCGCACTATTCGTGGCGTTGATATTATTTACATTCATCCCGGAAATTACATTGTTTGGGACTAAGCTGATAAGGTAAGGCCGAAAAGTAATTTTAACAGGTATCACAAATTTTTATGAAACATTTTGAAAAAAATAAAAACAATATCAAGTTACCACCCCCACCCTATCCTCCCCCTTCAAGATGGAGGGGAGGGTAGGGTGGGGGTGAAAAATGGGATTTCCCATACTGTCAACGTTAACCTTAAAAGAAAAGGAGGGTATGCAAATGAAACATTTTAAAAGAATGAAAACATTATCAACGTTAACCTTAAAAGCGAAGGAGGGTATGCAAATGAAAAACAATTATTATTGTCGTATTATGTTGGTCGTTATGTTTATCCTTAGTTTAATGGTAGGTGGAAACAATGTGTTTGCGGCAAAGAAAAGCCTGAGATTGGCTTCCGACACTCCGACTACAACCAACCAAGGGAAACTGGTTACTGCATTTATCCAGAAGGTTAAGGAAAAATCCAAAGGAGAGATCGATATCCAATTTTTCCCTGGAGGTCAACTGGGAACAGGAGCTGCTCTCGCAACTGCAATCAAGTTGGGAACAGTTGATATGACTGCAACGGGTTTCAACGGACTTCAGACACTTTACCCGGATCTATCCGTTTTTCAGTTTCCTTATGTCTATCGTGATGTCCACCATGCCGATAGGGCATCCAGCCCCAGTTCTCCCCTGTTTAAGAAAATGAATGAAATACTTATCAAAACCTCCAATGTGCGGATGATAGGCAACGGATATTACGGGACTCGGCAATTGACCCTTAATACCCCGGCGAGAACCCCTGCCGATCTCAAAGGTAAAAAACTTCGTATCCAGCCCCGCCCCCTTACGATTGCGACCGGAGAAGGGATGGGAGCGGTTGCGACAGTGCTTAGTTTCTCTGAACTGCCGACAGGCTTGGCTACAGGTGTGGTTGACGGGCAGGAGAATCCGCTGCGCACTATTTATGCCGGCAAATTTTATCAGACACAGAAGTATTTGATGCTCACTGACCATATAATCGCAATGGCAGTATTAGCTATCAACGAAAATGTGTGGAAAAGTCTCGATAAAAATCAACAGGATATGTTTATGGAGGCCGCGAGAGAAGCCAAAGAAGAAGTACTTAAGGAGGCCTTAGCTGAAGAATCCGATCTTGTTGAAAAACTAAGAAAAGAAGGCATGACTGTGATTGGTCCCGAAGATGGGCTTGATAAAATGGCCTTCCAGAAAAGTGTTCTAAAGAGATGCAATAAAGAATTTCCGCAGTGGAAAGGTTACATTGAAGAAATCCAAGCAATAAAGTAATGAAATTAAAGAAGGATTTTTGTTTGACACTTGAATTTGAGTAAGAATAACAAACAATGTGCTTTAAAACGCGATTTTAGCGGCCTGTTACAATTTTCTCGTGGGTTTATTACCAAAAGTCAATGATAGTTATCATAGCCAAGACGACCTTTTTGCTTGACGTAATAGGCCGCTAAAAACATACTTGGAAAATATAACTTAGCAAAAACTGAAGAATAAAGACTATATTATGACCTGGGTTGAGCGGTTCAACGTTCAAGGTTCCGGGTTGATGAACCCCAACAGGCTCAATCCAAAAGAATTACGCCTCCATAGAGGCGGCAAATAATTTTCACCCAATGGGTGAAAGAGACTAAGCCCGGCATTGGGCTGCAACTGTAAGTAATGTCAATATGTTGTAACC
>JAZGGE010000254.1:0-4449 GCA_036480195.1 Methylococcales bacterium
ATGCTCATAAGGTATTGTCTTTCCTATAGTCTGAACTGTTTAGGAATGATGCTCATTCCTATGACAGGAGGCTGTCCGAGAATAGAAACCGTAGCGAGGGAAACCTATTTTGAGTTAGATTTTTCGATCATTTGAGGCGAATAGTGAGCTATTTAACGATAATGATCGGGAAATCTGGCCAAAATAGGCTTTTCTGCAGTAGGTTCTCTATTCTCGGACAGCCTCCTGTCATATCCATCTCTCCAAATCTGTCCGTAAAACCACAAAATGACTCGGAATTCTAACTCACATTTGCTGGCAATGGTAATGAAATTGATGAAGGCGGTATGTCCCGTGAATTCGAGCTATACTGTTTTCTACTTGAATGTCAGAATGAAGCTTCGCCATGAAAATCAAAATAGGGATCGTGATGGATCCCATAAACGCTATCAATATCAAGAAAGATACGAGTTTCGCCATGCTACTGGAAGCCCAAGCCAGAAATTGGGAACTTTATTATATGGAGATTCACGACCTCTATTTGAAGAGTGGAAGAACTTTTGCCCTGATGCGACGTCTACAGGTAGAACGTGACGAACGTCAATGGTATCAGTTTGTGGATGAGATTGAGCAGCCTTTAGATCAGTTGGATGTGGTTTTTATGCGCAAAGATCCGCCATTTGACCAAGAATACATTTATACCACGTACCTCCTGGAATGTGCTGAAAACCATGGTCTTTTGGTGGTGAATAAGCCCCAATCTTTAAGGGATGCCAATGAAAAATTGTTCACAGCATGGTTTCCGGAATGCTGTACGCCCACTCTTGTTACCAGGGACTCTAAAAGAATACGAGACTTCTTGTTGGAGCAAGAGGAGATTATTCTAAAACCCCTGGACGGCATGGGCGGGGTATCCATTTTTCGCCTGTCTCAAAACGATTATAACTTAAGTGTTATACTTGAGATGATGACTTGCAACGATTCTAGGTTTGTAATGGCTCAACGTTACCTGCCGGAAATCATTGATGGTGACAAGAGAATCTTATTGGTTAATGGCGAGCCAGTGCCTTACGCGCTAGCAAGAATTCCTGCAGCAGGGGAAACCCGAGGTAATCTAGCTGCCGGTGGGTACGGAGAAGGGCGTCCGTTGACTGAGCGTGACCGATGGATCGCAACGCAGGTGGGTCCGGAATTGAAGGCGAGAGGTTTGCTTTTTGCCGGATTGGATGTCATTGGAGATTTTTTAACTGAAATTAATGTGACCAGCCCCACTTGCGTGCAGGAACTGGATAGCCAGTTCAATCTGAATATCAGTGGACAAATTATGGATCAAGTCGAGAAAATATTAAATTAACCTATGATCTACCACCAAACAGTCTCTACTTCGGATTATTTGCTGATAACCTTATTTCTAGCGGGTATCGTTCATGTCGCTATTATTTTGGGTGTTAACTTTCAGATGCCGGAATCTCAAAAAGAAACAACTCGAAACCTGGAAATTGAGCTGGTTTTGACACCGACCGCCAAAAGGCTCGATAAGGCGGATTTTTTGGCTCAGGAAAACCAAGTCGGTGGCGGCAGGAATGAAGAAAGAGCAACACCGCAACAGGTAAAGATTCCAGCGTCAGGTAATGGCAGAAAATTA
Organism: Methylococcales bacterium; assembly: GCA_036480195.1. Taxonomy (GTDB): domain Bacteria; phylum Pseudomonadota; class Gammaproteobacteria; order Methylococcales; family JAZGGE01; genus JAZGGE01. The sequence continues at coordinate 1,625 of JAZGGE010000254.1, forward strand.
ACTCAACAACTGGAGAAACATCAAGTCAGAAAGGTCGACAATAAAAAACTTCTAACCCAAACGAAAGCTAGCCACAGTGTAACGAAAATAGTAACTGATTCCCAGGAAATCAGATCAGAACAAGAAAAACCCAAACTATCCGCGGCGATGCTGGCGAGACAAGTCGCAGTTTTAGGTACTCAAATTGAGCTAGAGAAGGAAAAACAGGCCAAACGTCCCAGGATTGTTTATATTAATGCTTTAAACGCACACAAATATATGGCTGCATCCTATGAAAATGCGTGGAAGCGTAAAGTAGAGCGCGTTGGGAATCTTAATTATCCTGATGAAGCCCGACGCAAGGAACTGACCGGGAAATTGTTGATGACCGTTGGAGTTAACACTGATGGTAGCATCTATAGCCTGAAAATCCGCCGTTCTTCGGGGCATAAGGCTCTGGATGATGCAGCAAAGCGTATTGTCCGCCTTGCTGCACCTTTCGCACCTTTACCGAAAGAGTTAAGAGAAGAAACCGACGTATTAGTGATTACTCGATCCTGGAACTTCTTTAATGACCAGCTACTGGCAGCAACCCACTGATTATTGATTAGGAATGGGAAATAAATAACTTATCCCTTTTCTGCGTTGTGCAAAAAGTTGCGCAGTGTATAGTATGCGTTGAATATGAACAAATACCTGGCATTCGCCACGGTTTTTTTAATCCGGGTTCCATAGTATGACTGAGACATCTAATCTAACCGATCAACTTTTAATCGCCATGCCCGCCATGGGCGACCCCAATTTTTCTCATACGGTAACTTATATGTGTCAACATAGCAGTGATGGGGCGCTCGGTATTATCGTCAATCGTCCAACCGAAATGAAGCTGGGTGATATTATGAAACAAATGGAAATTGAGGTTATTGATGAAAAATTTAGTAACGTACCTGTTTATGCCGGTGGGCCGATACAAACAGAACGCGGTTTTATTCTCCATAATCCCATTGGCCAATGGGATTCCAGTTTAATGGTTTCAGATAATTTGGCATTGACAGCCTCCCACGATATTCTTGCTGCCATAGCGAAAGGGGAAGGTCCGGAAAAGGTGTTAGTCGCGTTAGGATATGCGGGTTGGTCGGCGGGACAATTGGAAAATGAAATTGTCGCGAATGCCTGGCTAAATTCACCGGCACAGAATTCTATTTTGTTTGATTTACCGTCCGAAAAACGCTGGAAGGCAGCCGCCGAAGAGATGGGTATTAATATAGACCAGCTTTCATACCAAGTTGGGCACGCCTGACTGCGTAATCCCATAAACCATTGGAAATAGTGGATTGGATCTTCGGTAATTGATTTTTTTAGTATGACAGGTATAGACAAAACCTACCTGGGTTTTGATTTCGGGACAAAGAAAATCGGTGTTGCGGTGGGGCAGGCGTTAACTCAGTCTGCGAATCCTCTAGAAACAATAAGGGCAGTAAGGCAAAAGCCAAACTGGCAGGCAATAACCCGGATAGTAGAAACCTGGAATCCTGATGCGCTGGTGGTTGGAATCTCTTATCAGCAAGATGGTACAGAAAATGTCGTAACTCAGCCCACCCTGCGTTTCTGCAGGCAGCTACAGGGACGTTATAATTTACCCGTTCACCAAATCGATGAAACTCTTACGACATTCGAGTCAAAATCTTTATTGTTTGACGATCTGAATTTCAGTGCCAGAAAAATGTGGGAATTGCAGGATCAGTTTGCCGCTCAGCTCATATTACAAACCTGGCTTAGGAATGCGCGAGGATTAACTTGAGTAACTGGCGAAGGATTTTTGTTCGTATTCAAGGCGTAGTAACAGGCGCATAGCGGGCTATGTAACTGTTGCTACAACGCTGAAGACGGATAAAAAAACAAGTTAGTTGTTCAAGTTAGTTCTTGTACTTTCCTTAGTAACTGTCATTAAATAAAACCTAAAATAACCCAAGACCACCCGTTATGACCGACTTGAATGTTGAAACCCTCCTGGATAAGCTGACCGAAAATCTCAAAGCAGAGGTTGCCTTGCGTCAGCTACAAAACCCTTTTATGATCGGAATTCATACTGGCGGTGTTTGGATTGCTGAAAGGCTTCATAGGGAGTTAAGCATCACAGAACCATTAGGTGTTTTGGATATTTCATTCTATCGAGATGATTTTTCTCAAATTGGGATGCATCCTCAAGTTAAGCCAAGTAAGCTTCCTCCGACACTGGAAGAAAGAGACATTATATTGGTGGATGATGTTCTTTATAGCGGTCGGACAATCCGGGCTGCGCTGAACGAAATATTTGATTACGGTAGGCCGAAAAGTGTTATTTTAGCAGTATTGATCGATCGGAATGGCCGACAGCTACCCATTCAGGCGGATTGTAGCGGAGGGCATGTGACATTGGCATCTGGTCAGCGTGTTAAGCTAACAGGCCCTGATCCTCTGGAATTTTATATTCAACAGATTTAACTAAGGAACGGGAAATAGTGGGTGTTGTGTCGGGCGTGATTACAAGTGGAATAAATACAAAATATCTTTTTTTACCATGAAGAGCATGAAGGACTTGAAGAGAGTACGCTCTGATTTCAGAGATTACCACCAGTGGCTTTTTCCTTCATTTTCTTCATGCCCATCATGGTTATATAAACAAGTCTTACAATGTAGCAATAGAAATTTTAGATCCAAAGAATTCATTCTTGTTTTACCTGACTTTCTTCACTTTTAATCGCATTCGTAGGTATCGGTGTCCGGTCAACTATCAAATTTGCAACTGAATCCCGATGGACGTTTGCGTCATTTCCTTGCGATCGACGGACTGAATCAGTCGCTAT
>JAZGGE010000255.1:0-5432 GCA_036480195.1 Methylococcales bacterium
TCAGGAACCCTCTTCCCTTGGTTTTGAACAACGACTGAAACGCCACATCAAAGAAGAAAAATATTTGCCAGGCATGGCCTCGAACATATCGACCAGTAGCCAACCAACGCTGCAGAGCCACGGATCTACCAGCGTCCCTATTTAGATCGTTTATCAATCGAAAAATCGGAGCCAATTGCAATATGCCAGTACGATCCTGATTCCGGTAGATAGCGCCAGAACGTTGAAAGAACTCCATCAATCCGATATGGTGAAAGTTCATGATCAATGCGGAAAGAATCATACGCCGTCCCAATCCCTCTCGCTCAAAGCGCCGTGCTGAGGTGACTAAGCACCCGGACAAAGTTATCCACTTCCCTGCACTACGAATATTTTCTGCCAACCGCTGATCTTCTAGAAACCAAAGAGATTCATCAAAACCACCTAGTTCCTGAAAAAATAGCCTGGACATCAGAAACCCCTGATCGCCGTTAGTACATTCCATTCGATTAAGTGCGCTCTTCTCTTCATAGTATCGAAACGCCAGGTTCGATCCAGGGTGGTCTCGCTGAAATTCCAGCCGAAAATGCCCCGCCACTCGATGATGATCGTAGCACTTTTGGGCCGTTTCCAAGTCCTTTACTGCTGCAGCCAATTGGTTAGGTGAGGTTAGTCTGGAATCTGCATGTAAGAAGAGAAAATAGGGTGAAGATGCCTGAGATGCTCCGACATTCAACTGCGAACCTCTCCCGGGCGTTGTTTCAACGAGCAAAATACCTGGATTACTCACGCTATCCAATGTCCCATCATTAGAACCGCCATCCACTACAATAACTTCCAGATCAATCGCTTGTTGTTTTCCTAGCTGATCCAAAAGTAACGGCAGGGTGCCAATTTCATTTAGGGTGGGAATAATTATGCTGAGATGTGACAATGTGGAGAGTATAGTTGTAGCCTTAATTACGCTTATTAGTATAATGGCGACTTAACTTAAAATCGAAGCGTATCGTAATAAATAGATGGATCAGCGTTTTACCTTTAAAGATTTTTTTCTGTTTTGTGGAATGGGTTTGATATTCATCGCGGTGCTTTTAACCCTTTACCAAATAGACCGGCAATGGAACAAAATGGCTAAAACACAAGCCATCATGGACGAGCAAGCCAAAGATCTTCGCGCCTTAAAGGGCTTGATTCAGTCGATTAATCAACGGACGAAAAGTGGCATATTGGTCACAGGAGACAGCTCACTGAGAGATGTAGCTTCCTCACAAATCCCAGTGGCATTTCAACAAGCCCATCTTTCCCGTCAACTACCTGAATTTGCTGAAGGTGGATGGCTTGTACAAGCCTTTAGCGTCAACTTAAAAAGTATCACGCCATTCGTTGCAGAAGATGCTTATGCTTCTGAAATTCAAGGCTACATTCTTGAATCCCTTATAACCCGAAATCCAGAAACTTTAGATTGGGAAGGCCTCCTTGCCCATAATTGGCAAATCAGCGAAGATGGATTGACATTCTCTTTCCAAATGCGCGAGCAAGCCACATTTTCCGATGGTCAACCCGTAACGGCTGAAGATGTTGCATTTACTTTTGAGTTTCTTATGAATAACGCCATTCATGCACCCAGGGAACGTGCCTATTACAATAAAATTGAATCAGTAACTGCCTCTGCCAACCACAAGGTGATATTCAAATTTAAAGAACCCTATTATAACGCCCTCTCTCTGGCAGGTGGGATGCCAGTATTGCCCGCTCACTTCTACCGGCCTTTTTTAAAGAATCCGAATCAATTCAACCAATCCAAAGGTCTATTGCTAGGATCAGGCCCCTACCGTCTGGCTAATCCCAAAACCTGGAAACCGGACAAAGGTCGCGTCGAAATTTTTCGAAATCCTCGTTACTGGGGTCCAGTTCAGCCTAATCTCAATCGCCTGGTCTGGAAAGTAATTGAAAACGACAGCGCCCGTCTCACCACTTTTCGTAACGGCGAGATTGATATCTATTCAGCGCGACCACGGGAATACCAAAAGCTGGTTAAAGACCCGGCGATCGACAAGCAAGCGAACCATTTTGAATATATGAGTCCGGTTGCCGGTTACAGTTATATTGGATGGAATCAGAGCAGAAAAGACAAATCGACTCGCTTCGCCGACAAAAGAGTCAGACAAGCGATGACTTTTCTACTCGATCGGCAGCGCGTCATCGACGAAATCTTTCTTGGGCTTGGAGAACCGGCGGCAGGCCCTTTCAACCCCGGCAGCAAACAACACGATCCCGATCTTTTACCCCGCCCCTATAATCCTTCTAAAGCACGAGAACTGCTGAAAGAAGCTGGCTATCAAGACCGCGATGGAGATGGTGTACTGGATGATAAAGATGGTCAACCCTTTAAGTTTGGTCTAGTTTACTTCCAGGGTAGTGAAGATACCAAACGGATGGTACTGTTTCTGAAAGACCTCTACGCTCGTGCTGGAATCTTGCTGGAACCCAAACCGACCGAATGGTCAGTGATGCTGGACTTATTGAAGAAAAGGGACTTCGACGCCATGACCCTAGGTTGGACTAGTGGTATCGAAAGTGATCTCTATCAGATTTTTCATAGCAGCCAAATCTCGGATGGTGGCAATAATAATATCAGCTACAAAAGTGAACAACTGGATCAACTGATTGAAAAAGCCCGGTCAACCGTCGATGAAGAAGACCGTATGCCTCTTTGGCGACAAGCGGAAGCCATACTCTATGAAGATCAACCTTACACCTTTTTGATGCGTCGAAAATCACTCACTTTCGCTAATCGACGAATTCACAATCTGAAAAAAACCCGACTGGGCATTAATCTGGGGGCGGTACCGGTGGAAGTTTTCATCCCCTCAAAAAACCAAAAATATAGCCGTTAACCCGTAATCCGCATGGCCACTTACATCCTGCGCCGACTGTTGCTAATGGTTCCAACATTGTTAGGCATTACTCTGGTCGTCTTTACTGTAATGGCTTCTTCACCTGGTGGAATAAGCGCCCAAAGCTTGGTTGAAGGCCAAAATCTCGACCCGGAAGCAAAAAAGGAAATTGAGGCATACTACAATCGGATCTATGGCCTGGATGACCCTGCACCAATACAATATCTACGCTGGCTCAATAATGTTTCTCCATTTGGCTTCCAATTTGATGACAACAACGATATTAGTGGATTTTCCTTCTCAAAAGGTTCCAATCTTGGCCAAAGCTTTCGTTATGGACGGCCAGTAAAAGAGCTGTTGAAAGAACGGATTCCGATTACTTTGCTTCTGAATACTGTTTCAATCCCTATCATTTACATTCTTGCTATTAGTATCGGTGTACATGCCGCAACAGAACGCGGTGGTGCTTTCGACGTTGGCTCTGGCATTGTAATGCTGACACTCTGGTCCGTACCGACGATGCTTACTGGCGTTCTACTCATCGGTTTCTTCGCAAACATCCAGTATTGGCAGTGGTTTCCGACCGCCGGACTCAGTTCATCTGAGTCTACGGAAATGCCCTTTATGCCTCATTGGCAATCCTGGACAGACATATTGCTACTTTTTTTTATTCTATCGGGAACAACAGCTTTAGCCATTTGGCTCAACCGGATGAAAATTCGTCGATTCCGCATGGGGATATTGTCTCTCTTTGGCGCGGGACTTGGTTGCCTGATGATATCTTCTCTATCCGGCTCTTCAGGTATTACCTCTTACATACTCTTCGCCGCATTCGGTGCCGCTGTATTGTCGCTTGTTGCAGCGATGGATTTCCCAGCCTTACGTACAGCTATTGTCGGTACTATCGGCTTGGTTTCAGGTCTGGTTATTACCTTCCGTATCGGTGGAGAATCATTCGTCCACGGATTTCTACTTGACCGGTTATGGCATTTGGCTTTACCCATCCTATGTCTGTCCTATGGCGGCTTCGCTGCCCTTTCCAAACTTACCCGTACGGCAGTTCTGGAAAATCTACAAGCGGATTATGCTCGCACTGCACGCGCTAAAGGTCTGCCGGAGAATCAGGTGCTTTGGCGTCACGTCTTTCGTAACAGCCTGCTGCCTCTCATTACAGTAGCATCGAGTCTGTTACCGGGTTTGCTCGCGGGTTCTATAATCGTGGAAAGCATATTCAGCATAGAAGGCATGGGAAAGCTAGCTGTTGAAGCGGTACAAACGCGAGATCGGGAACTGGTACTTTCCATCACCCTCATCAGCGGAATTCTTACTCTGTTAGGGTATCTCATAGCAGATTTATTCTATGCGATAGCTGATCCACGAATCAGCTATGAATAAGACTGAAACCGTATCCCGTAGCTTTGGCGCCCGCATTCTTCGCAAGACATTTGCTCAATGGGGTGCACGTATCGGACTTGTCTGGATTGGAATTCTCACAACCATCGCCGTATTTGCGCCTTTTATAGCAACCAGTTTCCCGCTTCTGCTATCGAAACAAGGCCAGCTTCATAGCCCGGTAATGGAGCATTTCACCGTAGTAGACTTGACCTTGCTCGTCTTGTTTATTGCACTTATACCGCTATTCTCATTGCAATTACGGCTACGCTCAAACCTCATAATTCTTACCACTCTAACCCTTCTCGCGGCCTTTCTTGGTAACTCGCTTTTATCACCCCCTCGAATCACAATTTATGAAAAATACCGAGGAAACCTGACCGATGAGAAATATGATTGGGTCATCAACGCACCGATCCCCTACTCACCAAAGGATTACCTTCGCGACAAAGGCGACACTGGCCTGGAATCACCTCTCAGCCAAACGACTCGTCGACACTGGTTCGGCACAGAAGAAAACGGCGCTGACGTGCTTAGCCGTATGATCCATGCCTCCCGCATCGCCCTGGCCATAGGGTTCATTGCAACGGGTATTGCTATGAGTATTGGTATCTTAATTGGTGGATTAATGGGTTATTTTTCTGGACGAGTTGACATGGTGGGTATGCGGCTAGTGGAAATATTCGAGGCGATACCCACATTATTTCTACTGCTGACTTTCGTCGCTTTTTTTGGTCGCAGCCTCTACATCATGATGGTCATTATCGGCATTACCGGCTGGCCCGGCTACGCCCGCTATATTCGGGCAGAATTTTTGCGTCTGCGCGGCCAGGATTTTGTCCAAGCCGCCATTGCCCTCGGGCTACCTCTCCGCTCAATCCTGTTCCGGCACATGCTACCAAACGGAATCGCCCCACTTCTGGTTGCTGCCAGCTTTGGTGTTGCCTCGGCGATTTTGGCAGAAGCAACCTTGAGTTTTTTAGGCCTTGGATTAGTGGGTGATCCATCCTGGGGGCAAATGCTTAACCAGGCGGTACAATCATCCAGCTTCAATTGGTGGATGGCAGCTTTCCCAGGTGGCGCCATTTTTTTTACTGTCTTTGCCTATAACCTGATTGGAGAGGCGCTGAGGGATGCGATCGATCCCTATACGAAAAATGATGG
>JAZGGE010000256.1:0-5205 GCA_036480195.1 Methylococcales bacterium
TCAAGGACGCCAGGCAAATCGTAGAGTGGAAATCCGGTTATTACCCAGATCTACATAGAGTTTAGGAGATCAGTAAAATACTAGCAATCCTTTAACGAGTAGAATTATCGTTCCCACGCTCCGTGTCACTGCCATTTATAGTTCATGCTCTGCTTGGGAATTCATAACTTAATGGCAGTGACGTAGAGCGAGGGAACAACAATGACAACTAGTACTCTGTCTGTATTGACGGGTATAGGCAGCCGATAAGCAGCCATCTGCATTGTTGCACTCGCTTGAATTTGCCCTGCTAGTCCTGCGCTCGTACGCCTAGCAGCTGACCACTTCTCAACTTTCTCTACCCGTCAATGTTGTATCATCAGGATACTTTCTGATAAATTCCCCATTCCTGCTCAACAGGGAAGGAACAGACTAAAGCATGCGCCACCGTAACGTCCTTCATTGGCAAGGTTAATATACCCCTCCGTTCCATTACCTTTATGCAAGGCGGCGATATGCGACGCAAACAGCAATCCCAGTCCAGTATTACCCGTATAAAAATCAATCCCGCTTTGATCTAAAAAAGTGCGATTGAGAATGGATTCAGGATAACCTCCCCCATCATCTTCTATCGTAAGGACGGAGTAAGCACTTTTCCGAACTGCACTGAGCCGAATGCGATGGGCGGTATAACGGACTGCATTATTTAAAAGGTTGTTGAAGATACTGCAAACCAAGCCAAAATCACAATAAACTAAAATATCGGCATCACAATCGACCTCCAGATCGATACCCTTACCATCCAATAACGGTCTGTTCTGGGCAACAATATCTTCTAGTAAATCATTCGCTGGATACTCATCAAGACTCAACATAAACCGTTCTGATTCAATTTTGTACAATACCAATAATTGCATCAAGCTATTGCTTAGCCGGTTAGCTTCGAATTCCAATTGTACAATGTCCGGGTCATAGGGAGGCGACTGTTCATTCAGTTTTCGCTGAACTAGTCCTGTCATGATACCCAGGGAATTTTTCATATCATGAATACTGGTGGCGAGAATCGTTGAAAAATCGATGGAATTTTGTTGTTTATCCATTGAGTTAATCCCCTTCAGCAAGCAGACCTTGGGAAATAATAAAATCACATACCCTATCAATGCCTTCGCCGACTTTTAAATTAGTGAAAACGAAAGGCCGATCGCCCCGCATTTTCAATGAATCCCGTTCCATAATTCCCAGTGAGGCACCTACGTAGGGTGCCAGATCGGTTTTATTAATAACGAGAAGGTCAGAACGGGTAATACCGGGACCACCTTTTCGGGGGATTTTGTCACCAGCAGCAACGTCAATGACATAGATTGTGAGATCGGCCAATTCCGGACTGAATGAGGCACTCAGATTATCGCCGCCGCTTTCTACCAGAACCAAATCCAGGTTATCGAATTTTTTTACCAAATTTTCTACAGCAGCCAAGTTCATTGAAGCATCTTCACGAATGGCGGTATGAGGACAACCCCCGGTTTCCACGCCAATGATCCGGTCTTCCGAAAGTGCCTGACTTCGACATAGAAACTGAGCATCTTCCTGAGTATAAATATCGTTGGTCACTACAGCGATTTGATAGTCGTCACGCAAGTGCTTGCATAGGGCATCAAGCAGAGCTGTTTTGCCTGAGCCGACGGGCCCACCGACACCTACTCTCAGCACGTCACGATTTTTTGTCATTAAATTTTTCTCCTTACGAACGGAATAATCTGGTGTACTGGGTTTCATGACGGCTGCTGGCGATTGCGAGAACCGGGAGGGCACCGCCTATATCTTCATCTGTTAGTTTTATAGCTTGTTGTATCAAGGACGGGATCAATACGGCACTATCCAATAAAATGCGTTGGCCTGCGACCTGCCCAAGGGGTACCAGCTTGATGGCTGCCAAAACCTGGTTTTCCAGCCAACTCCAAAGGTAGCCACTTATCATGGCGGTTTTGGGAATATTCCATTGAACTGCTGCAAAACTAAACGATATCGCGAAGGAAAGTTGTTGATCGCTTTGCCTTTCTGGCCATGGCAACCCTAGATCTCCAAGTAGTTTCCTTAAAGCACGCCCTAGGTGTTTATCTTCATCCCGCAATTCCCGTGTGTCACGGCATGCTAGAAGATAGTCGTTCCAATATCCGACGGCGTCCGTATTGTCATTCGCCCAGCCATCAAACATTCGCGCAAGAACAGGCGCGTCGAGTCGACTTATTGAGTGGATCAAGACGGTAACGATCCATTGTTTGGTATCATCCTTATTAATTATTAAGCCCTCTTCCACAGCCCATTCAAGTCCTTGCGAATAACTGTATGCGCCTACTGGCAGCGTCGAGCTCGCCAATTGTAATAGGCGCAAAAGAACTGCTGAATTTTCAATAGTCGTGGCTGTGTCTGTTGTTATAGGCACCTGATTCCGGCTCAAACGATGTTTGTTCTTGGATAACTGTTAATCCTAACGCTTTGACCATTTCATCAAAAACAGGATCGTATCGGTAACATACCGAACGTTTGTCAATTTGTAGAGGAATGTGGCGGTTGCCGAGATGGTAGCAAGCTCGCATCAGGCTGAACAAATCATCTGACCGGACGAGAGACACCTTCTCGAGTGCCGCTATGACTTCAATAATACGCCCATCATCCGCCAATAATAAATTCCCACCACGAAGTACAGTGCCGTGTGGAAGTAATAATCCCGCATCTTCACCACTATCCAGACAAATACGCTGGCGACTTTTTTGTCTGTACTCAAAAGCTAATGTCAACGTATCATCGACTTTAGCATCGGTCTCGATTACTTCCTCGATTTTTAGCATGTGTGGTGGCTAGAACAGAAAATAACGTTGTGCCAACGGTAATACTTCAGCTGGTTCACAGATCAATAATTCGCCATCTGCCCGTACTTCATAAGTTTGTGGGTCGACTTCAATCTTTGGCTGGTAGGTGTTATGAATCAGGTCGGATTTTTTAATCGAGCGAGTATTCAACGAGGGCATTAAGGTTTTCAATAATCCCAGCTCCGCTCCAACTCCTGCATCAATCGCCGCTTTGGACACAAAGTTCACGCAACATTGTGCTCGAGCCAGACCTAACGCGGCAAACATAGGTCGATAGTGTACCGGCTGTGGTGTTGGTATCGAAGCATTGGGATCGCCCATAGGAGCTGCTGCAATAAAACCACTTTTAAGAATTAAACTGGGTTTTACACCAAAAAACGCTGGTTTCCAAAGTACTAAATCAGCCAGTTTCCCTACTTCTATAGAGCCAACATTACTACTGATACCATGAGTAATCGCAGGGTTAATAGTGTATTTGGCGATATACCGTTTGGCGCGAAAATTATCGTGATGGGCGGGATCCTCAGCTAAACTACCCCGCTGTACTTTCATTTTATGTGCTGTTTGCCAAGTTCTGCAGATAACTTCACCGACCCGTCCCATGGCCTGAGAATCGGACGCAATCATAGAAAATGCACCGAGATCATGCAGAATATCTTCAGCGGCAATAGTCTCTCGGCGAATTCGGCTTTCGGCAAACGCCACATCTTCCGGTATCTTGGAATCAAGGTGGTGACATACCATTAACATATCCAGATGCTCATCTACAGTATTGACAGTGTAAGGACGAGTTGGATTGGTTGATGATGGCAGGATAAAGTCTTCTCCACAGGCTTTGATAATATCCGGTGCGTGACCGCCACCTGCACCCTCGGTATGATAAGTATGAATGGTTCGTCCCTTCATCGCGGCAAGCGTATCCTCGACGAAACCCGATTCGTTGAGTGTATCCGTATGAATCGCGACCTGAACATCGTATTTTTCCGCGACACTCAGGCAATTATCGATAGAAGCAGGAGTCGTACCCCAGTCCTCATGCAGCTTAAGCCCCATCGCCCCAGCTATTAACTGCTCCTCCAACGGCTCGGGTAAACTGGCATTACCTTTACCTAAAAAACCGAGATTCATCGGCAGTTCTTCCGACGCCTGAAGCATTCGCTTAATATTCCAGGGGCCGGGCGTACAGGTTGTTGCGTTGGTTCCGGTAGCGGGGCCGGTACCGCCACCCAGCATAGTGGTGATGCCGGACATCAGTGCTTCTTCAATTTGCTGGGGGCAAATAAAGTGGATATGGGCATCAATCCCACCCGCTGTCAGAATTTGCCCTTCTCCAGCAATCGCTTCGGTTCCGGGACCAATAACAATATCGACATCAGATTGAATGTCCGGATTCCCAGCTTTGCCAATACCGGCAATACGACCATTTTTAATCCCCACATCCGCTTTCACAATACCCCAGTGGTCTAAAATCAGGGCATTAGTAATAACAGTATCGACGCATTCTGAGGAAACACGTTGACTTTGTCCCATGCCGTCGCGAATGACCTTTCCGCCGCCAAATTTTACTTCGTCCCCATATACGGTACGATCGTCTTCCACTTCAATAAACAGTTCGGTATCTCCCAGCCTGATCCGATCACCAGTGGTAGGGCCAAACATTTCCGCATAGGCACGGCGATCAATTCGGCTCATGATTTAACCTCCAACGGCCCCATAATTTTCTGATTGAATCCATAGACCTCACGACTTCCAGCATAAGTCACGAGAGTCACGCTGCGTTCTTGACCCGGTTCAAATCGAATAGCCGTCCCAGCTGGGATATCTAGCCGATAGCCCTTACTGGCTTCACGGTCAAAAGTTAGTGCGGTGTTGGTTTCGTAAAAGTGGTAATGAGATCCGACCTGTATCGGCCTGTCTCCAGTATTGGCAACCGTGAGGTCGATAGTATGACGACCCGTGTTGAGTTCAATATGTCCCGCTGCGGGGATGATTTCACCAGGCTTCATGATGGCATCCCTATATAATTGGATTGTGAACTGTCACCAACTTGGTTCCGTCGGGAAAGGTTGCTTCCACTTGAACTTCGTCAATCATTTCCGCAATGCCGTCCATCACGTCATATTGAGTCAAGATAGTTCGGCCGTAGTCCATCAATTCTGCGACACTGCGCCCATCCCTCGCTCCTTCCAGAATTTCCACACTAATGAGCGCAATTGCCTCTGGATAATTCAACTTGACCCCTCGTGCTTTTCTACGTTCTGCAACTAATCCTGCGGTGAAAACAAGCAATTTATCTTTTTCTCGTGGCGTAAGTTCCATCGTGGGTTTTCTCAGTAATATTAAGTATTACCTGGAT
>JAZGGE010000257.1:0-3462 GCA_036480195.1 Methylococcales bacterium
GACCACCAGCCCCATGAAGAAGAGGCGAAACGGAATTCATTTCCCTCAACAGAAATTGGTATGGCTTCCCTTGAAACCCTATTACCGCTGACACTCCGACTGGTTGATGAAGGCGTGCTAACGTTAACACACGCAATCGAGCGATTAACAGTTGGTCCCGCTAAGGTATTAGGGGTTGATTTAGGGACGCTGAATCCAGGCTCAGTCGCAGATGTTTGTGTTTTTGATCCTGGTACAATGTGGCATATTAGCAGGGATACCTGGTCAAGTCGGGGATTAAATACACCTTATTGGGGATCATCTATGAAAGGGCGGGTCAGCCATACACTGTTTGGTGGTGTTCCGGTTTTTAAAGCTGATATATGATCCCATACCACCAATAATCTGTGCCACTTTCGCAGTCTATTGTCAGAGGCCGCTAGTTAAAAACTATGGGTGGAATTCTCGTAAACAGTGTTTATACTTGAAGAGAAGGGTTAACAATAGAAAACTTATCGGTGCAAAAAGAGCTCACTAATCGGTAAATCCCGGCTATACCAGGGCGACTTTCACCGGTTTACGTTAAGGTACTCTGTTGGAGATAGACCAGGATCTGGTGTTTAGACAGTTAAATCAGAGCTACAGGGGATGTTGGCCCGTTATAGGGATCGTTACACAGAGGAAGGCACTGCCGGAGTAGTTCGCAATGGTTGTCTGCCTGTCCCGAACACTGCAAACCGGGAAGTATCCGGTGACCATTAGGAGACTTAATATGAAATCATCATTAATAGCAATTTGTGTCTTAGTAGGATTAAGCGGGTGCGCTACTCACAGTACTCATTGGGGATATTCAGGACAGACAGGATCTGCAAATTGGGCAACATTAACGTCTGACAATTTTGCCTGTTCAGGTAAAAACCAGTCACCCATAAACTTGACGGGGTTTATTGAAGCCGATTTAGCGCCTATCTCATTTAATTATGAGTTAGGTGGATATGAAATATTAAATAACGGGCATACCGTACAGATAAATTATAAAAAAGGCAGTAACATCACATTGGATGGAATTACCTTTGATCTATTGCAATTTCACTTTCATGCACCCAGTGAAAATCATATAAATGGATATTCTTTCCCCTTAGAAGCACATCTTGTACATTCTGACAAAGACGGAAATCTTGCTGTCGTGGCTGTCATGTTTAAAGAAGGAAGCACAAACAGTGGCTTACAAGATGCTTGGTCAATGATGCCAGAGCATGCTGGAGATAAACATCAAATATCAAAACAACTTAATGTAAACAATATTTTACCCGGCAGTAGAGACTATTATCGGTTTAATGGATCTTTAACGACCCCGCCTTGTTCGGAAGGCGTTCGCTGGTTAGTCATGAAGCATGTAATCACTGCATCTAAACAACAAATAGACGCATTTTCAAGTGTTTTGCATGAGCCCAACAATAGACCCTTACAAGTTGTCAACTCTCGTCCTATATTAAAGTAATACAGGGAAACGGTTGTCGCTTTATATCCTCTCTCGATTTTTTCAAAAATAAAACACTTTTCAAACAACAGTATTGGTATGGTCATCTGAGGATGATGATTATTTATGAATAAGATTAATATACCATTCGCGCTTAAGAATGCCCATTTTCAGCGCGCATTTTTTCGCGAAGAGCGTCGTTATAGAGCCTTGAAAGAGATGACTATTCCTGCGGTTCTACGCCGAGCTCCCCACGAAAATCCACCCACTCAAAACGGGCATTCTTGAGCGCGAAAGATATACACTATTTAATTTTGGGAAAAACATGTTCAAAAAACTATCATTATCTAAAAAATTATATTATGGCTTCGCATCTGTCATTTTACTCTTGATAATTATTAGTCTGCTGTCCTATAAGACCATATCCAATTCTTCAGAAGAATTTACAGCCTATCGTGGGTTGGCAAGAGAAACTAATCTATCAGGTAGAGTCCAGGCTAATATGCTAGTAGTCTTTCAATCTGATATTGCCTAATAATAACTCGATTCCCATATCAATTAACATCTGCAGTAATCGGATAAAGCCGCTTTAGTTTTATCCGTGCATCCTCTGTTGTAAAACGCCAGTTAACGGTTCCCCCTGCCTGATTGCGAGACACCGTCCAAGCATTTACCTCTGAACGCACCGTGTCTATATCTGGCAATCGACGACTCAAACACTGGCGTGAGAGCACACTAAATTCACACTCAGCCATATTTAGCCAACTGCCATGCTTTGGCGTATAAACAAATTCCAATTTTTCTAATAAACGGCGCGCAACCTGAGGCTCAAAACTTTTATACAAGGAGATTCCCGTGTGAGTGCTTAAATTGTCCATCACTAAAGTAATTCGTTTGACCTCTGGAAAATCTTCCTCGACTAACTTGCGTACGCCCTTCGCCCACTCTTTCGCAGCATGATTATCTGTCACTTCTATTCGCCTCCAACCGATAAAGGGAGCTGAAAACTGTATCAGGTGAGCCACTCCATTACGTTCATATTCAGCATCATAGCGCTCTAGACTTCCCGCCTTGGCGGGTAACGGCTCTCGAACTTCTTTAATGCATTGTACGCTGCTCTCATCCATACAAACTACCGGGAAATTGGCGTCAATTGGTCGTTTATAAACGGCCAAAACATTCTCCATGGCACAGACGAATGCCGCATCCTGCTTCGGTGGTATACACCACATTTCTTTCAACCAAGGTTTAAAGGTGTTTTTTTTAAAACCTGTCTGATCGTTTCATGTGAGATTGACTCGACAACTCCCAGCTCCACAATACCGCGACCTAACAGATTGAGCGTCCAACGCGACTGACCTGCTGGAGGCTCACCACACATCAGAGCAATCACTTGAGCTTCACCATCACCATCCAGTACTCGGGATCTTTCTCGTTGACGCGGCTCTCTTTCTAAAGCCGCATCAAGTCCTCTTTCTACACAGCGTTGACGCAGTTTCGATACTGTTCGGTGATTGACACCAACTCTTTCTGCAACCTCTTTGTCCCGATACCTCGACCCATGTTCCCCTTCGTCTGCCAGCAGGAGTATTTGAGCGTGTGTTCGCCTATACGCTGCTACCTTTCCCTTACGAACCAAGTTCGTTAAATCTTGACGCTCTTCGTCTGACAACCGGACAATGAATTTCTTTTTCATATGCACTCTCAATGAAATATTGACTATTTATGAGAAAGCACTTTAACATTAGGTAGTATCAGATTGAAAGACTACTAGTGGTTCGAATGAATGTTAAAGATTTCATTATCACGGGCAGTGATCTGGATCTTAAATAGAGCCTGCTCAGTTATTACAACCTATTGATAATGATAGGTTATACATGCTTATCGTGGTATAATGATGCACGAAAATCAACGAAACCACGACAAAACCCGTGCACTTATGATCCGCTATCAGAGCCAAAAACAACAAACGCTCCCTGGATTTGAAACCCCGTTTCAAACGA
>JAZGGE010000258.1:0-25751 GCA_036480195.1 Methylococcales bacterium
CGATTTAATGTGGTGACCCTGTAAATTGTTATCTTAATCCGACTCGCGGATTAAGGTTATATGCCTCTCGCGTTCAAGAATACCCCATTTAGAGTACGTCTTTTTTTTGTAAATGGCGTCGTTGCAACGCATTCCGATCGAGGGTAAATTTGGCCAAGGGAAAAGCAGGTATCGTCTCAACTACATCCGGGCCAAGCGTGCTGATACTTCCCTGGCTTGGATCAATAGCATCTTCCTGGTCATGAACCTGCTGGTTCTGTACCGGCTTTTTATTGGCCTCAGTAAACAGGGGACTCCTTATGCTCGTTTTATGCTTTGGGTTCTCTTTGCTTGGGTAGTATGGATCCGCAGTGACAAGAGTGGATCTGTGAGCCAAAATTTTTTTCAAAATAGAGCTCTGACTTTCTGAAGAGGCTTCTATTCTCGGACAACCTCCTCACAACTGAAGAAAACAACATGCAGGCCGGTAGATACTTCTGATTCGCCGAGACTCAACATCCCTTTCCCCGAAAGAAAACGCTCCTCTCGATGCAGGTAAAACTCCCTACCATCGTCAGACCGTCGACCGGAAATTGCTTTTATAAAAGTACCATTAGTACTCTGATCGGCTAACACCACAGCCCCTGATTGAAATGTTATAGTCGCATGGAATCTCGAAGCTGTCCTGGTTTTAACCTGTATGTCGGCTTTCTCATCCCGGCCAATAACGAGCTTTCGCTTCACTGCATCCAGGACTGTTTGATGCTCTTGATATCTAAAAACCACTCTCGACAGCGTCAATCGTCTTTCTGCCGTATTTTGAGCATTTCTAAGAAACGTGCAATCATCCAGATTCCACAGTACTTCGTAATTCTGAACAGGATCAACCTTACCTTTTATTTTGAGAGCTCCAAGGGAACGACATTTTTCCCTATTGGACGTAGAGAGTGCTTCAATCGTCTGCTTTGTAGCGATGATTTCACCTGCTTTCGCTAGATTGACCACTCGCGAAGCCACATTAACTGTATCACCGAAGGGACGCCCGTTTTCTAGCGCAGTCTGGCCCCTGTTTATGCCAATTCTAATTTTTTGAGTTGCTCCACGCCGGTCAAGGTGTTCCTGAATCGAGCATGCAACATTGATTGCAGCATTCGGATCGTTAAAGAGACACATAACTTCATCACCAATGAATTCAACCACATGCCCACCATGAGCGTTGATGATATCTTGCATCCAATTGAAATATCGAACAATCAATTTCCGAGCTGCAACATCCCCCACGGCTTCATACAATGCAACACTGCCAACGATATCCGCAAACAGAATAGTTATATTTTCAAAATGACGGCTCACAGAATGAATCCGAACATATCCAAAGTTAAAAGTTATGCCTTAACGTGTTTAGGAAGGCACTATTTAATGGGTTACATACGATAGGGATCTAGCTCTATATTCAAAACTCGCCTTCCTAAAGTGACAATACTCCCTTTGTAACGGCGTTCCCCAGTTGATGTAAATTCGAACAAATAGGATCGCCAGAACCGAATCGCGCCACTGGCATCTCGCTTAAACCAAAGGCGATGCAATACAATATAATCATCTAGCATTTGAACTTCCATTTCTTGACAATACGCCCTAACCGCCCGCATTGCCCATTCCTTGGCCAGCTGTGAATTGGACCAATACATATAAACCAGAGCAATCAAGCCCAACAGGAGCAAATCAGAAGATTCTAACATTTCGCCCAGTAACCCACTTTACCGTTAAGATGGACATATTATAGGAAGCATCTTTCGCAAACAAACGTGCTGCGGCGTTACCTCAGCACTATACGCTAAGGCTTCCACTCCTTTTTTGAGGGATTGCCTCAGAGTCTTGCCATATTCAGGATCAATATCATCGGCTGGACGAACTTCTATCACATCATCGCGCTGAACACAATAGAAAATGACTGCACGGTGGCCTTCATTCACCATTTCGGCCAATTCCCGAAGGTGTTTGGTTCCTCTAGCCGTAACCGCATCAGGAAAATAGGCACACTCTCCATCAACCAATGTCACGTTTTTCACCTCGACATAGCAGAATTGACCACCACGTCGTTCCAACAGCAGGTCAATTCGGCTGTTTTCCTTTCCATACCGAACTTCCCGTCGAATCGTGTTATAACCTTGTAGCTCCACAATAGTACCTGTTTCAATAGCCTCCTGTACCAGCCGATTGCTCAACCCCGTGTTAATCCCAACCCGCACTCCTGGAAAAACTTCCACCAGCTCCCAGCCGAGAGGATACTTCCTTTTTGCATTCCCAGAATCTGACAGCCAAACTCGCATCCCAGGTTCGGCGCAGCCTTTCATAGAACCGGTATTGGGCGTATGGGCAGTCACGATTCGACCATCAGACATTTCAACGTCAGCTAAAAAACGCTTGTATCGCTTAATTAATACACCTTCCATTAAGTCCTGGGGAAACTCCATTGACTAACTGCAACTGTCAAAATTTCTACGTTTACTTCTGCACACAAATAAATTCTCCTAAAGTTTCCAGATAATGGCCGATATATAAAGTATCTTCAAGAAATATTAGCTACGAGAGGTAACAATGTTAGATAACCACGATACCGGAATTCAAGACCTGCATTCGCTGGACAAACTGCAAGCCAGTCTGTTTCTGATACTCTCCTATTACGTGGAACACCCTAACCCCCTCACTGCACGAGGCGTAATTGACCACTTAAACTTACTGGGTAAACACCCTGACATAAACGCACTACCCATGCAGAAAAAACTGTATGAAAAAATGCGCTTTAACTGGGAAGTTCGTACCTTTGAAGATACTGAGCAACAAGCCAGGGAGCAACAAAAAATACCCAGCGACGAAACCGCTTCCGCCGTTTGGCATTAGACGATTGCTCAAAAAAGAAATGGTAGCAAGGGGGGGACTTGAACCCCCGGCCTCAGGGTTATGAATCCTGCGCTCTTACCAACTGAGCTACCTTGCCAGAATATATTTGATTTCGAATTGATCGTCCCGTTACTTGATTCACAATACTGGAAACAATTGTTACGATTTTTAGTAACGGGAGATTGAAACGTTATCATTTTTTCAGTTTAGCTTGTATTTGTCAATGCTTGCTTTAAGACGGCTCATCACGACTCGATACCATTCCATTCTCTAAACGTTAAAACGAAAATGGACGACATCACCATCTTGAACAGCGTATTCTTTGCCCTCTAACCGCCATTTTCCTGCATCTTTTGCTCCTTGCTCCCCCTTGTAGGCAATAAAATCATCATATCCAATCACTTCCGCCCGGATAAAGCCTTTTTCAAAATCGGTATGTATCACCCCTGCTGCTTGCGGCGCCTTGGCATTAAGGGGTATGGTCCATGCGCGTACCTCTTTAACTCCAGCAGTAAAGTAAGTCGAAAGGCCCAACAGACGATAACCCGCGTGGATCACCCGATCCAGCCCGGATTCTGAAAGCCCCAGATCTTGAAGAAACTCCTTCTTCTCATCATCTTCCAACTGGGCGATTTCTGCCTCGATCGCCGCACAAATGGGTACGACACCTGCTCCTTCCGATATAGCAATTTCATTCACCTGATCCAGAAAATGGTTGTTCTCGAATCCCGCCTCCTCGACATTAGCAATATATAATGTCGGTTTGGCGGTTAGAAGATGCAGCTCCTTTACTATTCCCTGCTCATCATCGGTGAAATCTATCGTGCGAACAGCGTTACCACCATCAAGATGCTGATAAATAGCGTCATAAACCTTTTTCTTGGCTAATTCCTCTTTATTTCCGGATTTAGACGCTTTAGATGCTTTCTGTAAAGCTTTCTCTACGGTCGCCAAATCGGCAAGCGCCAATTCAGTGTCAATAACTTCAATATCCGCTGCCGGATCAACCTTTCCCGCGACATGAACCACATCCGTATCATCAAAACAACGCACCACATGAACGATCGCATCCGTTTCCCGAATATTGGCCAAAAACTGATTTCCCAAACCCTCACCCTTGGAAGCACCAGCGACCAACCCTGCGATATCAACAAATTCGATTGTCGTAGGCAACACTCGGGCAGGATCGACAATCTCCGCCAAAGCATCGATGCGGTTATCAGGAACCGGCACCACGCCGACGTTGGGGTCAATCGTACAAAAGGGGTAGTTCTCGGCAGCTATAGCTGCACTAGTCAACGCATTAAAAATAGTGGATTTCCCCACGTTCGGCAATCCAACAATTCCACAGTAAAGGGTCATAAATCTTTCTACTTAATCCAAAATAGGTCATTATACCTTTTGCGTTTAAGAATGCCTGTTTTGAGTTACTGCCTTTAGGATATGGGAATTTCGTATATTGTAGGATGGCTTAATAGCAGTGAAGGCTCCGTCCCTTAAAGTTAATTCTGATTAACCGAATTAGTCCATCATGTGGAAAAAACTCCAGGAAATCATCGTTAACCCCCAAATCAAAAAGGATGCTTTAAATGCCCAACTACTGAAAGTAAAAGAACAATTACCCACCCCGGTTTTCTGGCTGCTCGGCAAAACACAATCAGGTAAAACGTCGATCATCAGGGCTATCACTGGAGATAGTCGGGCAACAATCGGCGACGGCATGCGTCCTTTAACGCGCACTGCGAACTTATACAGCTTCCCCAGTCAGGAAACCTGTCTTATAAAATTTCTGGATACCCGCGGTCTGGGTGAAGTTGATTACGACCCCACTGATGACCTCAACGCCTTCCAAAAACAGGCTCATATGCTGCTCGTCGTCATGAAAGCCATGGATCCAAGCCAGGAAAGCGTCGTCAAAACGGTGCGGAAGATTTCTAAACGATCACCACACTGGCCGGTGATCGTTGTGCAAACGTGTCTGCATGAGGGCTACTTGCCCGTTCAGAACCGACATTTAGATCCTTATCCTTACGACGATGTCCCCTGGCCCGACTCCATTCCACCTGACCTTGCCCGCTCATTAACCTGGCAGCGGAATCTGTTTAAAGGAATTGACGCACGTTTTGTCGCAGTCGATTTCACTCTACCGGAAGATGGATATGATCCGATTTTCTATGGTCTGGAGTCCTTATGGAATACAATCGAAGAAACCCTGCCTCAAGGTATCGCCTCTGTTCTTCGAAACGCTGAAGAGACACGGGAAGATTTGCATGATCTCTATAGTAAAACTGCACATCCCCATATCATTGCTTATTCCTTGGTTGCCGGTGCTGCCGGCGCTATCCCGCTACCGGTCGCCGATATCCCTGTTGTTACCGCAATACAAGCAAAATTAGTTCAAAGCATCGCTTCCCTATATGACTACCCTCTTACCCGAAAGAACCTGGGGAAACTCGGCGCCGCCTTTGGCCTGAGTCTGGCAGGTAACATCGGGCGTCGCCAGGTGGTTAAGCTCATACCTTGGTACGGCTCGGCGGTTTCTTCGCTAATCACTGCAGCATCCACTTATGCCCTGGGCAAAGCGATGGCAACATATATTACCTATAGTCGTAAAGGTATGGCGACGGATCCCAAGGTCTTTCGGGAAATCTACCGTGAAGAATTCGCACAAGGTAGAAAGATACTCGCAAAATACCTGGATAATTTAAAATCGACTAAGAAATAGACCTGACACGATCATTATGAAAGCTACAACCGCCTGGATCGCGCTAATAATACTTTCGGCAACACCCTTCCTTCTTCTGATGGCGGCTGGTGGTGTTTGGATTTATGAAAACAAACTGGTATTACCCTGGGTCGCTGCCACTTTGCTTTCTTCTCTGGCTGGTTTTGGCATCAATCGTTATCTTAAGAAAAAATCCGCCAAACCCAAGACTTTACATATTGACGCGGAAAAAACCTGGCCAGGACGTGGTTCGGAAGCATGGACGAAAGTAGAAGCTCTTTCCGAACAAATACAAAAGCAAGACCCGGATCTGGACAATGCATCGTTTTACTGGAATACGTTAAAAGATGTCATGCAAACCGTTGCCTTACATTTTTATCCAGAACGCAAGGATGCCATCCTTGAACTTCGGGTTCCATACTTGCTCCGAGTTATCGAACTCCTTTCCAAAGACATGCGAATTGCCTTCTCAGAAAACGTTCCAGGAAGTCAAATTGTAACCATCAATGATGTACTGCGTGGACAACGTCTGGCAAGCAAAGGAAACACCCTGCTAAAACTTTCCCGAATTGTCGCCGCAGGCGTTGATCCCATTTCCGCCGCAATCAGAGAGATCGGTCTATTAGCAACCGATAGCCTAATCTCCGATTCCACTAAGGAAATAAAAAGCTGGCTACTGGATGCCTATGTTAAAAAAATCGGCTACTATGCAATTGAGCTCTATAGTGGACACTTGGTATTGGATGATCAAGCATTTGCTGAAAGTAGCACCAAAGCATCACAGACCGATCAACAGACAGCCTTGGGTAGGGAGGAGCAACTACAACAAGAGCCATTACGCATTCTCATTGTTGGTCAGATAAGCGCTGGAAAATCCAGCTTAATCAATGCCCTCTTCAAGCAGCGTAAAGCAGCATCGGATATATTGCCGCAAACCGTTGGTATACAACCTTATCTGCTGGAACAAGACGGGATTAACAAAGCTATTATTCTCGACACCACGGGCTATCAAGACAATGAAGAATCCTTAAACCGCCTCAGCGACATTGGGAAAGCCGTAATACAATGCGATTTGATCATTATGGTTTGCGCCGCAAACAACCCGGCTCGTCAGGCCGACAAGAAAATATTAACATCACTCCGCCGCCAGTTTCAGGAAAAAACCGGAGAAAATCCACCCCCGATAATCATTGCCCTGTCCCATATAGACAAACTCAGACCATTCCGCGACTGGACGCCACCTTACGACATCATCAACCCGACCACACCAAAAGCGGTCGCCATTAAAAGCGCCATTGAAGTCACAGCCCAGGCGCTTGCTCTGAGTATTTCGCAAATTGTACCTGTAAACCTCAACAAAGGCTTTGAATATAATGTAGAAGAAGGACTAATTCCCACTATTATCCAAAACCTGGATGAAGCAGAAAGACTCAAATATCTGCGTTGTCTGGAAGGTTATAGAAAAACTGAGCAGTGGCAGGCATTATGGCGGCAGTCCAAAAATGCCGGTCGGTTTATCGCGAAAAAAGGGATTTACTGGTTGACTAATGTTAAGTAACATTCGAAAAGGGGTATTTTTGGGCGCAAGAGGTATATTGAACAGGTTCTCAAGAATCTCTCCGAAAGTAATCCCGCGTCACTCTAAATATAACCGGGCTCAATACTAGTAGAGCAATCAAATTAGGCAATGCCATCAAGCCATTCATGACATCAGCCAACAACCAGATAATTCCGAGCTTACCCACTGCTCCTGTCGGTATTGCTGCAATCCAAAGCACCCGGTAGGGTACGATGCATTTGATGCCAAAGATGTATTCTGCGCATCGTTCACCGTAGTAACTCCACCCCAACAATGTAGTGAAAGCAAATACTATCAATCCAAAGGTCACAAGATATCCACCGTAACCCACAAGACCAGTTTCAAATGCCAGTGCCGATAAAGACGCGCCGGTTTCACCACTGCTCCAGACGCCAGTCAGAATTATGACTAATGCGGTTAATGTGCAGATAACCAAACTATCTATGAAGGTTCCCAGCATCCCAATCATACCTTGACGAACAGCGTTGTTGGTTTTAGCTGCCGCATGCGCAATTGCCGCGCTGCCAAGCCCAGCTTCATTGGAAAACACACCTCGAGCCACACCAAACTGCATCGCCGCCCAGATCGTCGCTCCGGCAAACCCGCCTGTTGCCGCTGTTCCGTTGAATGCATTGGTAACAATGAGAGTCAATGCCATTGGGATTTCTCCATAAGATAACGCGATAATCACCAGCGATCCTACGAAATAAGTTAATCCCATAACAGGCACGAGTTTAGCGGCAACTTCAGCAATTCGCTGGACACCTCCAAGGATCACGACGGCGGTGGCCAACGCGATGATGGCTCCCGTCATCCATGTGGGTACTTGGAAAGTAGATTCCATAACATCGGCTACAGAATTGGCCTGAACCATATTCCCAATGCCAAAAGCTGCAATCATCCCGGATAGTGCGAACCAAAAACCCAACCACCGCCAACGAGGACCCATTCCATTCTTGATGTAGTACATCGGACCGCCCACGTGCTTGCCCTGTTCGTCCACTTCCCGGTACTTAACTGCCAGTACTGCTTCACTGAATTTGGTCGCCATGCCCAAGAGCGCTGTCAACCACATCCAGAAAACCGCACCGGGTCCGCCAATTGCGATTGCCGTTGCAACACCAGCGATATTGCCAGTTCCAATGGTCGCTGACAGGGCTGTCATCAATGCCTGAAACGGCGTTATCTCCCCCTTTTCTTCCGAATACCGCCCCTGCCAAAGCATTAGAAACCCTGCCCTAACCTTTCGCCAGGGCATAAATTTCAGGCCTATTGTTAAATAAAGGCCAACACCGAACAAGATTACCAACGTAAAAGGTCCCCAGATAATACTATTTATGTTTTTTAGAACAATTTCTGCTTGCTCCATACGCTTTTCTCCTGAACAATAAGCTTATCTTTTGCAGCTTTATATACCATACTCATGCCAACTAATTATAAATATATCTTGCCATGGGCAATCCTGGCAACTGGCGTGCTGGTATTTACGTTTCTTTGGCTAACCAAACCGACGCAAGCCCCCTTAAAAAAAAATGAACGGGTCTGGCAAGTAGAAGTCATGATCGCTCATCCAGCCCGTCTATCCCCGACATTGACGATTTATGGCCAAGTCGAAACACCCGACCTCCAAAAAGCCGCTGCACCTCGAAAAAGCCGGGTTAGAGAAGTAATGGTCAGGGAAGGTGAACATGTCTCGCCCCAGCAATTACTTCTCACTCTTGATCCACGTGATTTCGAACCTAGAATTCAACAAGCGAAAGCAAAAACAGCGAAATTCAAAGCCGAGATCTCAAGTGAGAATCTTCGCTATGAAAGCGATCGTAACGCGCTAAAAAATGAAAAAACATTATTGGATATTAGTGAAGCTGCAGTTAAACGTGCTAACCAAATGAAAATACGAAGTTTGGGTTCGATCGCAGCACTCGACCAGGTGAAGCAAGCCCATGAAAGCCAACTCCTGTCCCTGGCCTCCAGAAAGCTGGCGATTGAAAGTCATACCGCGAGATTACAACAACTTAAAGCCCAACTCGATACTGCCAAAGCAACTCTGGATCTGGCCACTCTCGATTTTGAACGAAGTCAGATACATGCGGATTTTTCTGGGTTTATTGCTTCGGTAGATGTTTCTAAAGGTGACCCAGTCAACACCAACCAGCAACTTCTTACCTTATACCCTAGTGATAACCTGGAAGTTCGTGCCAAAATTCCAGTACCCTATCAGGCTGAAATACAACACTCTATACAACAGAATATTCCACTGAAAGCAAAAGCAACCATCGCAGGTTCGACCATTCATCTAATACTGGACAGATTGTCTGGACAAGCTGACGGTCGTGGTATTGATGCTTTTTTCAGACCAATCGGCCGCACAGACATTATTCGTCTGGGCAGCACATTGAGTTTACAAATGGAAAGACCACCCCGTGACCACGCAGTCGCTATTCCTCATCAGGCGTTATACAGCAACGACCGTGTATTTAAACTTATTAACGGAAGACTTCAAAGTGTAAAAATCACAACGTTGGGGGAATATGTGGACAAATTTGGGGATGCCAACCTACTCATAAGTGACCCTACAATAATGGGGGGAGATCAAATTGTTACCACCCATTTGCCTAACGCCATTACCGGATTGCGGGTTTCAGTACGCGTTCCTGAAAAGCAATAATGAAACACCGCCTCGACCTGCTGGGTTTTTTTGCTCATCATAAAGTTGCGGCCAACTTATTAATGGCTTTAATGATTATTGGAGGACTATTCGCACTCAAGCATTTAAACGTCCGCTTCTATCCCAATTTCGACCCCATCTATATCTCTGTTACTGTCGACTGGACTGGCGCCAGTGCAGAAGATGTGGAAAAAAGTATAACAACACCATTAGAGCAATCCCTTAGATCAGTAAATGATCTTCGCCGAATCTCTTCGACATCAACCCAGGGGCGGGCCTCGATCACCGTAGAGGTCAAAGAGGGAACTGACAAAATCATCGCGCTGACCAACGTTAAACAAAAAATCGACGAGTTTAGAAACCTTCCCAGAGATGCCGAACGGCCAAAGGTCAAAAATCATGCTCGATCTGAACACGTTGCCTGTTTGCTTATATCAGGAGCAGATAATGATTCAGAGTTACGTTTCCTGGCTAACAGATTCAGGCAGGAGCTCCTCGACCTTGGAATTGACATCATCCATATTTCTGGCTTGCCTGAGGAGGAAGTAGCAATTGAAATATCGAATGATACCTTAAAATATTTGAACACAAGTCTTGATAATATTGCTCAGCGTATTGCTAAACTCAGCAGTGATCTACCTGCGGGAACATTCGGTGAGGGAGAAAACAGCAAAGCATTACGTACAACAAATCAGCAGCGGAATGCGATCGGCTTTGCCCATCTTCCCATCACCACCGGCAACCAGACACTAACCCATCTAGGTGATATCGCGACAATAAAGCGCCAACCGAAAAAAGAGGGGATCACCCTAACGGTTGACGGCAAACCTGCTATTGAACTTAATATTGAGCGACCGGAATATGGCGATTCTTTCCAATACGCAGACACTCTTGAACAATGGCTAGCCAAAACCCGGAAAGAATTGCCCCCAAACATCACTCTTCAGCTATACGATAAATCATGGGAACTCATTAGGGAACGTATCACCTTGCTACTGAAAAATGGTAGCGGTGGACTTATTCTCGTTACTGCTATTTTGTACCTTTTTCTAACCACCAAAGTCGCCTGGTGGGTGGCCGTTGGAATTCCAATTTCATTCATGGCGACTTTGTTCATCCTCCACATAGCTGGTGGCAGCATCAATATGATTAGCCTGTTCGGCCTCATCATGGCACTGGGTATTATCGTTGACGATGCCATCGTCGTTGGAGAAGACGCTTTGGCTCACTACCAAATGGGTGAGGCACCACTAAAGGCAGCGGAAGGCGGTGCACGAAGGATGTTTGCACCTGTCATCGCCTCATCATTAACCACAATTGCTGCTTTCCTGCCATTAATGATGATCAGTGGACCAACGGGGAAAATTCTATTTGCAATTCCACTCGTTGTTGTATCGGTAATTCTAGCCTCCCTTATCGAAAGTTTCTTCGTTCTCCCCAGCCACTTACGCCATGCCTTTCTCCATCTGAAAACACCGGATTCAACGGCTTGGAGACACCGGTTTGATCGAAGCTTCAGGAATTTCAGAAACAACCACTTTAAAAAATGGATCGAACTAGCCATTCAGCACCGATCTATCACCATCTGCAGCTTGATCACTCTACTTTTAATAGCCCTCGGCTTTGTTGCTGGACAACGGGTGCCGTTTGTATACTTCGAGTCACCAGAACCCTCTATTATTATTGCAAATATTACCTTTGCACCAGGAACGCCTCGAAACCAGGTTGATACTTTTTTGGAAAGAATGGAAGATGCATTACGAACGACTGATACAGCCCTATCCGAGCAGAATTTGGTACTCACAGCTGTCATTCGACATGGCTCCGGAACCTCTTTTAATGGGCAACCACAATATAAGGGCGACCATATCGCCTCCATGACTATCGAATTGGTATCTCCCGATAGCAGAAAAATACGAAACCATCAATTTATCAATGCCTGGAAACAACGAATTCCTACTCCACCAGGTTTAGATACGCTAATAATCGTTGACCGGTTCAACGGCCCTCCCGGTCGCGATATCGCCATTCAGCTTAGTGGCCCTGATGCTCCCCAATTAAAAACCGCAGCCATAGAACTATCGGAAGTTCTACGAAACATCCCTGGTGTTTCAAATATCCAGGACGACATGCCTTATGGAAAGGAACAACATGTTTATAACCTTACTAGCGATGGCGAAGCTTTGAATTTAACTTCGAATGAGCTAGGCCGCCAGTTGCGGACGGCTTTCGACGGGCGATTAGTCCAGCTTTTCCAAGATGGTCCAAATGAAATAGAAGTTCGGGTTAGACTCCCTAGAGATGAAAGAACTCACATTAATGCCCTAAGTAAACTCAACATTCAGCTTGATAATAATAAGAGTGCTCCTTTAAGCTCGGTAGCAGTATGGTCGTCCCAAAGAGGATTCCAGGTACTCAAACACGCTGATGGAAAACTAGCGATTGAAGTCTCTGGTGATGTCAACACATTGATCAATAACGGCAATGCAATACTTGCCCACATCGAAAATACCGTTCTTCCAGACTTGACTGACCGTTACAATTTAAGTTATTCATTTCAAGGGCAATCTGCCGAACAATCAGAAACCATGGATGATATTACCTATGGCCTTGTTCTTGGCCTGGTTTTGATTTATTTAATTCTGGCATGGATATTCGCGTCCTATGGTTGGCCACTCGTGGTAATGGCTGCAATTCCTTTTGGTCTGGTCGGTGCATTAATGGGGCATTGGTTCATGGGACTCCACTTAACAATGCTCTCTCTGTTTGGTTTTTTTGGGCTTTCTGGTATCGTCGTCAATGACTCCATAATTCTTGTTACGTTTTATCAACACTTAAAAGCCCAAGGGATTCCTATTCGAACCGCGTTAACGCAAGCGTCCTGTCAACGCTTAAGGGCGGTTCTTCTCACTACGTTGACAACAATTGCAGGATTAATCCCACTCTTATTTGAGACTTCGGTACAGGCCCAGTTTCTCATCCCCATGGCGACATCAATCGCCTTTGGGTTAGGCTTCGGTTCCATTATTATCTTGATACTCATTCCTGTACTACTTTCCTATTATGAGGAAATGTTGGAGCAATGGGCTAAAACGCGTAATAATAAAAGAGTTAAAAACTCAATCTAAACTTTTCCTGGTATCTGTCTTATGGATTTTAAAACTGCGGATCTATGCGACCACTTTTCTCAAAGCAAACATTTTCAAATAGCCGAACCTCTGTTGCGGCAATACGGTACACGAACAACGTTCGGGGGACAAGTTACCACTCTGAAGGTTTTTGAAGATAACGTATTGATTCGAAAAACTCTTGAGGAAAAAGTCGAAGGCAGAGTCCTTGTTGTTGATGGGGGTGGTTCTCGTCGTTGTGCGCTGATTGGTGCCGATTTGGCACGAATTGCTTCTGAAAATTGCTGGGAGGGTATCATCGTCTACGGCTGCATCAGAGATTCGAAAGAGATCAATACCTTATCAATAGGCATTCGGGCATTGCATACACATCCTCTTAAAAGCCACGAAAGAGGAATTGGGGATCGTGACACCCTGATTACCATCGCCGGCGTCAATTTTAAAACTGACCATTATGTATATATCGATGAAGATGGTATTGTCGCCTCACCGAATCAGCTCGTCGCGCCTACGTAGAAGGAGTACTCGGAGGATTCCCGAAGTAGGTTCTCTGTTCTTGGACAACCTCTTAACGCTAGCATAGAGGGAGTCACACCGTAATAGAGTTTAAAATCTATACCTTACACCGTGTCGATCGATTTTAAATCTACCCATTCTAAACGGAGTATTCTCAAACGCGAAAGGTATAATACAAAACCGGTTCAATCACCATATTCCGCATGATGCCGAATTTCTTCCGCCATAGTGGCGACTTTGTCTGCGGTTTGCTCTAAAGTAGTGAGTACTGAGGAACTAATAGCTGCCTCTATCATAAGAGCAAGCTCGTCAAAATGAGTAGATCCAATTTCCTCAACGTGTTCATCGCTTAAAAGATTTTTAAAATGGGCAACGATTTTTTCTGCATGTTTTAATTCTTTTCTTTTCATTAAGCCTTGACTCACTATGGGGTTCGTATTCCGAGGGTTGTTTCACCTTTCTCATAGATCTCGGACGTGCGTCCGACAATTAATGAATCAGGATCTATTGCCACTTTAGAGTTCTTATCGGGATAGGGGAGTTTGGATAGAATGTAGCGCATACAATTGAGCCGGGCGCGTTTTTTGTCATCAGATTTGACAACTGTCCAGGGAGCGTCCGCTGTGTCCGTATAAAAAAACATGGCCTCTTTAGCTTCGGTATAGTCATCCCATTTGTCTAGCGATGCAAGATCCACTGGACTTAGTTTCCACTGTTTTAAAGGGTCTGTCCGCCGGGCCTGGAATCGGCGGAATTGCTCATTGCGACTCACTGAAAACCAGAATTTAAAAAATCGTATTCCACTATTGACCAGCATTCGTTCCACTTCGGGCGCTTGCCTCATGAATTCCAGATATTCCGAAGGTGAACTGAATCCCATCACTCGCTCAACACCTGCCCGGTTGTACCAGGAGCGATCAAAAAATACCATTTCTCCCTTGGCAGGAAGATGTTTGATATAACGTTGAAAATACCACTGCCCACGTTCGTTTTCGCTGGGTTTTTCCAGAGCGACGACTCGGGCGCCACGAGGATTTAAATGTTCCATTATTCGTTTTATTGTACCGCCTTTACCTGCGGCATCTCTCCCTTCAAACAACATCACCACTTTCTGACCGGATTCTTTGACCCAGTTTTGAACTTTTAGCAGTTCAGTTTGAAGTTCAATTTTCCGTTCTTCATATTCTATGCGCTTCATTTTAACCTTATAAGGATAATCCGAGAGTACCGGTTTCTTTTTACTCGTGCCAGTAACAAGTCGGGATTTTGCCTTTTTTGCTGCAGGTTTCTTTGAAATAGCTACAATTTGTTTGGTTTTATCCACAGGTTTTTTGGATTTAGAGAGTGGGTCTGTCATCAAATAAATGCTCCACGAAATAAGTGTCACGCAGCGGTTTATTATAGCGTGTTTTGTAAACCTGAGTTTTGTGGATGCTGTTTGACGTATAATAATACGATATAGATTTTGACGATGTTAGGTTCTGAAGATTTAGGTGGTTAGTGGCAGTTTATTCAGTAGAAAAACTAATTGGTCAGGCAAGGCAGTTAGCTGCGGATTATAAGAAAACAACCGGCAAAACCTTACCGGGGATCAGCGTTGAAATTGCTGAACATGACGTTGCCCGTCTTCTTGGACTTGATTTGTGCGCGGATCGCAGCGCTGGATATGATGCAGTCGGGAAAGGAGGCAAGCGAGTACAGATTAAAGGCAGAGCAATTTTCAACGATTCAAAATCAGGATATCGAATCGGACAAATTAAAGTGGAGAAATCCTGGGATTCCATTGTTCTGGTGCTCATGGATGACAACTACGAACCATTTGAAATCTATGAGGCGGATCGCGATATCCTGATGGAAGTGTTAGGTGAATCCAGCGCATCGCAGAAAAAGCGTGGGGCTCTGTCGGTATCTCGTTTCCGAATTATTGGCGATTTGGTTTGGACAAAAGAGGAGGGTTTGACTGGTGGACTATGGGATAGTGCCCTATCAAACTAAATCCCTTTCTGAGTACTGCCTTTTGCATTTAAAAGCAAAAATCCTATAGTGACTGACCTCGAAACACTTTTTGGTAGCGAAGGGCCTTTGGCAAAAACCATCGAGGGATACCAACCTCGTACCGCTCAGATAGAAATGGCCAAATCCATAGCCGCAACGATTCAGAAGAAACGCCATCTTGTTGCCGAAGCGGGTACAGGTACTGGGAAGACCTTCGCCTATCTCATTCCGGCGGTTTTGTCAGGAAAAAAGGTTGTTGTTTCTACTGGAACAAAAAACCTTCAGGATCAACTTTTTAACAAAGATCTCCCTATTATTCGAGACGCACTTGCTGTGCCATTTCGGGCAGCTCTGCTTAAGGGGCGTAGCAACTACCTCTGCATCTATCGCCTAAGACAGGCCTTGGATTCAGATTTTGGCTATGGTCGGCAAGAAGCTTCAGACCTAAGAAAAGTATCAGCATGGTCGGGCCGAACCCGGCGGGGCGATATTGCCGAAGTAGGCCGGGTGTCAGAAACATCGAGAGTCTGGTCTTTGGTTACCTCCACGGCAGATAATTGTTTGGGTCAGGAATGTCCGGATTATTCTGAGTGTTATATTGCAAAAGCGCGACGCAAAGCTCAGGATGCGGAAATCATCGTGGTTAACCATCATTTACTTTGTGCGGATTGGTCACTCAGAGAAGGTGGGTTCGGCGATTTATTGCCCGATTATGAGGCTATTATCGTTG
The DNA here is from genome assembly GCA_036480195.1 of Methylococcales bacterium. Taxonomy (GTDB): domain Bacteria; phylum Pseudomonadota; class Gammaproteobacteria; order Methylococcales; family JAZGGE01; genus JAZGGE01. The sequence continues at coordinate 16,222 of JAZGGE010000258.1, forward strand.
ACGAAGCCCATCAGCTGGCAGAAACTGCGTCTTATTTTTTTGGTTTATCCCTCAGTGGGCGCCAAATGATTGACTTCGCTCAGGATGTGATTACAGAACATCTGACAGATGCCTCGGACATGAAAGAGTTACGTACCTGTGCAGATGATCTCGAACTTAAAGTAAAACAACTGCGATTGGCCTTTGGTGAGGGTTTAAGGAAAGCAGAGTGGAACGAATTCATTTCCAACACGAAAGTATCAGAAGCATTGAGTAGTGTCCGGAATACCCTGGATTCTCTTTGTGAGACATTAAAACCGGCAGCAGAGCGGAGTTCGGGACTGGAGTCTTGCCGACAGCGGGGTTGTGATATGCAAACCCGTCTGGCGACGCTCCTAGATGACGATAGCAGTGCATTTGTCCGTTGGTTTGAGGTGTATAAACGATCGATTACGCTGGGCCGAACCCCATTGGACATAACGAAGGAATTCAGTAGCTTCATTGAAGATTCTAATGCAACCTGGATTTTTACATCGGCAACCCTGACCGTTGCGAATGACTTTGAACATTTTACCGGCAGTCTTGGACTGAATGAGGCCGATACCCGCGATTGGCAGAGTCCATTTGACTATGCACATCAATCTATTTTCTATCATCCGTTGAAAATGCCGGAGCCGGCTTCACCGCAATTTATCCCGGCGGTGGCCGAAGCAGCTTTACCAGTATTACAAGCCAGCCGGGGGCGTGCATTTTTTCTCTTCACCAGCTATTCGGCGCTGAGAGGCGTGACGGAAATACTGGAAAATACCATTGATTATCCTCTGATGGTACAAGGGACACAGCCAAAAGAGGCTTTGCTTAGAGAATTTGTAACCCATGGTAATGCTATATTGATGGGTACGGCCAGCTTTTGGGAGGGTGTAGATGTCAGAGGGCCGGCGCTTTCTTGTGTCATCATCGATAAGTTTCCCTTTGCATCGCCAGGTGATCCTGTTATGAAAGCCAGATTAAATTCCATTCGGCAAAAAGGAATGGAACCGTTTACGACCTATCAGCTACCTGAAGCAGTTATTGCCCTTAAGCAGGGAGTTGGCCGTTTGATTCGTGATGTGAATGACCGTGGTGTTCTTATGATTTGCGACCCAAGATTATTGAATCGGCCTTACGGGCGAGTATTCATCGATAGCCTTCCGCCGATGCGAAGAACCCGGTCGCTCAGTACCGTACAAAAATTTTTTGCCGCGGAATGAAAATTCTCGCCATTGAAACTGCAACGGAAGCCTGCTCTGCAGCACTTTATATTGATGGATCTATCATTCATCGATATAAACTCGCACCCCGTGAGCACAGTCGGTTAATTTTACCGATGATGGATGACCTACTAAACGAGGCAGGCATCAGCTTGACCCAGTTGGATACCCTGGCTTTTGGAAGAGGCCCCGGTTCCTTTACCGGTCTTAGGATTGCAGCAGGTATCATTCAAGGTTCAGCTCTAGGCGCTGATTTGCCGGTTGTACCAGTCTCTACACTTGCGGCCTTGGCCCAGGACGCGATTGGCCGCTTTTCAGTTGATACGATTTTCGTCGGTATTGATGCACGGATGGGAGAAATCTATTGGGGTTTATACGGGCGTAATAAAAATAATTTGGTGGCGCTTGTCGGAGAGGAAGTCGTTTCTAAAGCCATACATGTGGGTTGTCCGGATGATATCAGGGGGGCTGGAGTCGGTAGTGGTTGGAAAGAGTATAGTAAAGAATTACGAAAGCATCTTGGCGAACGGGTCGTTGCGGTTGATGGGGATTGTTTTCCAAAGGCCGGAAATGTTGCGATATTGGCAGTCGATGGATTTGAGAAGGGACTTGCTGTTGCGGCAGAGACTGCCATTCCAGTTTATTTAAGGGATAATGTTGCGAAAAAGTCTGTAGTAGAATAAACTCCGCGCGCCGGTCATTCTAATAATAATATACCTTTCGCGTTAAAGACTACCCTTTTTGAGTGGGTAGGTTTTTGTGGAGGGCCAGGCGTAGAAGCGTAGGGAGAGCCATCTCTTTCAAGCTTCTACAACGACGTCCTTTACAAAACAAAAAGATCCGCGCTGAAAATAGGTATTCTTGAACGCATAAGGTATCTATGGCGCTCTATATAAAAATCCACCCGGATAACCCCCAGCCACGGCTTATTGCCCAAACCGTAAAGATTATTAATGAAGGGGGCGTTATCGTTTATCCCACTGATTCGTCCTATGCCCTGGGTTGTCACCTGGGGGATAAGCGGGCCTTGGATCGGATTCGGTCTGTTCGGCAATTGGATGCTAAACACAATTTCACTTTGGTTTGCAGGGATTTAGCTCAGGTTTCCCAATTTACAAAATTCAACAATCATGCTCACAGGCTAGTTAAATCACTCACCCCTGGGGCTTATACCTTTATCTTGAATGCAACCCGGGAAGTTCCTAGAAGATTGATGCACCCGAAGCGGAAAAGTATTGGTATTAGAATCCCCGACAACCCAATTGTTAGAGATCTATTGGAAGAGCTAGCAGAGCCCCTGGTGAGTACAACGTTGGTTATGCCTGGGGAAGAGGAAGCATTGACTGATCCCTATGATATTCGGGAAAGGTTAGAAAATCAGGTAGATATAATTGTCGACAGTGGTTATATACCCGTAGAACCTACAACCATTATTGACGCATCAGGCGATATTCCAGAAATTGTAAGGTACGGTAAAGGTGAAGCACCTCCGCTTTGATCGAGTGGTTTGAGTATGCTAAGGGATGTGCGCGTTTTAATGTTTTTCAGGTTGGAAATAACACGTTTCAAATTCTGTTGAGGTGGTATGGATAACAATTGTAAATCAGGTATAATTCTTTCCTATGGATGAAATAACGACCATTCAAAAATTCGCAATATGGGTATTACCGGTTTTGTTTGGTATTACTGTCCACGAGGCAGCACATGGGTGGGTTGCCAGCTTGCTCGGCGATAATACAGCCAGAAAGCTGGGACGGTTAACGGTTAACCCGATCAAGCATATCGACCCTATTGGTACTCTCCTGGTCCCAGGGTTAACATTTGCACTGGGTGGAATTATGTTTGGCTGGGCCAAGCCTGTCCCGGTTAATTTCGGGAAACTTCGCAACCCTAAACGAGATATGGCGCTTGTTGCATTGGCGGGTCCGTTATCGAACTTGGGAATGGCAATAGTCTGGGCACTGCTCGCAAAGGTCGCGGTTATAATAGCGTATGATCCCATTTCGGTTCCTTTAATGTACATGTGTGGCCCCGGTGTTTTCTTCAATATGGTATTGATGGTACTAAATCTTCTGCCTATACCTCCTCTAGACGGAGGACGTATTATGACCGGGATATTGCCCGGTAAATATGCTATGTATTTTAGCCGCATTGAACCCTACGGACTATTAATTCTAGTATTGCTGATCACCACTGGATTGTTGGGTGATATCATCGGTTCGCCTATTCACCTTGCATATAGGGCTCTGATGGATCTTGTAAGTCTATAGCTATAGAGTCAGCCTCCTAAGAACGGAGTTTGCCCACAGCAGGCATTCGATATTCGGACGGCTATTTAAGCCTGGTAACTACATATGTGGAGACTATATATACCTTTCGCGTTCAAGAATTTCCGTTTTGAGTGGGTAGATTTTTGTGGGGGCCTTGGAGGCTGTCCGAGAATAGAAACCGTAGCGAGGGAAATCCATTTTGAGTCATATTTTTCGATCATTTGAGGCGAATAGTGGGCTATTTAACGAAAATGATCGAAAAATCTGGCCAAAATGGGCTTTTCCGCAGTAGATTCTCTATTCTCGGACAGCCTCCTAGGCGTAGAACCGCAGGAAGAGTCATCTCTTTCAAGGGTCTACAACGATGCGCTTCGCGAAAAGATGCGCGATAAAAATGGGTATTCTTGGGTGCGAGAGGTATAAATAAGTGGGTAATCTTGCCGTTGAACCACAACAAGCAAATTTGCCGTTTGCTGTTGTTGAGGGAACGCCTTATGCGGAGCTTCCTGAAGATTTGTTTATACCTCCCGACGCGTTAGAAGTTTTTCTGGAAACCTTTGAGGGACCACTCGATCTTCTGCTTTATCTGATCCGTAGACAAAACCTGGATATCCTTAATATACCGATTGCATCAATTACCCGCCAGTATATTGAATATATCGAGATGATGGATGAATTGCGGATGGAATTGGCCGCCGAGTATCTTGTTATGGCGGCCATGCTGGCGGAGATTAAATCCAGAATGTTACTGCCCTGCCCCGTTGATGACGATGGGGATGAGGGTGATCCCCGCGCTGAGTTAATACGCCGGTTACAGGAATACGAACGATTTAAGGATGCCGGGGAAAATATTGATGCATTACCACGATGTGAACGTGATACCTTCCTTGCTAATGTAGGCATTGATCAGATTGAAGTTAAGAAACTGGAATCCCATGTTGAGTTAGAGGAAGTTCTGAATGCTTTTCGGGATGTACTGAAAAGGGTGGATCAACTGAGCCATCATCAGATTCTTAAGGAGCCTTTATCCGTTCGCGAACGCATGTCAACAATTTTGGATCGCCTGCAAAAGATTAGTCAACTTGAGTTTACCCAGCTTTTTGAGCAGAGTGAAGGTAAACAAGGTGCAGTTGTTTCGTTTCTTGCCATTCTAGAACTCAGTAAAGACGGTCTTTTGGAGATATTTCAACAAAACCCGTTCGATGGGATACAGATAAAGGCTATATCAGAATAGTCTTTTGGGAATAGTGGTGGAAATCAAGCAAATTATTGAAGGCGCTTTGTTTGCCTCAAGCGCACCGTTGTCTGTAACTGAGATTCAAGGACTTTTCCCGGATTCCGGACAACCTGAAAAAAGCGAAATCACGGATGCTCTTGATGCTCTTGAAATAGACTATCGGGAGCGGGCTGTCCAGCTTAAAGAAGTTGCCAGTGGCTTTCGGTTTCAGATACAGCGCGAACTTTCTCCCTGGGTTTCGCGCTTATTTGAGGAGAAACCGCAAAGATATTCCAGGGCTTTGCTGGAAACGTTAGCTATCATCGCCTATAGACAGCCAGCGACTCGGGGGGAGATCGAGGATATTCGCGGCGTGGCGGTCAGTACCAATATTATCAGAACCTTGCAAGAACGAGAATGGATTAGGGTGGTTGGACACAAGGAAGTTCCTGGGCGACCCGCCCTGTATGCCACCACAAAACAGTTTCTCGATTATTTTAATTTGACTTCACTTAGTAGTCTGCCGCCGCTAAAAGAAATTCAACAATCCGTCGAATTGCTTCAGGTTAGTATCCCACCATCGGTAGACCCACAAACCAGCGATGAAACCCAAGAAGAATCCACATAGGAACAAAAACAAAGATCCCGTCGGGAATCTTTCGAAAACCCCACCCAACCAGAGAATTCAAAAATTACTTGCCCACGCTGGTATTGGGTCACGTAGAGAAATCGAACAGTGGATTAAAGATGGAAAAGTAATACTTAATAATAAGGTTGCCCGCTTGGGAGATAAAATGCAGCCCGATGATATATTGAAAATCAGAGGTAAGGTTGTAAACGTCGCCAAGCGCCTAAACGTTAGTACCCGGGTGTTACTTTATAACAAGCCGGCAGGTGAAGTAGTCACTCGGCGGGATCCCGAGGGTAGACCCGTCATTTTTACCCAACTACCTAAAATGGCTGTTGGCCGTTGGATAACCGTCGGTCGGTTGGATATTAATACTCTGGGGCTTCTTCTGGTTACAAATAATGGTGAATTGGCCAACCGGATAATGCATCCATCTGCACAAATGGAGCGTGAATACGCCGTCCGGGTTCTAGGTAAAGTGACGGATGCAATATTGAAGAATTTGTCTCAGGGAGTAATGCTCGAGGACGGAATGGCACATTTTGATTCCATTCGATCTGCTGGAGGCGAAGGTGCCAATACGTGGTACCGGGTCGCAGTTAAAGAAGGTCGCAACCGGATCGTTCGTCGTCTATGGGAATCCCAAAATCTTGTGGTTAGCCGTCTAATTCGCGTTAGCTATGGCGGTTATCAATTACCCGAAAACTTAAAGGCAAGAACTTTCCTGGAGCTTAATTCCAAAGAGGTTGATGATATGTTGCGATCGGTCGATTTAGAGCCGGAGTCGCAATCCCGTGACGCTGCTCGGAAGCCACATTACAATAAACGAAAGAAAGTCCGCCGGGGTAGACCGTAACTTCTTAGGAACGGGAAATAAATAAATTGTACTTTATGGGGCAGTATTTTTGTTTGTCTTCATTCGTATAGCAACGGGCGCATAGCTGGCTATGTAACTGTTAATATACGAATAAAGACGGACAAAAAGGCAAGATAGAATGTATAAGTTATTTATTTTCCTTTCCTTAGCTTGAACATCGAACCAGATTTCGGCCTTGATGTTTAGCTTCGTACATAGCTTGGTCAGCCCTTTGAAAAAAACCTTCAACGGTTTCACCTTCGCGTAATCGAGCTACTCCAGCACTAACGGTTACGGATGTCGGACAGGCGTCAGAACGAGCGGTGTGGGTTTCGATACAAGAACGAACCCGATCGGCTAATAGTACCGCGCCATCCAACGTAGTGTTGTTCAGCAACATGACAAATTCTTCTCCACCGTAACGGCAAATAATGTCCGTGGTACGTGCTGTTTCCTTAAGGCAATTTGCAACTGTCTTTAATACTGCATCACCACTGGCGTGGCCGTAGTTATCATTAACAGCTTTAAAGTAGTCAATATCCAGGATGACGAGTGAAAGTGGGGATTGTTGCCGACGGGCAAGTTTCCATTCCCGTTGCAAATCATCGTCCAGAGCTGCCCGGTTTTTGGTTCCGGTCAGTGGGTCCGTATGGGCAGATGCTAATGCATGCTTATAGAGAATCGCATTACGCAGTGGATAAATCAGACAACAAAGCATCGCTTCAATCGATTCTACTTCATTGTCAAGAAAGGATTGTTGTCGCATCAGGGTTAAAGAACCCAATCCCTGTTCCTCTAGGGTGAGTTCATAGCGGCAGGCGTGAATCTTGCGACTTCCACCGTGCAGCTCCATATCAAGTTCGTCATTTCTATAAAGGAAACCGCTATGAGGAACGATATGTTGTACACGATCACTAAAGGAAGTGAGAAGAACTTCTATATCTAACGTCGTCTGCAGGATATTGATTAAATCTAATCGATGCTTATCAATAGTGGTAAGTTTTTCCTGCCGAGGAGTAAAAGGTAATACCGCTATATTGGATTTTTTCTGGGCCATCCCGTAGGTTCCTATGGTTAATTGTTACGCATTAACTTAAGCGATAACCATGCCACACTTAATACCTATATAAAACATAAAGTAAGCGTTTATTTCAGGATAGAATCCCTGAGGTGCCGGATTTTTGACAGCCAAATATCGATGATATAAGTTGAGATACACTTAGGCTAACTGATATGATGAACTCACGATATTTTCTTATGAGGCTCTCTATTTTAGAAAGGCCTCCCCTATCTAAATAAAATAGTTTTAGCATGACTCTTCGCACCCGATTTGCTCCAAGTCCTACTGGCTATCTTCACATTGGCGGCGCCCGAACCGCATTATTTTCCTGGCTGTATGCCCGTAAGCACGGAGGGAAGTTCATCCTTAGAATAGAGGATACCGATCTTGAAAGATCTACTATTGAATCGGTTAATGCGATTTTAGAGGGTATGACCTGGCTAGGTCTTGAGTATGACGAAGGCCCTTTTTACCAGACCAAACGCTTTGATCGGTATAGCGAGATCATACAAAACTTATTGGATCAAGGGAACGCATACCGGTGTTATTGTACTAAGGAAGAATTGGAAACTTTACGAAACGAGCAAATGAACCGCAAGGAAAAGCCTCGATATAGTGGAATTTGCCGTGATCGCCGTCAGCCCAAAGAAGGAGTAGAGCCCGTTATTCGGTTTCGAAATCCCGATGAAGGTCAAGTTATTATCAATGATTTGATTCGTGGTGAAATTATTTTTAGTAATAGTGAATTGGATGATTTGATAATCGCCCGATCGGACGGTTCTCCTACCTATAATTTGACTGTTGTCGTCGATGATCTTGATATGGGGATTAGTACCGTTATTCGAGGTGACGATCATATCAACAATACCCCTCGGCAAATTAATATCCTTAAAGCCCTGGGTGAGAAACCTCCCCAATATGCCCATGTTCCCATGATCTTGGGCGCAGACGGTTCACGGCTTTCAAAAAGGCATGGTGCAGTCAGTGTTATGCAGTATCGGGATGATGGATACTTACCTGAAGCACTGCTTAACTATCTGGTTCGATTGGCGTGGTCCCATGGAGATCAAGAAATTTTTTCAGTCGATGAGATGATTGAATTATTTGGGTTGGAGGGAGTTAATTTGGCCGCGTCGACCTTCAATCCAGAGAAATTATTATGGCTTAATCACCACTATATTATGAATAGCGATCCGACTCATGTGGCTCACCATTTGAGTTGGCATCTGGGGCAACGAGGCATCGATCCCACCCAAGGACCTGATCTTAAAGAGGTGGTAAAGGCACAAAGAGAACGTTGTAAAACACTCGTGGAAATAGCAGAAAGCGCTGAATTTTTTTATAAAGATTTTGATACATACAACGCTAAGGCGGCCAAGAAAAACCTTAAAGCAGCAGCACTAGATGCCTTGCAAATGCTCCACGAAAAAATGGTAGAACAATCGGTGTGGGAAGCAGGATCACTTCATGAGATTGTGTTACAAACAGCGGAACAATTAGACCAAAAGCTGGGTAAAGTTGCCCAACCACTGCGGGTCGCCATCACCGGAACCTCAATGTCCCCCTCAATCGATATTACTTTGGAGCTGTTAGGCCGTGAACGTACACTCTCAAGGCTTCTAAAAGCAATAGAATATATCAAATCCAATTCCTAAAAAGGTCTGGACAAAGCACCACCGCTCGAATATAATTCTCGCTTTCTCGCGGGGCCATAGCTCAGCTGGGAGAGCGCAACACTGGCAGTGTTGAGGTCGGCGGTTCGATCCCGCCTGGCTCCACCAACGAAATAGAATAATGTTTTAGTCCCCATCGTCTAGAGGCCTAGGACACCGCCCTTTCACGGCGGTAACAGGGGTTCGACTCCCCTTGGGGACGCCATATTTATAAAAGGGTTAGCGGTTTTAGGTGGGCCGCTGATTCCATTTAGGTAATTAATCATTTGCCGAATGGTGGTTTTGCCACACAAAAACGAACTGTGACTCCGGTACCCAATGAATTTCCTGATTAGCAAGAATCTTCCGCCAAACGCAACCAAGCCTCAGGCCTAGGCTTAGTGGTGATTGCCGCGACGAGCAAATGCTCTGGCAAAGTTTTGAGAATAAATCGCCGATTAAACCGATAAGCAATTGAAGCTAAATAACGACGAGCATATTTACTAAAATCAAAGGCATGGTAAGAACCATTAAGGCTGGTTTTGACATTGCCCAGTACCGTATTAACCCAGTTAAATTCAGGTAACTCTTCAGGTTTTCGACCCCCGGCAATAATAGG
>JAZGGE010000259.1:0-17193 GCA_036480195.1 Methylococcales bacterium
CACAAGTTGCTCCGCCTTCAGTAGCAGACAATTCTGCATCCTGAATAGGTGAAGGAGCGGCTTGCAAGCCAGACATAGCCTGAAAATCAGCCGCCATTGCAGGGGCAGACAACATGGCTACAGTCAACGCACTTCCTAATAGTGTTACTTTTTTCATTAAATTCTCCTTGTTTTTAAAAAAAAATATGAGAGCCTTGTACTCAACTCTCAAGGAGAATACTACCGTGTTTGAATCTAATGATGCAATTGTATTCAACCAACCAGTAATTGGCGTTACATAAAATTATTACGTAACAATAACTCTAATTTTCAATGAAATAGAACTCATCTCAAAACCAAAAGACCTATCGCAGACACCACTGTAGTCTTATATCTACATTAAAATCATCTATTACTTACATACCCCAATCCATGTCCACTGACATTTATTATCCATTCCACACTTTAGCACCCACTTGACAGCCCCTCCCACTTGGATTCAAAGAAATTATTGAAGAACCCAAAAGGCAGGAAGTATATGGAACGCCGAACCACAGAAGTGCTAGAATGCCTCACGATCCGAATTTAGTTGATCGACCGAACCGCCCTACTTGCAACGAAAATCATGACTCACATCATCGATTGTAAATCACTGGCATAATAACGTACGCCTGTGTATTCTGTTTGTGTCATATGCTGCAACATTATATGAGGATACCTATGGAACAGCTTCCCACAGATAATGCCACTCCTGATTTAAATACAAGCGTATTTAAACGGCTGGCATTGAGCGACAGTGGTTTTGTTTTTGATCCGGTGACAGGAAAAAGCTATACCGTCAACGAAACAGGTTTCTGGTTGATAAGGCAGTTACAACAGGATAACAATCTGGATACACTGTATAAAGAAATTGTCCGGGAGTTCGATGGGGAAACAAAGATCATTGAACGCAACGTTATCGAGTTTCTGGAACAGATCAGACGCCACATTTTTTAGTTTTTTATAGTGACACAAACATCCAGCATTCGCATTGCCGTTACCGGTCTGAACGCCAAACCGGACAACCCAAGTTCAGGATTGGCCGTCGCCCGTTGCATTCGGGACTCAGTTGAGTTTGACGGTAAAATAATCGGGTTCAGTTATGATGTTATGGATTCGGGCTTGTACCTGAACGAAACCATCGATTCTGCATATCTTTTACCTTATCCCTCTAGTGGCGATCAGGCATTACTCCAACGCCTCCAAAACATATACAAAGAGGACCCCTTTGATATTTTAATTCCCTGTCTGGATGCGGAGTTATCCAACGTAATAAGAATTCAGGAACATCTTGAAGAAATGGGAGTTCGGCTGCTACTGCCTGACAGTGAACAATTGAAAAGACGGAATAAGGATCGTCTATCCGAATTAGCCGAGCAAGCCGGTGTTAGTGCTCCGGAAATAACCCAAATTTCTCACCCTGGTTTTTTCTATACCTGTCATCAGGAAGATTGGCGATACCCTTTAGTGGTTAAAGGTACATATTATGATGCAGGTATCGCCAACAATGCTGAAGAGGGGGTTACGCTATTTCGCAAAATTTCCGCCGAATGGGGGTTACCTATCATAGTGCAGCGATTCGTATCAGGGGAAGAATTTAATCTCACTGCGCTGGGAGATGGGAAAGGCAATCTCAGGGATGCCGTCATGATGCGAAAACGAGCAGTTACCGATAAAGGAAAAGCCTGGGCAGGCGTTACTATCCATGACGAAAATCTGTTGAATGCAGCCAAGAAACTGGTCAAAGTCTTGAAGTGGTCAGGACCTCTCGAAGTTGAAATGTTAAGAACACCCCAGGGTGAATATCATCTTATTGAAATCAATCCCCGTTTTCCCGCCTGGATTTATCTCTCCGCAGCAGCGGGCTGTAATTTGCCCTGGGCATTAGTCAAGATGATTCAGGAGGAAACGATTGAACGCCCAATACCGGATATCGGAAAACTCTATATCCGCTATGCGCAAGAGAAAGTCATCGAACTCTCGGAATTTGAAAATATGGCGATTTGGGGACAACGTAATGGCACTATTTTAGAAAAAGAATAAGAAAAATAAACATGTCCACCCGAAAAATCTGGAGAAAACCAACCATCACACCCCATAGCGAGGGTACGCTCAACAAATTTGGAAGAACGCCAGCAAAAGATTATATTGAGGATATTGAGGGTGTTCCCGTTAACGATCTGATAAGCAAATATGGCTCTCCTCTGTTTGTGCTTTCAGAAAAACAGTTGCGTTCGAATATCCGTCGGCTGAAACAAACCTTCGAAACTCGCTACCAACCCGTACTCTTTGGCTGGTCCTATAAAACCAACTACTTGAATGCTGTTTGCGCCATCCTTCACCAAGAAGGTGCATGGGCGGAAGTTGTTTCTTTATTTGAATACCAGAAGGCTCGTGCTCTCGGTGTGCCCGGTAACCGCATCCTTTTCAATGGCCCACACAAAAACAAAGAAACCCTGGAACTCTGTGTTAAAGAGGGTGCTCGCATCCATATTGATAACATGGACGAACTCTACTTGCTTGAAGAAGTCGCACGGGCAGCGGAAAAATCTATCCCTGTAACTATCAGGTTGAATTTCGATACCGGGTACACCGAGCCCTGGTGCCGGTTTGGGTTTAATATTGAATCAGGCCAAGCTATTGATGCAGCACGACGAATTGGGAGTAGCCAGTGGCTGAAATTATGTGGCCTGCATAGCCATATTGGAACATTTATCCTGGAACCCCGCGCCTACTCAGCGCAAGTCTTGATTATGTGCCAATTCATGGAAACTGTGGAACAGCAAACCGACTGCATAATAGATAGCCTCGACATTGGCGGTGGCTTTGCCTCACGGATAGACCTCCAGGGAATGTACATGCCCGCAGAGCAAGTCACACCGACTATCGAACAATATGCTGATGCTGTTTGTACGACCCTTGCCAAGGAAACCGCTCATCGTAGCGCACAAAACAAGCCCCGCCCCACACTCATAATGGAAAGCGGGCGGTTGGTTGTGGACGACGCGGAAGTGCTGATTGCTTCGGTGGTTTCCACCCGCCGACTTTCCAATGGACAACCTGCCGTAGTACTGGATGCTGGGGTAAATTTACTATTTACCGCATTTTGGTACCATCACCGCATCCAACCCACGCGTCCGCTGGAGGGTCTTGCCGAAGATACTGTATTTTACGGGCCACTGTGTATGAACATTGATGTCGTACGGCAAAGCGTTATGATCCCGCCAATGCAAGTTGGGGATCAATTGGTTATTAGTCCTGTGGGCGCGTACAACAATACCCAGTGGTTACAGTTTATCGAATATCGTCCCAACATCGTTATGATTGGTGAAGAGGGTCAGGTTTCAATTATCCGTCACTCAGAAGATCTGGCTTTTATGAATCAGCTTGAACGACTACCAGATCACCTGAACGGAAATTTTAAACTTGGGTAGAGGATCGCTAAATTGGTATCGAAGCTTCGATTGGGAATGGGTACTCCCTAGCTTAAAGGGGTTGCTACGCAGTTATGCGGCAATTTTTTTTATTTCCGATGCGAGGGTGGGCGCACTCTTTTTACTGGCAACGCTCTGGTATCCCAACACGGGAGCAGCGGGGTTATTGGCGGCAATAACCGGCACAATTACTGCTCGAGTCATGCAATTCTCCAATAATCACAGTGGTTTGTATGCGTACAATAGTTTATTGGTTGGTCTCACCCTCGGTGCTGCCTACAAATTAGAGGAACATTTGGTTGTTCTGATTTTTCTGGCGGCTATTCTGACTGTCTTTGTAACCGTCGCTGTCGCCGACGCACTTTGGCGTTTTGAACGACTACCCGCGCTTAGCTTACCCTTTGTAATCGTTGCGTTTACTGTGACTTTTGCTGCTCACGGGTTTGGCTCACTCAGCCAATATTTAACCCCATTAGCCCCGATCAAGCCCTTCCTGTTCGAACCGGCAGATCATTTTCTAACCGCCCTGAGTTCCACCTTTTTCATTCCTCACCCAGTACCCGGATTACTTTTTTTTGTCGGTGTATTGCTGACTTCCCACTACCTGGCATTGCTGGCAATTAGTGGTTATTTCGTTGGACATACGTTGTATCACACTTTGTCGGGCTTGTCTTATTCAACAGTGACGGACTGGACCGGATTTAACTTTACGTTAACGGCCATGACGCTTGGTGGTATTTTTATGGTACCTGGACGGGTCAGTTTTTTGATAGCCATGTTAGGGGCGGCGCTTGCCGCAGTCATCACTACGGCGACACAAACCTATATGTTAGTCTATGGCTTACCGGTAATGGCCATACCCTACTTATTGACCACACTCACTATTCTAACGGCATTGAGTAAACGCATAGCCAGCACGCCACCCTATCTCCTGTTGGATCGACCTGATTTACCAGAAGTTTCTCTGGAACGAGCCCGATTAATCCGAGTACGGGGCGGACAATCAAACAGCATTCCGGTTTATGCACCTTTTCTGGGGGAGTGGGTCGTTTACCAAGGATTTAATGGGCGTCATACGCATCAACCCCCTTGGCAACACGCGCTTGATTTTATCATCATGATCGAAGGGCAAAGCTATCGTAATTCCGGAACACAGCCAGAAGATTACTACTGCTTCGGCGTACCTGTTGTCTCGCCGGTATTCGGTACCGTGGTACGTTGTATTAACAATCAGCCCGACAATTTTCCGGGCGAAGTCAATACCCAGCAAAACTGGGGAAATCTGGTTCTTATCCGACTGTACAACCACTTTCATGTGCTTATTTGCCACTTGCAGCAAAACTCATTGGAGATTGTTGAAGGGCAAGTTGTAGAACCCGGACAGAGCATTGGACGCTGTGGAAATTCCGGACGCTCACCTCAACCCCATATCCATCTGCACATTCAAAAAGATGCCAGTCTGGATAGTCCGACCGTACCCTTCCATCTTACCCATGTGACAACTGTCAACGGGTCATCCGCGCGAACCTTTCAATTCTACATCCGTCCATCAGAAAATCAAAAGGTCAGCCAGCCAACAATCAACCCGTACTTTAAAATGGCTCTTCATCTGCCTGTCGGAAGACAGTTGTACTACCGCTACCGTAGGAATGATGAGGAATGGGAGTCCCGGATTGTAACCGTTGTACTCACACTGGAAGGACAATTTCGATTAAAAGTTTCTTCTGGCAGTGAAGTCGCGTTCACCGAAAGCAATCAGATGCTTTCTTTTTATGATCGTAGGGGCAGCCATGATCTGTTCCTTGACCTTTTCGTCCTTTGTCTGGGAGTAACACCGTTTGGAGAGGAGACAATGTCATGGCGAGATCAACCTTCGCGACAGTTATTTCCTTTTCCGCCAATGATGCGCTATCTTGAAAAATTGTTTCACTGGTCGAGTACGGGCCTGGATTCCCATTACCATCGCCACTGGGACGAACAGCAAAACAACTGGATTCAAACCGCCGAACATCAGCTAAAGGGTGTTGTAGTTCGTCGTGGGACAATCTATACGCAAGCAACGATTACCCCGGATAAAGGCTGCATTCGGTTAAACCTGAAAGGTAGGAATATACATCTTGTAGCTGAGCTTTGTGGAACCGGCCTGGAAAACGATATAGGAATACCGCAACACATCACAAACATTCACCCTACCTGAGTCATATCATGGAAAAACATATTGTTATTTGTATTGTGATGAGTTTTATTTTTTCAACATCAGTTTCCATAGCAGAAAATAGTTGGGACTACCAACTCGATATTCAGGGGGAAGGCGGTGTTTACAGTGGTTCCAGATTTCGCAACACTATTGCCAGTGGGGGTGTATTTGCTCGTGCTGATCACGAAAGAGGTGGAATCACCCTGGGATATAATCGCACCCGAATTAATTTTGGTGTTGGAATAGGCGATATCGATCAGGAAGATTGGTTTATCAGCGGTCGATTGCATTTCAAACCGGAATTATTAGAGGGAAAACTCTCTACCCGTGTGGATTTCTATAGAATCGATAATAATGATCCTTTCAATTTTACCGATGATGTCATCGTCATCGCCCCCCAAATTTCATGGATAAACCACAATCAATCTCTCTATTTAGATCTCGGGTATGTCCGCTCAATTTATCGACGTGACCTGGACGTCGACCAAATCACACCCACTGTCGGTTTCGCCTTCAATAACGGATTTGACTGGATTCGATTACGCAGCTATTTTATCCACTCATCCAATTCATTACGTTCTCAAGGCAAATCGGAGACCATAGCAGTTGAAGCCAAATGGACGCATTATTTTGGGCAAGATAGACCATTGGGGTCACTGGAATATATAAAGATAGGTCTATTGGCAGGGGAACGGGTTTTTGCAGTTGACGGTGATGCCGCCGATGTTTTCAACCTTTCCAACACCCAGAAAGGCACCCTATCCCTGGCAACTCAATGGGCTGTAACAGAAAAGCAAAAATTATTATTCGGTATGAGCCTGAGCCGCTATAAAAATGGATTTATCGATGACAACTACATGCTTCCTCTTCTATACGCTAACTATTCGGTATCGTTCTAAATGTCTGTGCCACCACACTTGAGCTACAGCTTATGACAGGCGATAGACTTGTTCTCATAATTGCGGCTGGCCTGCTGTATAGCAGCAGTTTTCTGGTGAAGGGAGATGGCGGACTACTAGATCCATGGAAACAATCCTTAAATCTCGAACACAGGGGTGAGTTTGTTAAAGCTGCGGCAGTTATAGAGCCACTGCTCAATCAGGGAGAATATCGCGAATACGCCTTACTGCGCTATGCATGGTTGGCCTACCAACAACGCAATTACAATGACTCTATTCGGTATTATGGACAGGCTCTCAAACTCAATCCCGCCTCTATTGATGCCCGATTTGGTCTGACTCTACCGCTCCTGGCTCAATCTGACTGGAAAAAGGCTAAAACTTATTTGCATCAGATAACAGCCGTATCGCCCTCGAACTATACAGCCCACATTCGTCTTTTTAGCTGTGAAGAGGGACTGCGTCAGTGGAAGCAGCTTGCGACTCATGCAGAGGCATTCTCTCGCCTCTATCCAACCGACATTGCAACGCTCGTTTATCTGGCTCGCGCAAAACACAACCTGGATGATAAAGTTGCAGCTGAAGCAGTTTATCAACAAATACAAATACGAATGCCAGGACATGTTGAAGCACTAAACTACATTCGCACTTTTCAGAATATCCAAAGAATTTACTCCCTTCAGAATCCCTGATTTCAACACTGAAAACTAATAGCTGATGTCACCACGGTGAATCAAAAGGGTATAGAAATTTGGGTCTAAAATATAGACTTCTCTTCGTAGGAGGGACTTTAGCCGCGATCGCGGCTAAAG
Organism: Methylococcales bacterium; assembly: GCA_036480195.1. Lineage (GTDB taxonomy): Bacteria > Pseudomonadota > Gammaproteobacteria > Methylococcales > JAZGGE01 > JAZGGE01. Next base: position 7,361 of record JAZGGE010000259.1, read on the forward strand.
TCCCTCCTATAATTGATATAGAGATACAAATTCCACAATAATCCAAGGAACCAGAAAAGATACCTTTTCCTACCTTGATCTTCGAATTCCAAGACGCCAGATACCGAGTAAGGCACTCAAAAACAACCAAATGGCTGCTGGTATTGGAACAGCACCTACACTTATCCGTAACGCCTGGTTCCCGGCATCCAGATTCACAACACCAAAATTGAACAAATCACCATCCACGCCTCCCAGAACAAGCCCGTTGAGTACGACTGTTTTTGCCGTCAATATATCAAAGGAATCCCCAGGCGCAAGTACAAAAGGGTTGGCGGGGTCATTCTTCAATGTGATATCGAAGGTTCCACTTAGGAAGGCATTTTCGAGAATATTTAGCACATCGAATTCCTCGCCGGGCATCCTTCCGGAAATATCAAAAAATGTTGTACCTGTTTCCCCTTGGAGAAAACTTCCATTAAATAGCGCTAATTCCCTACTAATCAGTTGATTGGTTGGCAAAACACTACCCATGATCAAATTGCCGCCCTGGAGAATGAATGAACCGAGATTGGTTAGATTCGACTTTATAATGACCGGTTCCGCACCTTCAGCTAAATTAACCTCAAGAACCCCCTGATTTACAATTGCGCCCAAGCCAAAATTCCTGCCTTTATCTGCCTCGATCTTAAAACTAGCACCGGGCTGAATGAAAAGACCCGAGCCTTCATTTCGTAACAGAAAAGTTCCACTTGACCAGCTTCCCTGGCCAACGACAAACAAACGCCGATCATCCCTAATTTGCGCGAAGTTGCCATTAATATCCAGGTTACCGAATACAGCCGTTACGCCCGTCCCCGTCATCTCACCGCTACGAAAATTCGCATCGCCCCCGACTAGCAAGGTTCCGCTACCGCTCACATTGCCGCCACTCATGGTCAATGTCGTTGTAATGCTAGTTTCCGCATTGAAATTGGCTTTGCCTCCTGGTTTTAGCTCGGTTTTCTCAACAATGTACGTTCCGTCGATATCGGTTGCTCCCGATTGACTGAAGGTCACGTTTGATCCGGTTATACTGGAACTCGCTTCCAGCACATGCTGCCCCCCTCTAAAATTGAGCCCACCCTGTTCCCCGAGTTCAAATAGTCCACTGCTGATGCCACCACCACCGAGTCGCAACTCACCTTTTTCTATTTTCACCAGACCGCGGTTATTCACTGTCAAATTAAGTCCTACACTATTTTCGACACTATCCATATTTGCGGTAACGGTTCCATCATTGTCAAATTTGGCAATGTGGCGTAACCCGAGCATCCGCTTGTCATCGCCTGTAATGTTAAAGTTCGCGTTTGCCTCGTTCACAAAACCCGATTCGCCACGAAGCAGGGTGATATTTCCCTGGCTCCAATTAGCAACTTGACCTTCAGCATTTATTACAGTCGCACTGTCCTTAAAGAACACATTACCCGTCAACTCCAATCCACCAGCGGCATGAATCGATCCTGTACCCGACAGGGTGCCACGGCTCCAATTGAAGATTTTATTTACAGTCAGTTTATTGGAACCGGTCAACGTACCGCCGGCCAGATTAAAAGTTTCGATCGTAATATCTCGATCCAATCTAATCGTACCGATAGAATGGGTCGCATCGAACGTAGCTCCATTATTATGAGGAAACGTTCCACTACAACCGGGATCAGAATTCCATGTCGGGCTGGTCCAGTTTCCGGTATTCAATGCCCCCCCTGTCCAGGTACATGAAAAATCAGCGGCTTGAATATTCGAAAATCCAAAGGTAACTGATAAAAACAATAGCCCCGTAAAACGTGCGATTTTCTTGTCGATCTTTTTTTGAAAACAGTCAACAGGTAAATCCTGTCGATATTGAAAAATACTAAAAAGCATAATATTACCTTCCTATTCAGCTTATACGAAGCAAACTATCTTGTTATCTTGTTCCTTATTTTCTTAGCCATTCAAAAATGAGACTACCTTATTCAGCTGCCGCTTACAATAGTCTCAAATCAAATAGTCTTTAATACAACTAGAGTACAAAGGTATCTCCTGCATGATCAAAGCAACGATAACGGATATCATATGTTTACGTTGTTTCCTGAACATAAAATGAACTTAGGATACATTTCTGAATCCATACAAGGTAGTTAGCTATCTTGTATGGCAACTAACCACCCGGGTAAAAATCGTTGCGTAGCCATTCCGAATCAGGTAAGGTAAGTGCAAGAAAAGTAACAATACAGGGGATTCAATTCAACAACGACTTCTTCTTTCATTAACTTAAGTAGCCTACGCGAGGGAGCTGTGACTAGTGCTACCACAGGGTGTCGTCACCTATGTGCTATTGTATTCACAGATCTGGCTCCGCACGTCATCACTACGACGAAAGCCGGAACCACGGTGTCTAAAGCCAATAGCATTGAGCCATACCGCCCCTCAATCTTATTGATGCAGGTAAAAATATAATGAAAAAAACAATAAACTTATGCAATAGTGCTTTACTCGCTTTGATGCTGTCTTCCACCACTTCGGTAAGGGCTGAATTTCAGAACCCTGCCCCCACTTCTTTTTTGGATACGGCACTGATTGCAAGGGACGGACGGACGGAATGCATGAAGATTGATGATTCGACTGCGACTTCGTGGAATGCAGGAGAGATTTGCCTGGCATCGGATAGTGAAGTCGCTACCGGTTTGCAACCCGCAGCCTTGAAAGGATCACTAGCGATATCAGAGGACAGGAGTTCATTGGGTGCGGAATGTATTTCAGCGGGTGGTTCAACTGCGGGTAGCAACGATATCGGAGGATTCTGCCTCGCTTCTGACCTGAACACTTCGATAATGGACTTCGCAAATTTTTCGTTTTCCAATGACTTACCCGTAGCAGGAATGCAATTTCTGCAAGCCACGTTTGCAGATGGCAGTACACTCGGCGCCGGCAGATCGATCGGACCGGACTGCATATCGGGTGGGGGCGCTATTTCGACCAGCGAGAACGGTAATGGCTTTTGCCTGGTTTCAGACCTAAGCCGATCGATCACAGACTTTGCAACCTTTGCAGTGGGTAACGGCTTACCCGTAGTAAGCTTGCAGTTCCTGCAAGTTACTTTTGCAGTGGGAGAATCATTTTCTTCTTCAGGTACAGATTGCGTATCGGTAGGGGGGTCAACCGCATCCACGACTACTGGAGGAGGATTTTGTCTCGCTTCGGACATGACCACTTCTCCGACAGCGTCCACCAGTTTTACAGTAGCCCATGACACGCCGGTAGAGGACTTGCAGTTCCTGCAAATCATGTTTGGAGGCAGCCCCGCCGGTGGTTCACCCTCTTCCCCGGGTGTCGGAACGGCATCCGGCGCGGAATGCATTTCGGTTGAAGGTTCACTAGCCGCAATAGGTAATCCCCAGGGATTTTGTCTGGTTTCTGATCTCGTTGTTGCATCTGCAGGTTCTGCAAACTTTGCGTTTTCCAATAATTCTTCAGTATCGGGTGTGCAGTTTCTGCAAGTTTCGTTTGCAAGTGACGGTTCGACAAGTGGATTATTGCCATTTCCCGGCGGCAGTACGGGAACAGATACAGAATGCGTGTCAATTGATGGTTCGGTTGCAGTTGCTGGCAATACAGATGGGTTTTGCCTGGTTTCGGATCTCATCACCTCGGCCACGGGTTCAGCCAATTTTTCAGTCGCCAATGCTTTACCGGTATCCGCATGGGAGTTTCTGCAGGTTCCATCTCCAGATGCCGCCCCTTTTGGTGGATCCAGCGGTTCCCCAGACGCACCCGTGGGTATTGTCGTTTCCAATTTAATGGCTTCGACTTTTGACCTGCGTTCCACACCTGCTCAAGCCGGTATTGGAGATTCCCAAACGGAGTACTTCCACCTCTCTGATCAAACGGATGGAATGGAAGCAACTCCATACCTGAATCGCTATCCTAATATCGTACTTTGGCCTGGGCGTTAACAGGAGGCTGTCCGAAAATAGAAACCGTAGCGAGGGAAACCCATTTTGAGTCAGATATTTCGATCATTTGAGGCGAATAGTGGGCTATTTAACAAAAATGATCGGGAAATCTGGCCAAAATGGGTTTTTCCGTAGTAGGTTCTCTACTCCCGAACAGCCTCCTAGGAGCTATCCTAGAACAGCCTAACCGTAGTGTTCATTCCAAGCACAATTGTTCAATCATCTTCAGATGTAGCGATACGGAAGGGTTTATCAATCCCAAAACTTCATGAATTTGTATCCGCTGTTGCGCCCGCTTTTTTTTCAGCTGAATCCTGAAACTGCGCACAATTTAACCTTGGTGGCCCTGCGAACTGCGAACCAATTTGGCTTAATCCCCGAATACAAGCATTGTAAAACCGCCAGGAAAATAACGATAATGGGGCTAAACTTCCCCAATCCACTAGGTCTGGCAGCAGGATTAGATAAGAATGGTGATTGCATTGAACCCCTGGCAGCACTAGGCTTCGGCTTCATCGAAATCGGTACTGTGACACCACGACCTCAGCCTGGAAATCCGAAACCGCGCCTGTTTCGCCTCCCCCAGGCTGAAGCAATCATAAATCGGATGGGATTTAACAATAAAGGCGTCGATTACCTTGTTAACAAAGTAAAACAAAGTGGATATCAGGGTATTCTTGGTATTAATATTGGCAAGAATTTCGATACCCCCATTGAAAATGCTGTCGATGACTATCTTATTGGCTTAAGAAAGGTGAGTCCCTACGCCAGCTACGTCACAATTAATATCTCTTCTCCAAACACGGCAAATTTGAGAAAACTTCAGCAAGCTGATGAAATACTGGCTCTTTTGTCTACTCTTAGTCATGAAAGAGATCGGCTTGCTATCAAGTACGAGAAGCCCATACCCTTGGTTGTCAAAATTGCGCCGGATCTTACTCCAAAGGACATTCGTCATATAGGCGAAGTAATAGTTGAAACCAACATCGATGGTGTCATCGCCACCAACACAACCCTTGCTCGACAAGGTGTCGAAGGCTTAACTTACTCAGAGGAAGCTGGCGGACTAAGTGGTGGGCCGTTAACAGAAAGATCAACTCTAGTCATTACAGAACTAGACAAGGTTTTGAAGGGGAAAATCCCGATTATCGCTGCGGGGGGCATTATGTCCGCCCGGGATGCTCAAGCAAAACTGAACGCTGGTGCGAAGTTGATACAAATATACAGTGGACTGATTTATCGAGGACCTGGGTTAATAAAATCTATTTTGGAGAATCAGGACTTCTGATCTTACGGAATATTTTTTGGAGGCTGTTTTGTAGGAGAGACTTTAGTCACAACCGTGGAAGCAACACAGGCAGGCTGTAACTGCATGGTATCGCGGCTAAAGCCCCTCCTACAGAATAAAAGGTCAGATGTCCTTGCAATAATAACGTAAAAACAATCCTTCCTGACAGACCTTCTAATCCTGATAGTCTTTTTCCCATGCAGTAGGTGTATCCAATTCCATGTAACCAACGGGTCGATAAAAAGTAAACCGCCCAGGCTCAAATACCAGAAGTTCACCCAGTTCGCCTGGATTACCACCTATTAACGACATAGGCAAAGCCGCAACCCAGAGTCCAACTCCGGCAGCGGTAACCACCAAGCTCAGAGGACGTACCAAAGCAATATCGATAAAAATTTCTGCTATTGCAGGTTGGTCATCGTATCGTTCGTACTCTTTATTATTGGCATAACTATCTACGGAATAAAATATTCCGCTAAAAATAAAGCTGACTACCAGCACTGCGGAAATGAATTTGCTGCGAGAGAAAAGCATGTTGACCATCCTGTTTAATAAAAGTTATTGACCCAAGTATATTCTCGGAATTATATTCTACCAAAATTCAAAATATGTTAACGAACCTGCGCTTCACCCTCCCCCCGCGGATCACTCGCTACATAGATTTTGCTTGCTGCTTTGTCCCATAGCACCGCTTGCATGTTACCGTAGCCGCGCTTGCTCATCTTAAAATGATGCCCTTTCTTGGCGAGTTGCTTTATTTCTTTCAACGAAAACGCACCGGGCTCATATTCAATCACGTCAGGCAGGTACTGATGATGGTAGCGCGGCGTTCTTACCCAATCATTCGGCTTTTTACCTTCTTCAAAATCCAAAACAGACAGTAATACCATGGATATTATACGGCTACCACCTGGTGTTCCAACAATTGCGACCCTGTTTTTATCTTCCAAAAAAGTCGGCGTCATGCTGGATAACATTCGTTTCCCTGGTGCAATTCGGTTTGAATCACTTCCAACCAAACCATAGACATTCGGTTGATTTGGATGACTAACAAAATCGTCCATTTCGTCGTTCAATAGAACGCCGGTTCCAGGAACGACAAATCCAGAGCCAAAAGGGTAGTTAATACTCAAAGTCGCCGCAACACGATTACCCTCCCGGTCAAGAACCGAAAAGTGCGTAGTATTGTGACTCTCCTCTGCCGCATCGGTTCCAAATTTGCTTAAAGAGCTACTGGGTAGCGCGGCATCAAACCGAATTGTTGCCGCCAAACCCGCAGCATAATCAATGTTCAACAATCGTTCTATGGGTATCTCGACAAAGTCCGGATCACCCAGATACAAAGCCCTGTCGTGGTAAGCACGACGCATGGCTTCAATCACGAGATGTTTCCGAATCGCCGAATCCACGCGCTTCAAATCGTATTGGGCAAGAATATTCAGAGCTTCCGTCAAAACGACGCCACCGGACGATGGCGGAGCGGCGCTGGTAATATTGATCCCCCGATACTGGCTCCGTATAGGCTGCCTTTCTTTAATCCGATAATCTGCCAGATCCTTTTTCGTCCAAATCCCACCGGCGGCACGAACGCCTGCTACAAGGCGTTCAGCCGTAATACCATCGTAAAAACCAGATTTACCATATTGCGCTACACGCTGCAGAGTCTTTGCAAGATCAGGTTGTTTTAAGATAAAACCCTGCTCTGGAGTTTCCCCGTTCTGCAAAAATATTTTAGTGGACGCCGGAAATTGGCGCATGACATCCCTTCGAAAACCGACCAAACGGCGATAACGGTCGCCGACAGTATATCCCTCCCGAGCATAACGAACGGCAGCCGCTAGGGTTTGCGTCAAAGGTAATCGACCATAATTTTTTGCAATATGAACCAGCGCAGCCGGCAACCCCGGAATTCCTGACGCTTTCGGCCCATTGATCGATAAATCCGGCACCGCATTGCCGTCGCTATCAAGATACATGTCACGATGAGCTGCCAGGGGAGCACGCTCCCGCCCATCAATCATAGTTTCCTTCCCATCGCTGATCCGGTGAAGCAACCAAAATCCACCTCCGCCAAATCCGGAACCAATGGGTTCGACGACAGCCAGAGCAGCACTAATTGCAACGGCTGCGTCAAACGCATTACCGCCGTGTTCCAAGACTTCAAATCCTGCCCGGGTCGCTAACGGATGTGCGGTTGCTATTGCTGCTTGTGGAGGCGTCACAGCAAATGCCGGAGATAAAAAGAGAAAACAGGTGATCAACTGAAAAACCACGCCTGCATTGTTCAAATACCTCAAGACGTAAGCCTCAAATATTTTTCGTGGAGTGTTTCCTGACTTTCTTCTTTATCAGGATCTTTATCAATACACTCTACCGGACAAACCTCTATGCATTGCGGTGTATCATAATGGCCAACACATTCGGTGCACAATTTTGGATTAATCTCGTAAATCTCTTCACCTTGTGTAATTGCACTGTTAGGGCACTCAGGCTCACATACATCACAATTGATGCATTCATCAGTTATCAGCAATGACATTTTGTTTCTTTAATTCTAATTAGGAAAACTTCTTTTGTAATGCCATCCTTACCTCATCAGGTACAAACATAGAAACGTCGCCCCCCAGTTTCGCTATTTCCCGAATCATTGTGGATGATATAAATTCATATTGCTCACTGGGGGTTAAGAACAAAGTTTCCAACTCCGGAGACAAACGCCGGTTCATACCTGCTAACTGAAACTCGTATTCAAAATCAGAAACCGCCCGCAATCCGCGCAAAATGACAGTTGCCCCCACCGATTTAGCGAAATCAACCAACAAGGTATCGAAACCTACTACTTTAACATGCGGTAGATCCGACAACGCCAACTCCGCCAACTCGACCCGTTCCTCCATCGCAAACAAGGGACTTTTATCGCGATTCGCCGCTACAGCAATAAAAACCTCATCAAAAAGTCGAACCGCCCGTTGAACAATATCCATATGGCCTTCAGTAATAGGATCAAACGTCCCCGGATAGATTGCTTTCAGTTTCATATTAAATTTTCATTATACCTGCTGCACGCACACCTGATACTGCAATTTAGCCACTTCTTGAATTAGCCACCACCCCGCTGAAAAAGATGGTACCCCACTTCATCAGTTTTTTTACTTTGCAAACATTCCCAGCTCTCAGGTAGCCCAACTATATCTAATCCCTTCTCGGACTCAATGTAAATTTTAGCCTCTTGATTTAGCCAACCTTTTTGCTCCAGCAGCTGACAACAAGCTGGTATTAACCCTTCACCAAAAGGCGGATCAAGAAAAACCAGGTGAAAGGATTGCGATTCATTAGACAAAAATTTCATTACATCTGCTCTAACAACCTCGACCTTCTCCGTACCGAGGTTTAACACGTTTTGTTTTATAATTTTACAAACCTTATAATTTTCTTCCACTTGAACGACACGTTCCGCTCCCCTCGATGCCGCCTCAAGGCCTAAGGCGCCACTTCCCGCAAAAAGATCAAGGCAGAGGGAGTCTGATATATCATGTTGCAGCCAATTAAATAGAGTTTCCCTGACTCTCCCTGGCGTTGGCCGCAATCCAGGCTCACTGGAAAAAGAGAGTAATCTACTCCGGTAACGACCCCCAATAATACGAATTTGATTTTTCAATAAACTAACTTAGGAACGAGAAATAAATAAATTGTACATTATGGCGCAGAATTTTTGTTTGTCTTCATTCGTATAGCAATGGGTGCATGGTTGGCTACGTACCTGTTGCGATACGAATGAAGACAGAGAAAAAGGCAAGCTAGAATGTATAAGTTATTTAGTTCCCGTTCCTTAGCCAATACAAATTAAGTACACTTTGAGAATGTCTTAAAGCAAACTAAAATCTAATGACAAAACCAGACTTTCAACTAATAATTAACGACTTCGCCACATCAAAGCTGATTTTGTTGCATTATTTGCTTGAATTCTTGTTGAGTCAGATAACGGCCAGGCAGCGGGAGCAACCCAGAAACCCGCGCCCGGTAGTCTCGGTAAATTTCACCATGATAGACTAGCAGTTTTTGCTCTTCCAGTCTGGAACCTACAATAAAATACACCGTAATAGAGATGGCAGTCACCAGTGACGCGGGATCCATGTCCCGTGTCCATAGAATGACAAGTATTAAAGCATACCAGGGATGTCGTACGAAGCGGTGTAACGGGGAAATAAAAAAATGCTCCTGGTCTTCAACAGATCGTTGCCCCGCCCTCAATTGCCGTAGGCCGGTAAATTCGCTTCCATCATAGAAACGGAGTGACCAGATAAAACCTGCCACCGCCAGCACTGCAAGCCCATTGGCTACGAAAAACCCTATTCCATCCCACTCCCACAACGACGTACTGCGCAAGCGAAAGGCGATCGTCAACGGAATACTGACCAGAATAATTGCCACCATATTGAATATAAGACGATACCAGGGCATCAAATCCGGGTAAAAGTTTGCAATCCAGCGTTTGGCTTTCAGTGATGCCAGCAGGGAATGAATGCTGAAATAACATAGCCAGAGCACTGCCAGCAAGATCAAATTTTGAAAAGAAGGTGTCATAATAA
>JAZGGE010000260.1:0-2069 GCA_036480195.1 Methylococcales bacterium
TGCGCTGGGCATTACGGTCTCGTTGGCTGGTTATTGCTTTAGTCGTGGGTTTATTCGCACTTTCAATTTGGGGCGCAAAATTTATGACACAGGGGCTTTTCCCTCGCTCAACAACACCTCAAATGGTGGTTGACTACTGGCTCCCCGAAGGCACACGCATTGAACGTACTGAACAGGATATGAAAGAAATTGAAGCCTTTGTTCAAAAAATGGAGGGGGTCAATGCAGTACAAACCTTGGTTGGCGGTGGTGCCATCCGTTATATGCTGACTTATAGTCCAGAATCTGCCAATGGTGCTTATGGACAACTGTTGGTGCGAGTTGATGATTATCACACCATTGATGGCATGATACCGATCGTTACCGCATTTATTGAACAAAAGTTCCCAGAGGCTCAGACCAAAGCATGGCGATTTATTTTAGGGCCTGGGGGTGGTTCGGCGATAGAGGCAGAATTCAGTGGCGCTGATCCGAAAATTTTGCGACGCTTGGCAAATGAAGCCAAGGCTCTTATGACGGCTGATGGCGGTGCGCTTTCAATCAAAGATAACTGGCGTCAACCCATGAGTGTGATTGAACCTGTTTACTCAGAAACCAAAGCCCGCCGTGCAGGTGTTTCCAGAAAAGATCTGGCTGATGCCATTATCAGTTATTACTCAGGGAAAAAGGTGGGGTTTACCGAGAGGGAGAAGATTTGATCCCTATTATTTCGCGCTTGCCTAATACTGAAAACGTAACTATCCAGGGTATTAATAGTATTCAGGTGATCAGTGGGTTAACAGGGAAAACCGTACCCATCGCACAGGTCACAGCTGGCTTTAAAACCATTTGGCGAGATGGACAGATACGCAGCGAAAATCATATTTTTAGAATTAAAGCAGAGTCTGATCCTTACCCCGATGAATTAGCTGCATCCTTGCTCAAACGAATTCGACCACAAATTGAAGCGATGAAACTGCCTGATGGCTACGTTTAAGAATGGGGTGGTGAAGAGGGTGATTCGAAGGAATCCAACAGCGACCTGATGTCCACCATACCGCTCGGTTTTCTGGCAATGGTATTGGTGGTCGTTATTTCTTTTGGTAAAGTCCGACAACCCTTGATTATCTGGCTAGTAGTCCCGTTGGCAACTATCGGCGTGGTGTTTGGATTGGTTGTTACTGGGATTCCACTGGAGTTTATGGGCATACTTGGGCTGCTTTCGCTGTCAGGTCTACTCATCCAAAACGGTATTATTCTGGTAGACAGGATGGATACGGAAATCAATGAAGGCAAACCACGCTTTGATGCGATTGTCGATTCGGCAGCCAGTCGCGTACGTCCGGTTGTGCTGGGTTCATTTACTACCGCATTGGGGTTACCCCGTTATTTTTTGATGCTTTATTCCAGTCCATGGCTGTGGTCATGGTGTTTGGTCTAACCTTTGCCACCTTGTTAACCTTGCTTATCGTCCCCGTGTTATACGCCACATTTATGAAAGTAAACATCAAGGAGAGCCAGTATGAAGCTTAGTCACTCCACACCACTACTCATTGCTTTAATAACGGCATCTTGTACGCTTTTTACGCCTAATGAAGATAGCCAAAAAGCTGTTAAACAGGTGATTGAAACGCCAGAATCATGGGCGATAAAAGCTGAGCAGTATGGTGATGATTCAATTAAATGGCTAGAAACCTTCAATGATCCGATGATGCTTAAACTCATTGCAGAAAGTAAAGCCAATAACTTCGATTTACAAGTAGCCGCAGGTAATATGGATAAAGCCTGGCTATTGGCAAAACAGTCAGGCGCAGCACTTAAACCGAATGTAGATTTGTCATTAGGCAGAGTCGATTCTGGTGCTGTAAGCGGCGGTTCTTCCAGTGGTAAATTTAATGTTAATTTGCAACTCAGCTGGGAGTTAGATGTCTGGGGGCGCATACGGGCTGGTATTGATGCCACGAAAGCGAGTGCTCAAGCTGCGGAGGCAGACTACCTATTCGCGCAACATTCACTCAGTGCTAATATTGCAAAGACCTATCTAAAAGTGATTGAGGCAAAACTACAAGCAGAAATCACCCGTAAGAATC
>JAZGGE010000261.1:0-4051 GCA_036480195.1 Methylococcales bacterium
ACTTCGTTACTTAACCAGTATTTTTAACACAAGGGGTAACAAAACCATGATCGAAGAAGCAAAAGTTTTCACGAAAAAAGAAGAAGAAGAAAAAAAGGAAACAAGAATTAAGAATCAGAAATACGTATTGCTGCCCATTTTAGACGCGCTTGGATTAAAGAGAAAGTCCTGGGAAAAGTTTAAATTTGTTCCGGACCAAATGGTCGGCCTGATTATTTCCTGTATTAAACAGACAGAGCAAACACGAAACAGACTTGTCAGGAGGAACATACAGCTTGTACGAGAAAAAGAGAGCCAGGGTCAAGCTGTAATGGATTTCATAAACCGTGCTGGGGAAAGTGGAGGGAAATCATGAATAAAGTCATATTCATAACACCTCCCATGAAGATTGTCAGCACGGAAGAACGTTTTAGTAAAAAGACGGAAAAACCGTATATAGTAGTAAAGGCAAGTCATTATTCGGAGAAAAGACCATTGGATTTTATGAAAAAGAAGTATCAACATCAAACCATGACTTTTCTATGTTTTAAGGAAACCCTAATGGGACTTTTTGAAGAAGATAACATTCACATCTTTCATGGAGAGATTGAGCCTACATGGGGTTCGACATTCCTACACATTGAAAGTCTATTTGATGAAGAGGGAAGAAGGCTATTAAGACCACAGGAGAAAAAGACCATTGAACTCGATAGTGAGGGTAATGAAGCTTACACGGGCGAAGACATAAGAGAGGAAAACATCATAGCGCAAGAAATGAAACGCAGGGCAGAAGAAGGTTGGCCGTGTTCACAAGACTGCGACAACTGCACAGACATGGAATGTGATGTTAATCTTCCATACTAACATTAGCAGAACAATGCAAGGAAAAAAAACGCTCTGGTTGAGTCGTCAGGGCGTTTTTTTTCATTTTAGGGGCAGGGGTAAGGGTCAGTCTTCTTTTAAGTTTTCCGCCATAGCCAAGAGCTTAGTAACTTTAGTTCTCAAGTCTACCAGCTCAGAATTTATAGCAATCAAAAGTTTGAATATCTTAAAGAGGTCCACTATGCCCCTGTCCTTATTTTGAGCTTTACTCTCTTTTTCCATTCGCATGTCCACTGGAAAAAGACCGTTTTGGCTTCCCATAACCGGCAAAGGCTCACCAGCCATTAGCTCCTGTTTGAAAGACTTAAAACGGTCTTTAGCCAGCCTTCCGTCTATCGTGATTGAATGACCACGCCGTATAAAGGAATAAAAGCAATCCCAGTCAGCGTTTCAATATCTCCAACAATAGCCGTCATTGCGGTTGTTGTCACCCTTTCACCTTCAGAACCGGCAATTTCCTCCGTATCCGCTGCAACAATAGCATTTACGGTGAAATTATGAGTCCTTAGTGTCGTTGGGTGACGGAAATAAAGGACGGCCTTACGGTCGACATTTACCCCTGAGCCGGGAGCGGCCCCCGTCATCGATGTCACTGTGGAATAAACACGCTTAGAAATATTAGCGTCCGTATGGGCAGCAAGTGCGGTTAAGAAGGTAACCGCAGCAGCATCGGTAAGAGGGTTGTCTATCACACTCTGCGCGAAGTTACTTGGAGGGTCTCCCAAGTCTCCACGATACTGTACTAAAAGCTTATCAGGCATAAGATTTCACCTCCTTTTTTATGAAATGTCTACCTAACTCCTTTGATAGGTTATCCCATACAGAGGCTCATAGCTTTTGCCTGTAGCTGTATTAATATAACCTACAATATCCACAACTACCGAATCTTTCAACCTTAGTCCAGCAGGTTTCGAGATCGTATCTCCCAAAACAAAAGCGGGATATGTAAAATTAAGAACCTTTAAAGTATCCGGGTCTCGAAAAAAAACCTTTGCTTTTGCATCCACATTAGCCTTGACCCCTGGAATTGCAGGGTCCCTTACCCATGTCCATATTGATGTATCTTCTAAGACGTTACAAGTGGAATGAGAAAGCATGTTAGTTCTAAATGTGTTTAAGGCTGCATGACTTGTGAGTTCCACAAACCCCGAATAGGCCAAATTTCCTGGCGGTAGTCCCATTGTACCTCTCCACACAAGAACCCCTCGGACTAAATCTGCCATGTTGTTTCCCCTTTCTTATGCTTCGGTGTTCCAAATCAAATCTTGATAATCACCATACTTGCTTATAATTATTTGTATCGCTTGGCTTGCAATCAATTCTATTAACGGAAATTCCGTACTGTCAATTTCACCAATGAGTGCCTGTCTTAGTACCCGAGTGATTTCTTCAGCATCGGTATCAGAATCTAACGTTTTCCGTAACCAACGGATCACAATGTCGAGACCAGCGCGGAGCAAAAGCGACACCCATGGATTAGACCCCAACCAGGGGATAGTGGTCGTTATGTTCGGAGCAGTGGGAACCGCAGCGATAGGGTCGCCGTCCATCGCATCCTGAACTGCCGTATCGAACCACGTGGCAAGCGTGCCCGCGTAAGTGTTAAATACGGTCTCAAGGGAACTATAATCGGTGGTTTCCATCTGATTAAAATCGAAACCGGCAGTTTGTAAATTAAAGAAATTTACCGACATTTCATGGGAAAACCTGGCTATGTAATACTGCGGATCGTCCTTGTCGGTTATATCGAACGTACCCGGATTGCCAAGTGAGTAAATTGTCTGTGAAAGCATCTTTATCGCCTCCTATCTAAGCCATTTAAAGATATCAATTCCTGACATTGGTTTCAGTCCTCCTGACATACCGTCTCCTATCCCAAACGCCCCCAACAATCCTATTCCTTGCACAGTTGCCGGGACTCCACCGCCTCCCGTATCTTCTTCTACTTCCGGGTAGAAGATATAAGGATTGTCTTCGTCAAGTAGTTTCCATCTATCTTGTTCAAGCCAATAATTTGAACCAGACGACTCATAATGGTTAGAATATCCACGGGTCCACGCTGGTGCCTTATTTATCCTCCACGTCAGGGGACGAAAAACATAAGGTCTTTCTACCCAGAGCTCAAAGTCTGTGTATGTCTCCCAAATATGCGGAGGGATTTCCGAAGAAATATCTATCCCGTCCCACACGAATGCACCGTCGAACATCCCTCGTGTTTCACCATAAAAGGTACTGTAGCCCGCTATGTACTCTCCTGTTAAATAATACGTGTCTTTATCAGGAACAAAAATTGTCCCGTCAGGGTCTTCTACTTCATCTTCACTGTGATCTGGTACACTTTCCGGGATCGGTGTCGATGGGGTCTCCAAACCCAGGAAGTCTATAACTGCAGAAATAAATGCTGGCACATCCCAGGGAAAAACTGAACGGTCAATATAGTCCTGGGGGGAAACTATTCCTATTGCTTTGATTATATCAAGCTTAAGGTCTTCAGGGGCTGTCCATGTAGACTCTCCAACCACATAAGGATACTGTGCCGAAGCGGCTATAAAATTATAGAATCCTTTAAGGGCGTCCTCGACCGTGAGAAAAACTGCCGCAGGTGAAGGCATCTTAGCAAACCCGGCCTGGACTTTTGAGTTTCCTACTTCCGCGGCTTCCATAAGTACCTTGACTTCAAAGCGATAAATATCCCCTGTTTTTTCTTTAAAACCAATCCATGTTTTTATCGCTAAATCTGCCATAAGAAAATTTCCCCCAAAACAGCATATGGTGTGTCCGGATGTCAATTTTCAATACCATATGCTGTTTTGTCAAGGAAAAAATTTAACCGCCTTTAAGAAGTTGGCGTGATTCTTGCAATACTATAGTTTTTCTTTTCTTTAAAGATGCAAGAATCACACCAACTTTAAATTTCTTGTTTCGTACCATACAATTTCAAAACTATGAAATCATTTGCACAACACTATGAACACCATTGCATTTTTAGGGGGCGAAGGAAAGACGAAAGGTGGCACAGGAGTGCCGATTTGGAATTTGGAACAAAACTTGCATTACTTTCTGCTGGAGGAATAATTCTCCCAAGAGCATGGAGGTAAAAAAGAAATGACAGACTACACAAGGCATAATTGTATTAGCGCTTACACGGTTGCAAGGTTAGTCGAACAACAAAAAGAACGTGATTGGGTTG
>JAZGGE010000262.1:0-9394 GCA_036480195.1 Methylococcales bacterium
AGAAAGTCGAATGTTTTTGTTTCTCGCGGCAGACTTTTGAGGCGGGAGAAGAAAAGAAAATGCCAGTTCGCTTCGTTATCGATCCTGACTTGCCGGAAGAATATAGCACCGTCACTCTATCCTATACCTACTTTGATGTTACGGAAGAGGCAAGTAATGCCGAAGGGTAAGAGAAAAGTTACGGAAGTGAATACCCAAAAAACCGACGAAAGTATTTTAATCGTCGGTTTTTTGGGCAAGGCATCGTAGGATTTCGCAAAGGTGCGAGCCTTGGAAGTCAGGCTATCCTAAAATCCATCTCGAACCAGAACGATACCATCACGTTCCCGAAGGGTTATTGTGGAAACTGCCTCCCCATTGTTGACGCTCCGATCCTGGCTACCGTCGATTCTGTGATAACCTGACTCGATTGTAACCGTTCTCTTTTCGGTGACGTTGTTGTTACGATCATTGGGTTGTTTTGGAAAGACCAGAACCATTCCGTTTTGGAACTTGCGTCGGTAGACGCCGTTTTGCCAAGGAGAGTATTGGCGAGGCTCTATTGCTTTACCGAGCCAGCCTGTTGACTTCCTGCCTGCCAAATCAAACTCGTCAAACCACAGTACGCTATTATATTCGTTTGCGATATCGGTATAATTGTACATCCCATCACCTAACAATGCGGTTGCTAAACCATAGCGCATGAGACGGAAATCCCATTTGCCTCCGATCGTTTCAAACAGCATGATCTTGGGGCCTTTCATATGATCTGTGGTCTTGTGATAATTATCAAGCAATACAGTCCACGCCCCCCATGTCTCTATTGACCAGCTCCGACCAATGCCATGCTCAACATAGCCTCCATCCAGTAATTTATTGTACTGGTTAAACGGCCCTTGCCATGGTGAAGGATTAACCCAGGAAATTACATTTCCCATAATCAGCTTGCCGGGGTTTAGTGACTTCAGTTTTTTTGCGTATTTTGCCATCGCATCGCGGTACCACTGCTTTACCACCGAATTGTCGTCGTCATCAGTCCTGCCGTCACCATCCCAGTCTGCTTTGCCTTCTGCAGGTCTGGGCTTGGGCTCGATACCGTCAATGTAGAGAATATCAAAATCCGTGTCAGTGAAAAAGACATCTGTGTTTCTTTTGGCAAACCAGGTTGGAAATCTATCCCCATTGTTGTCAGGCTTCACGAAGGGTGAGACGTTAATTGACCAAGTGTTAGGAAAGGAGGTAATTCTATTTCCATTAACGTTTCTGGCAAACCAATCGCCTTGTCCGTTTGCTCCCCGTTCTCCTGAAAGTTTGTTGAATACGTCTTCAGAGGCTCTTCCACTTTTAGGAGTTTCCTGGGCCATCGTGTACTGGCCAACCAAGATTTTTGGGTTAAGCGATTTCAACCTCCTGAGCACATCAGACTTTGATAAGCCGCCTTTATGCCAGTTGCTCTGAAAGCCGAGAATCACCAGATCCAGCTTTGCCAAATCTTTTTGATACTGCTGGTTGTCGTAGTTACTTACACCGATATTCATCCCACCGACTCTTGGGTAAAGAAGGGTGCCGTTGTCGACGGAAGGCGAACGTGGAGCAGGAGTAGGTTCTGGAGCAGGAGCAGGAGCTGGTGCAGGTGCAGAACCACTTGTATTGTATTCAATGTGTAAAAGAGCAGCACCTGCTTGGTCGCCATTGTAGGATTCTGCAGCCCGTTTACCGGTTCCTGACATTATAATTGCCACCGAATTACCCCACGACCAGCCAGATCGTCTAACGATTTCCTGTAGAACTGATGCAATGTTTGGTGTTCGCTGGCTAGTGCCAGCTTGTCCTAGACTGACCCAGGGATTTGGGGACCATGAAACAGCTGCGCCCGTTTTTGATCTTGACGAAATGTTTTTTGATGTGAAGTTAAAAATTGGTGCATTGTCGACAGATTGCCCACGAATAGTTACCTTTGTAGTTTGGGAGCCGGTTTCGTTTGCCTTAAATTGGATGTACGCATTGGTAACTGTTGCGCCGTTGGGAATTTTAATGTTTCTGAATCGAAGACCGATTGTTTGGTGGCCTCCTGAAGTATTCAGAGAACGGCTATAGGTCAGATCTATGTCGCGGCTATTGAGTAAGATCTTGCCGGTATTGATTTCCTCTGCATCATCTGCGTTTGCACTAATTCGGATCTCCTCAACAGTGGCCATAGAAGGCGATGATAGCCCAAAGCCTAGCAAGACAAGCCAAGGCAGACTAAAAATTTTTACGGTTTTTCTTTTGGTAAGTTTTGGCATAAAGCCAGCTCCTCATTTTAATTATTGGGATCGCATTACTACTCAGGGCTTGAAGCAGGCCCTAAAAGCGCTGGTGATAATATATTTCAGCATCCGAGACGAATGGATGGATGCATGCGATGTATATGGGTTTCGCCAACCAGGACGATACGCAACGCAAAGATCTCATGCAATTTATCTGCCAAAATTTAAATGGTGGTAAAACAAGGGGTATGAGTTTCTATTCACATTAATTGTCGCTAATTAGCAACGTCAGAATTCGAATATTCTCGATTACCTTATAATAAATAGAAGGTTACTATTGTTGTATGTAGGCGACAATTTTGCGGGTACCATTAGAGAAAAGAGAAAACAGGGATCAATACGAACGCATTCACAAGATTTTGACCCAAGTGGATGGCTAACACAACGAGTTCTTCGCGAAAAGATGCCTGCTGAAAATGGGTGTTCTTGGGCACGAGAGGTATACAATGCAATACCCGATTATTTTGCATACTCAGAACTCCTGATCTCACGGAATTCGTCTCGATACCTTCGTAGGAGCGGCTTTAGCCGCGATCGCGGCTAAAGCCGCTCCTACGAAGAGAAGTCGTTATTCTAAGCTCAGAACAAAATCCCATGAATTTCAATAACCTTTTGATTCACCGTGATGAGGTCAGGTAGTCTGATACTGGAATTTGCATCGAGCTTTACTGGATGATAAGGGACTCAATCATTAGCACCAACAGCATACCCTGCTTTTAGTTCCCGTTCCTTATTACTAATTCTGGAAAGAATTCGGCCATCATACGATCACAATAGGCAGGTAAATTTTTCGTAGCCAATCCGTGGCGTTTTACAGGTGATTCTATTGGGCCACGAACTGTATTAATCAAAATACCAAAAGCACTGGCATCCAGGCTTGTGGGTTTGTCTCCCATGAAATAGGGTTTACTATCTAGAAATGCCGACAGTGCATCCAGATCAATTTTCCCTAAATGGAAAATTTGATCTGTATTACGCCGTCCTGTTCCCTGACCGTAAATCTGTTTTCTAATGATCCCTCTATAAGCCAGTGCTGCTATATTTCTAATGACGGGTGGAAGACCTCCAAAGAGGGCTTTCTTATTGATCTGCCAGTTTCCGTCGGTATATTGCCAACGCGCATACATCCCTATCCAATACAGATGCTCTTCAAGTAAGCGTTGCATCGCTGTCATGATCCCACGTTGCTTAGGGTTCAGATCCCTATCGAGAGAATCACCATATTTATTTTTTAAATGTTCAATAATAAAACGAGAGTCCGTGATTTTTTGTCCATCATCTTCGATAAAAGGCAACTTGCCTTTAGGTGCTTTTAATGGCAACGTTTCAACTACAGTGTAAGGTATTCCAGCTATTCGCAGATAAGTTTCTAGCTTGACACAGAATTGACCAGGATTTGGAATCCCCCAGGTCGGTGTAAATTGGTAAAGTGTTATCATTTTAATCTCCTGACTTGTCAGCGATAGTTTATTGAATTCCTTGTTATACCAACTGGTTTGTTAAAATTAACGATAGCAAAAACCAACCAGTCTGTCTATACTGTTTGGAAACTTTTGAATAAAACCATGGCTACTGGACGAAAAACCGAAGACTCTCGCCTGAAAATAATTAACGCTGCCTTTAAGGAAATCCACAAACATGGCTATCAAGGCATGCGGATTGATCAGGTACTAAAAAATACGGACCTAAAAAAGGGTGCTCTGTACTATCATTTTTCCAGCAAACAGGCGTTAGGCTATGCTGTATTGGAAGAACGGATCCAAAAAACCATGTACAAATTATGGATTGAGCCCCTAAATAACTTTACTGACCCTTTAGAAGCCATTCAGTCAGTCTTTGAAGAGCGTGATAACTGGAGTGATGAATTTTTTACTCTGGGCTGCCCACTCAATAATCTTGCCCAGGAAATGTCGCCGATTGATGAAGGTTTTCGGGAACGGATTGAAAAAATTTTTCACGACTGGCAGGCGGCCATATCGGACGCTTTAATTAGAGGCCAGAAACAAGGTATTGTCGATAACACTATCAACACCAATGATTGTGCCTGTCTTATTTTAGCTTCTATTGAAGGAACTTTCAGTGTAACCAAAAACCATCAGAACAGAGAAGTTTTCTACAGTTGCTGTAGAGAATTAAAGCGGTATTTGGACGCATTAAGGATCCGCCATTAAATATACATTTCGCGTTCAAGAATGCCCGTTTTGAGCGGGAATTCTTGAACACGAAAGGTATCACTTGGTTTTAGCTTTTCGCTGTCATTGCCTGAAACGCTTCTTGATAGTCCTTATGGCATGCGGTATAGAAATCTTCCTGTTTTAGGATATTTCGCCAGCGAACAATATTCGGGTACGGTGAGAGGTCGACCTTGGAAACTTCAGCAGGATCCAACCATGCCAGCAGAATCATATCCGCCAGGCTCAATTCATCACTCGCCAGATGCACACTTTTTCCAAGTTGAGCATCGATGATCGGTAGAAAGCGTTCCAGGAACGCTAAACCGTCTTGTAGTGACCGTTCATCTTTTTCGGCATCGAAAAGCTTATAAATAATCCGGTTGAAGACCACCCGTTCCATCGCTTTAGCGACATGCAGTGCGACGAAGTCAGACCATTGATCAACGATCGCTCTTTTCTTGATATCCGTGGGATACAGATTCGAGTTATTTTTAGCAGCAAGATATTTAGCAATAGCGCCGCTTTCAAATAAACGAAAGCCATCGTCGTCAAGTGCGGGAATTTTACCGGCAGGGTGAATTGCCAGATAATCCTTGGCCTGTCCTTCGCCTGCGGCCAGATTAACAGGAATGTATTCATATTTTAGCCCGAGGTAATTCGCGGTGAAACGCACTCGGTTGGTCCAGGTCGATACGTCCAATCCATAAATCTTTAGCATTTTTTTCACCTTGTATATTGGGGATTAAATCGACAATTTTTCGTACCAACTCAGGAACAGGCTTCACAATGTTCAGGTCATGAAAAATTTGGTACTAAGAGTCTCAACGATTAATTCTAACATTACTAAGCCTAGTATTGATGTTACTAACGGTTCCAGTTTGTAAGAAGCCCAAATTAAATATTTTTTCGTATACGGATGCAAACTATCCTAAACCCGTGGTTAGTTTTAGGGTAAAATAGCCTTATTAACCATAGCATCTACAAGGTAGCGTTTCTGGTTTTACAGACGACAGGCTACTCAAAAGCTATCTGGTATAGAGGAGGATAAATATTGGATATTGAATCAAGGCAAGAGAGTAGTAAAAAAGCGATAAATCCCAAGGAAACAGTTCAGAAAAATGATCAAACAAAAAAGCCTGTTGAAGAAATTGGTGGTGTAGAAGGCCCGGAACCGACCCGTTACGGAGATTGGGAGAAAAACGGCCGTTGTGTCGATTTTTAGCAGGATAAAAGGTTAGCGAGTAGAGAGGACACCAGTGTAATGAATAACATAAACAGACCATTATCACCTCACCTTCAAGTTTACAAATTGCCGTTGACAGGCATTATTTCCATTACTCACCGGATGACGGGCGTTATGTTAGCAGTGGGTTTGATCTTTTTCGTGTATATCGTATCCGCTGTTGCAGGCGGAACCAGCACCTATTCCGAGATGCAAGATCTGATGGGTATGTGGCTGTTCAGAATGATGTATTGGGGGTTCATTTACGCACTATTTTTTCATTTATGCCACGGTGTTCGCCACTTGTTGTGGGACACAGGAAAAAGCTTCGATCACGATTCTATGGATCGATACGCGATCATTGAATTGTCGGCATCGGTCGCTTTGACACTGTTTGCTTTTATTTTTATTTAACGAAATGGGTCAGTAAACATATGGACTATAGATCTCCTTTAGCCAAAGTTCGAGGATTAGGTTCCGCAAATGCCGGAACCTCTCACTGGTGGATGCAGCGCGTCACTGCAGTGGCATTAATTCCACTAACTTACTGGTTAATTGTTTTTCTTGATTTGAGTTTGAACGCTTCTTATCAACAAACCGCAGCCTGGTTGACATCGCCTTTCAATGCGGTTTGTGTTGTCTCCTGGGTGATTGCGGTTTTCTATCATGCTGCTATGGGTGTTCAAGTGGTTATTGAAGACTATGTGTCACCAGAAGGATGGAAAATTACTTCTATTTGGAGCGTCTACCTGATTTTTATATTTCTCGCGCTGGCGGCGTTGATCGCCATTCTTCGCATCATACTGGCAGGATAATTCATGTCTTCAGACTATAAGATTATTGAACATAAACACGATATTGTTGTTGTAGGTGCTGGCGGCGCAGGACTACGTGCAACGTTTGGTATGGCCGAAAAAGATTTGAAAACTGCCTGCATTACCAAAGTTTTTCCAACTCGCAGCCATACCGTTGCAGCGCAAGGAGGTATCAGTGCAGCCTTGGGAAATATGGGAGAAGACGACTGGCGATTTCATATGTACGATACAGTGAAGGGTTCAGATTGGTTGGGTGACCAGGATGCGATTGAATATATGTGCCGTGAGGCCATTCCGGCAATTATAGAATTGGAACATTACGGTGTGCCTTTTTCCAGAACACCAGAAGGCAAAATCTATCAACGGGCTTTCGGAGGGATGTCCACCCATTATGGCAAGGAACAAGCCCAACGGACATGTGCCGCTGCCGATGTGACCGGCCATGCAATATTGCATACGCTTTATCAGCAAGCCTTGAAACACGATGCTGAATTTTTCGTTGAGTATATTGCCCTTGATTTAGTAATGGATGGTGATGAATGCCGTGGTGTCTTGGCCTGGTGTCTTGATGATGGAACCTTGCATCTATTTCGTGGCCATACCACTGTTTTAGCGACGGGAGGTTATGGTCGAAGTTATTTCTCTTGTACTTCTGCTCACACCGTAACGGGAGATGGTAATGCTATGGTACTGCGTGCAGGATTGCCTCTACAGGATATGGAATTTGTCCAGTTCCATCCCACCGGCATCTACGGTTCGGGGTGTTTGATTACCGAGGGCGTTCGTGGCGAGGGAGGCTACTTAACTAATTCCGAAGGCGAACGTTTTATGGAACGGTACGCGCCCTCGGCGAAAGATCTGGCTTCCAGAGATGTAGTGAGCCGGGCGATGACCATTGAAATCAATGAAGGCCGAGGTGTGGGTGCGCAGAAAGATCATGCTTATTTACATATTGAACATCTTGATCCTGCTATTATCAAAGAGCGACTACCGGGCATTTCGGAAACAGCAAGAATTTTTGCCGGTGTTGATGTAACAAAAGAACCGATTCCTGTCTTGCCCACAGTTCATTACAACATGGGGGGCATACCCACAAACTATAAATGCGAGGTGGTTACCCTACAAGGTAAAAATCCGGACAAAATTATTCCTGGCCTGATGGCTATTGGTGAAGCCGCCTGCGTTTCAGTGCATGGCGCCAATAGACTCGGTTCAAATTCATTGCTGGATTTGGTGGTATTCGGTCGATCCGCAGCAATTCGGTGCGCGGAAATTATCAAACCGGGGACACCCCACAAACCCCTTGCAGAAGACGCCTGCCAGAAGGCGATTGATCGGTTTGACAAAATCCGAAATGCAAACGGTAGTC
This sequence comes from Methylococcales bacterium, assembly GCA_036480195.1. Taxonomy (GTDB): domain Bacteria; phylum Pseudomonadota; class Gammaproteobacteria; order Methylococcales; family JAZGGE01; genus JAZGGE01. Next base: position 7,869 of record JAZGGE010000262.1, read on the forward strand.
GCAAAACATCAGATATTCGATTGGACATGCAAAAAGTTATGCAATCCAAAGCTGCAGTTTTCAGAACTGGTTCTACATTGAAGGAAGGCGTTAAAATGATGGGGGAAATAACTCAATCTTTTGCCGACGTCAGTATCAATGACAGGTCAATGATCTGGAATACCGATTTGGTGGAAACTCTGGAATTGGACAATTTATTGAGCCAGGCAACGGTTACCATTGTCGCAGCTGCTAACCGTACCGAAAGTCGCGGCGGCCACGCCAGAGAGGACTACCCAAAGAGGGATGACGAGAATTGGATGAAGCATTCCCTGATCTGGCTGAAAGATCGAAAAACTAAAATTGACTATAGGCCGGTTCATATGAATACATTGACAGACGAGGTTGAAGTTATTCCACCTAAAGAGAGGGTTTACTAATGGTTGAATTCACACTTCCAAAGAACTCGGTTGTCAAAGAAGGCAAAACCTTTAATGCTCCGGAAGGTGCAAAGAATGTCCGTCGTTTTGAAATTTACCGTTGGAATCCCGATACCGGTGAAAACCCCCATATCGATGTTTACAAACTGGATATGGATGACTGTGGTCCGATGGTATTGGACGCCATAATTAAAATAAAGGATGCCGTGGATAGTACGCTGACATTTCGGCGTTCCTGCCGAGAAGGTGTGTGTGGTTCCTGCGCCATGACTGTTAATGGCAAGAATACATTAGCATGTACCAAAGCCATTGATGAGTATCCTGACACCATAAAAATTTATCCGTTACCTCATATGGATGTTGTAAAGGATCTGGTGCCTGACATGACGAATTTTTATGCGCAATATGCGTCTATCCAACCCTGGATTAAATCACAATCTCCCGCGCCTGCAGATTCTGAACGACTACAAAGTAAAGAGAACCGAGTGAAGCTTGATGGTCTCTATGAATGTGTCCTATGTGCCTGCTGTTCCGCCAGTTGTCCAAGTTATTGGTGGAATAGCGACCGCTACCTCGGTCCTGCGATTCTGCTACAAGCTTATCGTTGGATTGCCGATAGTCGTGATGAATACACTGGTGACCGGCTGGATGAACTGGAAGACCCCTTTAAGCTGTTCCGTTGTCATACCATTATGAATTGCACTGATACCTGTCCCAAAGGTTTGAATCCAGCAAAAGCCATCGCGGAAATCAAGAAACTGCTTATTCAAAGACAATAATCAAGTGAGCGAACTCGCCAGGCTCAAATGGCAGTGTAGGCGAGGTACGTTAGAACTGGATTTGTTCCTTAGCAGATATCTGGAAACAGGGTATGCATCCGCGAATGAGGAGGAAAGAGCGGAGTTTGTTCAGTTGTTAGAGCTTGAAGATACCGAGTTGTTGCCTTTTCTAATGGGGGAACGCGTACCAAGCTCTAAGAAACAGGCGAGTCTTGTTAGTAAAATCAGAAGTTCCGTTGCGGCAAGCAGTGGATTACACAAGTAGGTGTCATACGATACCCCTCAATATTCCTCTGAGGGAATAACGCGAATTTGCTTTGGAAATTTT
>JAZGGE010000263.1:0-4935 GCA_036480195.1 Methylococcales bacterium
TGAAAATTGGTTTGCCTGATGAATTTTTCAAAGAAGGGCTGGATGACGAGATCGCAAAAGTTGTTGAAAATGCAGTGCAGGAACTACGATCATTAGGGGCTGATGTCAAAGAAATAAGCCTGCCAAACATTGGACTTTCAGTGCCTGCGTACTACGTCGTTGCTCCAGCAGAGTGTTCTTCCAATCTGTCCCGATTTGACGGAGTACGATTTGGATATCGGTGTGAAGACCCGGTAGATCTGGACGATCTGTATACCCGCTCCCGGGGTGAAGGCTTCGGTGCGGAAGTAAAGCGCAGGATACTCATTGGAACCTATGCCCTGTCAGCAGGTTACTACGATGCATATTATTTAAAAGCACAAAAAATCAGACGATTAATCCGGGATGATTTTAAACGGGCATTTTCGGAAGTGGATGTTTTAGTGGCTCCTACGTCTCCTTCGACCGCTTTTGGTATTGGAGAAAAGATGGATGATCATTTATCCATGTATTTATCAGATATCTATACTATTGGTGTTAATCTGGCCGGTGGTGCGGCAATTTCCGTTCCGGCTGGTTTTGTTCAGAATAAACCGGTAGGCATGCAAATTATTGGTGATTATTTTTCCGAACCCCGGCTGCTCAATATTGCCCATCGTTATCAGCAAGTAACCAATTGGCATTTAAAAGCACCGAAAGGTTTTGAATAATGGGGGTGGATATGCAATGGGAAACAGTCATAGGGCTGGAAATACACGCCCAACTAGCGACTAAATCAAAAATCTTTTCGGGGGCTTCGACAGCCTATGGCGCTTCACCTAATACTCAGGCGTGTGCGGTTGATCTGGGGTTGCCGGGTGTCTTGCCGGTGGTTAATGGTGAAGCGGTTCGGATGGCTATCAAATTTGGTTTGGCGATTGACGCGGAAATTGCTACGCGGTCAATTTTCGCCCGAAAAAACTATTTTTACCCGGATTTACCAAAAGGCTATCAAATTAGCCAATTCGAATTGCCAGTCGTCGGTGTTGGCACCTTGACGATCAGGTCAGGAGATTCGGAAAAAGAAATAGGAATAACCCGCGCCCACCTGGAAGAAGATGCCGGGAAATCACTGCACGAGGATTTCCAAGGGCTTACCGGGGTTGATCTTAATCGGGCTGGAACGCCGTTGCTTGAAATTGTTTCCGAGCCGGACATCCGTTCGGCGGAGGATGCAGTGGCGTATATGAAGAAAATCCATGCATTGGTCAAGTATCTGGAAATATGTGACGGTAATATGCAGGAAGGTTCGTTCCGCTGTGATGCTAATGTATCGGTTCGGCCAATGGGACAGGAAGCTTATGGAACACGGGCGGAAGTAAAAAATCTGAATTCCTTCCGGTTTGTGGAAAAGGCAATTAATTATGAGGTCGAGAGGCAGATTGATCTGATTGAAGGTGGCGGCAGCGTGGTTCAGGAAACCCGCTTGTACGATTCAGACAAGGATGAAACCCGACCGATGAGGAGTAAGGAAGAAGCGAACGACTACCGTTATTTCCCGGATCCGGATTTATTGCCCCTGGAAATCGATGCGGCGACGATTATGGCTGTTCGAAAGGACTTACCTGAGCTTCCCGATGAAAAGTACCAGCGCTTTCAGAAAGATTATGGATTGAACGAAACTGATGCAGCCATTCTGACCAGTAGCCGTGAAATGGCTAATTACTTCGAAGATGCGCATCAAGCAGCAGGTTGCGAAGTTAAATTGTGCGCAAACTGGGTAATTGGCGATGTCGCAGGCAGTGTGAACAAGGAAGGTTTGGACTTCAGTGAAATTCCAATCAGTGCAGATAATTTGGCTGGGTTGTTGAAACGGATTACGGATCAGACAATTTCCGGAAAAATTGCCAAGCAAGTATTTGAGATGATGTGGAGTAGTGGCAATAACGCCGATGACATTATCGAAAAAGAAGGATTGAAGCAAATTACCGATAGCGGTGCTATTGAGGAAATTATCAATCAGGTTATTTCTGACAATCCCGGCCAAGTCGAGCAATACCGTGGTGGGAAAGATAAGTTATTCGGTTTCTTTGTAGGCCAGGTGATGAAAGCGACCCAGGGCAAGGCAAATCCGGGGGAGGTCAATAAGTTACTGAAATCGAAGCTGGATCAGTAGCTTTATCCATGAGTTTGGATCGTGAAAGGGTGGCAGCTTTGCTCTCTGGGAAGTCGGAAAGTAATGTCACGGCTTTGGACGGTAGTGACGACCTGAGACACTACCCGATATTTCAAAATGCAGTAGAGGCATATTGTGGTGGTGATGATATGGCCACTGAAGAACTCCTGAAAGCAATTCCCTACCATTCACCATTCCACGAGCCCCGGCTAATATTAAGGGCGCTATCGTTGCTAAATTCCACGCCCGAAATAGCAAGTACACTGATTAGCCTAATTTCAAATGAATCATCTTTTTGTCGTGTTGCTCAAACAATCCGGATGGCAATGCAGCCACTTTGCGAGTGGATTGTAGTAGACGAGCATATCGTTGATTCGGCCAAACCGGTTATCGCCAGGCTTTGCGGCATAGAGCAAGAAGGATTGGAGTGGGTGTTGGAACAGACTACGGATTCCCTATCGTATCGCCAACTCTTTAGAAATCTGCTCGACAATGCCGAACTTTTTGAGCAGGAAGCCCTAAGCCAAATTGCTTTTTCCCTGTTGGTCAATTGCCCTTCGGAATTGCCGTACTATCATAAAGAAATTTCCGAACTGGATTCTTTTGAAAAGTGGCGGGTGACAGCATTGGCTTCAGAACAGGATCGCAATCTGGAATTGGCGATAGGTTACTGGCAGCGTGCGTTTGATGCCATGCGGCAGAATGACGGTGGGGCCGATCACTTGATTTTGTCGATGATTCAAAGACGTCAGGTGATGCTAGGGAAACGGATAAAAGGGAAGATAGTCGAGGGTCTTGACCGGGTTCTCGAGGCTAGTCTGGAAAACGATGCCGACGATAAGGCGACATACCTGAACTTGCTAGCAGATTTTCAGGAAACAGATGACAGCAAAGTTATGGAGTGGGCCAAGACTGCTCTGAACCGCTTCCCGGAGGATGATGACCTTCTGTTTGTCGCTGCGGAATCTGCATTGGCGGTGGGGGAAATTGGAACAGCGATGGAGTATGCGACTGATTTGTTGGCACGGGATGGGATTCATACCGGGGCACAGAGAATTCTTATTGATGCTTGCATCATTGACGTTCGCGAAAGTGTTTCTATGGGTCAATTCGATCTTGCTGAAAAGGTGCTTGAGATTGCTGTCAATACTTTAAAAGAAAAAGATACAGAAGGTGATCTCAATATTCATCGTGGATTGTTGGCTTATTTACATGACGATGTTGAAGGTGGTGAAACCCGGATAGAGCAGGGTTGCCGGCAGGTGGGTTTTTTACTTGGCTACTTCAAGGTAATCGTTTATGGGAGTCGGCTAGGGCTTCCTGGAAGTAGGCTGAGATACTATCGCAAACCTTTAAAACAACATGCGGGTAAAAAACCGGATCGAAATACTTTTCTAAGTCTGATTTCTTTGATCGGTCATTTTCAAAGAGACCAAGATGATTCATTGGATATGGCCTTTGCCGCAGTGAATAAATATTTTGGTGCTGCCTTAATATTGGAGTGGTCGGCGGATGAGCTCAGAACTTTCTGCGCTCTTTTAGAAAAACAATATGCATACGATTTATTGAAAAAATATGCAGAGGAGGGGCTTCGAATCAGTCCTGAAACCTCGATATTTTCTTTTTATCGTATCGTAGCGAAGACCCGCAACGAGGCGAGCCGAATGATGCCGACCGATATGGTGGTGCTTCAGGAGTTGTTGGTGAAGTTGAAAAAAACCGGGGATACGATAGCATTAACCCAAATTTCTCAATTTCTCGGCCCCTTGATTTTTGATTTGGTCGAAGATCCCGAATGGTTGGAAGAGCACGAATATGAAACGATTGATTTCCGTGTGTTGTTGAGGCAGGTTGATCAGCGCATTGAGAACAGTGGAGATCAATTATTAGAGGCGATTGATCGGTCCATCATGTTTCAAGATAATGTTGAACTTATCCATGTAAATCCATTTGAATTATTGGGTATCAACAGCGATGCCAGCGATAAGGAGGTCAAACAGGCCTACCTAAATCAGGTTCGGAAGCTGCCGATAGAGCGTGATGCTCAGCATTTTCAACGCATAAGGCAGGCCTATGATTCTGTTTCAACCCAAAAAGATCGAATGGCCTATTCTCTATTTCATAATGCACCTGTCAGCTTGGAGACGTTGGTAGCTGGATTGAAAAGGAGCGATTTGGAAAGACGGTTGGATAAACCAATTTTGCAAGGGCTTTGGAGAGAATGCCTAAATAATAACGCTGATAATCCCTATGGATAAAGAACGAAAAGAATTCCTGTTGATTGCCTATAGCGCTTTTCTGGATTCAGAATATGCTGAAAATCCTATCCCGACAGGTAACGATGGGGAAGTTCGCATTAAAGATAAGATGCAATCGGGTGAAATTCCTCAAAGTGATACTTACAATATTAAACAAGCACTAAACCTGTTCCATTCTTTGTTTGAAGAAGTCCAGGCAAACCAGACAGCTCTAGAGACAGAGATGAAGCGGAATCAAAACCAAACCGTACAACTGGCTCAAGAAAAGCTGCGACCGCTACTTTTAGAATTGCTGGATTTGAGGGATAACCTGGAAGGAGGTTTAAATGCCGCTAAAAGTTACCGATTGTTTCGTCTCCGGCTGTGGTTCCGAAAACGGGAGACTCGTTTGATAAAAGGGCTACGGGATGGGCAGGAAATAACGTTGAATCGGTTAGATCAAATGCTGGCGGCTTATCAAATCCGTCCGATAGAAGCAGTAGGAGAAAAATTCGAGCCTTATACCATGCGGGTTGTCGATACCGTAAAACAAGAAGATGTTCT
>JAZGGE010000264.1:0-3601 GCA_036480195.1 Methylococcales bacterium
TAATCCATAATCAATTTTCGTAGCGAATTTGTGTTTTCCCCAGGCGTCAAGAATGCGTTGTTTTTTTCCCGGCTTTATGCTGCCAAGTGCGCGATCAAACAGGGGTACTAATGGCGCAAATTCTTTACGCATACCAAAAGCTAACTTGGTCTTAAATTCTGTTTTTCCAACAATACGAATGTTGTTTATCCCAAGTTCGGATATGTGATAGCTTGCCTGTGCCAACGTTGCTATAAGTGCGTCAACTTTACCCGTTGACACTGCAGTGAGTCCATCGTGAATAGTGTCAACACGATGAAGACCAAGATCAGGATACTTTTTAATGATTTCCGGAACATAGCCATACTCCTTAATAATCGCAATTTTTCTTTGTTTTATCTGATCGATATTTTCAACATAGTCTTCATCATTCTTCATGACGATAATGACAGGACTTGAGACATAGGCCTGAGTAAATGTTAACTGTGATTTTAAATCTGAATCACTGGTTTCGGATAGTACGTCAATCTCACCTCGTTTAACTTTTGCGACTGAGTCACTCCATGTATCAGAATAAATGATATTGACTTTTATCCCCAGTTTTTGCTCGATTAGTTTTAAATGCTCAGCAACAATACCGATATAGTTACCATGTTTATCAAATGCCTCATAAGGAAGCCAATTGGGGTCGCCGGCAAAACGAATGGTCTTGTGCTCATCCAGCCATTTTTGTTCTGCCGTACTTAGCGTGAGTTTTCTTGCGCCAGAATTAATTCCCAGCCATTTCCGGTTAATGGCTAGTATTTCTGCTTTTGAAATCGAGGCCATCGCTTTGTCCAGAATGCCCTGGAATATTGGCCAATCCTTTCGGACAGCCAATGTGAGGGGCGCCTCACCTAACCCCGCACCGTGGGCAATTTTCAGGTTGGTCAGCACATTTTGCTCGGCTACCCAGTTGGCCACACCCTGATTGCCTACGTAAGCATCGACTTTGCCATAAGCAAGTGCTTTTAAGGCATCGGTAGTCGTATCAACCAGTAGAAGTTTAATGTCCGGATATTCATCAGCCAATCGCTGGTGTGTGTAGTATTGATTTTCTACCGCTACGGTTTTCTTTTTCAAATCCTCCAGACTGGATACGGCAGCACTGTCTTTGCGGATAAAAATAGCAGTAGGAGGGGCGATATAGGCTTCGGTAAAACTCAAATATTTCTCTCGGCTCGGAGTTTTAACGATACTGCTTATTATGTCAATATCATGGGATTTTACTTTTTCCAACGTTTCTGCCCAGCCGTATTGTGCGATTACGTTGAACTGTATACCAAGCTTTTGCTCCACCAACCTGATAACGTCAGCACTAAGCCCTTGCAGCTGTCCTGATTTATCGACAAATTCGAATGGTGGCCAGTTTGATTCACTACCCAGTCGAATAAGAGGATGCGCCTTTAGCCAGGCTTGCTCCTTTGCTGTAAGTTTTACCTGAGCAAGATACGGTACAGACGGCCCATAATAAAACTCCTTTTCGATCTTACTGGTTTCGGTAAAACCTAAACGAAGATACTCTTCACCAGTTCTCTGATAACGCTTAGGATTTATTGAACCCAACTCGATCATTCCCGGGATCATCATCTGCCGGGTAGTATCGGCGGCATACTGCAAATAACCTGTTGAAAGCGATGGATTATATTTATCACGAATGAGTTGGATAATTTCATCGGGATGATCAAGCGCATATTGCCAGCCCTTCACAGTAGCCTGGCTCATTTTAGCTACACGCTCGGGGTGTTCGCTCAATTCTTTCTGGGAAGTAAAAAAATTGTCTCCGTAGAAATCGATACCGTAGTTTTGTGGATTGATGATGTTGACATCTATTCCCTGTTCCTTTAGCAAATAGGGTTCCGACGTGGAATATGCAAAAATGACATCAATTTTTCCGTCAATAAATTGTTGAAAATAAGAGCTGTCATATTCGACCATATTAATTTTAGACAAATCTCCCATCATATTGAATAACAGGGTATTTAATGAGGCATCTCCCTTGTTGTTGTTATTAAATACAACGCTTTTCCCCACCATTTCATAAGGACTAACAATGCCTGACTCGCGGCGAGAAAGAAAAACCAGGGGAGAATGCTGAAAAAACTGTTTAAGTAGTACTACGGGTTTGCCTTTCAGATGATATATAACCAAAGTACTATCGGACACACCGTACTCAGATTCACCGGCAATGACCTGTTCCACGTTGTCTTTGGAAAAATTGATTTCCTTCAGGCGAACATCCAGCTCCGCATCCCGATAATACCCCTTCTCGATCGCCGCATAGTAACCAGCAAACTGAAAACTATGCTGCCACTTTAGTTGTATGCTGACTTGTTCGGAAGCCGCCGGAAGCGGGCTAGAGTAAAAAAGTAGTAATACACAAAAAACAAGGATATTTGCTGGCACAATATTGGAGAAACAACCCAACATAGGTTTGAGGGAAATGCCCAGCAATTATGTTATCTGCGCGATAGCTATGAACTCATCAAGATGCTCGACAAAAATATCAACCAGTTCAGGGTCAAAATGTTTTTCTCGATGTTCTTTTATGTAACTAACCGATTCATCGATAGCCCAGGCATCTTTGTATAAACGGGCGTGGGTTAGCGCATCGAAAACGTCCGCCAACGCGACAATCCGGCCATAGATATGAATTTCGGATCCCTTAAGCCCCCTCGGATAACCTTTCCCATTCCATTTTTCATGGTGCTCATGGGCAATAATCGCAGCAGACTTCATCAATCTCCGTTTCGAACAGCAGAGCAACTCGTAGGCGTTAATTGTATGATCCTTCATAATTTCAAATTCTTCTTCTGTATACTTGCCAGGTTTATGAAGAATTTCTTGTGGGATGGTCATCTTGCCGATGTCATGCATGGGCGCTGCGTGAAAGATGGTTTCTGCATCCTCTTCCGTCAAACTGTCATGATAGGTGGCCAACAACCGGGAAGATTCAGCCATTCGTCTGATGTGTTTACCGGTTTCATCGGATGTCGCTTCCATCAACTCGGTAAGCATATAAATCATTTCCTTTTGATTGTCTTCAAGCTCAGTAAGTAAACGAATTTGTTCGTACTTTGCCTTAGTCTCCAGATCTATATTTTGGTGTTTAAGAAAAACCTTGGCATGGTGAAGCTGGATATGATTTTTAACCCGGGCCAAAAGCTCATTGGCATGGAAAGGTTTGGTAATATAATCAACACCCCCGACATCAAAACCTTTCGCAATGGATTCCGCATCCACCCTGGCGGTTAAAAAAACAACAGGTACATCTTGCCATCGCGGAGAAGCTTTCAATTTCTGACAGACTTCATAGCCGTCCATGTCAGGCATCATAATATCCAGAAGGATCAAATCAACATCCACCGTTTCTTCCCCAAGAATAGAAAGCGCCTCTTTGCCATTGTCAGCAAAAGAAAACTCATAATTATCTTCCTGGAGAAAATTCATTGCGACCTGGATATTGTCGGCAACATCGTCAACGATCAATATATGGTTAGTACGGTTCATATCAGTCCTTCGAAATTTCTTGTTTGGATTCTCTAATTATATATGCATCCAAATGCAAACGCATGTTTTCGTG
>JAZGGE010000265.1:0-3245 GCA_036480195.1 Methylococcales bacterium
CCTTGTTACCCACTCCACCCGTTTGCAGTTTGCAAAGTCAAAGATTGACAGTGCTTGGGTCGTAAAGAAACCAAGTAACAACACGACGATTGCATCACTGGAACTGTTCAATAACGCAGGACGATCATTCGTCAAGATAGTTGGGTGTTGTGATCAGGAAAAAGATGAAATGGACATTTGGGATGACCTAACGCAAACCATACCCAGGATAGATGAGGTTGTCGATAGCAATAGGGTGTCAGGAATTTCAAACAACAATCACCAAGTGGCGTAATTCCAAGCAAATTAGTGTAAAATAGGCTTGTGTTCTACATCAAAAATCCTTCCGCCTAAATCAACATATTCTATTATTAAGGAGACACTAAAATGAGCGTACTTGTTGGAAAACCTGCCCCAGATTTCACCGTTCCAGCCGTTTTAGGTAACGGCGAAATTGTAGATGAATTTAATTTTTCTTCTGCTACAAAAGGTAAATATTCGATCCTGTTGTTTTACCCACTGGATTTTACCTTCGTTTGTCCTACCGAATTAATCGCTTTAGATCACCGATTGGATGAGTTCAAAAGTCGAGGCGTAGAAGTTATTGCCGTGTCTATTGATTCTCATTTTAGCCACAATGCATGGCGAAATACGCCGATTGACAAGGGTGGAATAGGCGCCGTTCGCTATACAATGGCCGCCGATGTAGGTCATACTATTACTCAAGCTTATGATGTGGAATGCGAAGCATTGCCAGTCGCCTATCGCGGCACTTTTTTAATTGACCGGGAAGGCACTGTACGGCATCAAGTCGTCAATGATCTGCCTCTGGGGCGGAATATGGATGAATTGATTCGTATGGTTGATGCCTTACAGTTTTTTGAAGAAAATGGCGAGGTTTGCCCCGCTGGTTGGAATAAGGGAGATTCCGGCATGGATGCAAGCCCCGCTGGCGTAGCTTCATATTTAGGAGATAACGCCGGTAACTTGTAAAAAAAGGACGCCGTTAAAAAAGCCGCGCAGGGCAACCGTTCTGCGCGGCTTTATTTTGTCTGGAAAAAACTTGCCAGCTACTCTTGCTGAATTCCGCTTTTTTGAAGACAATAGAAATACACCCTCCGTACTTTGAAGCTTCAAGTACGAAGAGTATCTTTTTACCTAAGGGAGTATAAATAATGAGAAAAATATTCAAAAAAGCTCTGCTGACAGCTGGATTCGTTGCTATGGCTTGCGGAGGGTCTGTACAAGCAGCAGGCGACCCCATTAAAGGAAAGATTTTATTTGAGGGTTGTGCCGGCTGTCACGGTAGGCCGGGTTATACCAATGCTTTCCCGCGTTACCATGTCCCCCTTGTCGCCGGACAGTCAGGAGCATACACAGTAGCTGCTTTAACTGCTTATGCAGCTGGAAATAGGAACCACATGTCTATGGAAGGCAATGCATTAAGCCTTACTGAGGAAAACAGGGTACATATTGGAGCGTATCTCGAAGGATTTAAGCTAACTAAAGTGAGTCATGAAATCACTGGAAATCCAAAAGCCGGTAAGAAAAAAGCAGCAAGTTGTGCGGGCTGTCATGGCGGAAAAGGAGTTGGCAGCGATAAGAACTACCCACATCTTGCAGGCCAGTACGAAAGCTATTTGGTTCATGCAATAAACCAATATAAATCCGGAAAAAGAAAGAGTCCTATTATGACAGGTATGGTTAGCAGCCTAACCGAGGAAGATATTCTTGATATCGCAGCTTTCTATGCTAACCAGAAAAAAGGCCTTCCGGTTTTTTCAAGGTAAGTGAATCCATATCGTTACTGTCTTCTCACAATGTATACCAACAAGAAATAACTATTCTCTCAAAAACAACCGGTTACGATAGAATCGGATCATTTTTTTAAAGAAGATGGTACCGATATGAGGTAAAAGCACAAACCTGCTACTTTGTTGAATTATTGAATAATCCCAAATATCATAGTTATTTACTATGTAGATCAATAAATCACCATGCTGCCAAGGAAAGATAAAGACCGTGCCATCACTAGTAAACCTAAAAATAGAATTACAAAAAAAGCTGTATCAGTATGAAGGCAAATTCAATCATTTTTACCTAGACACCAAAGGTAATGTTACTATTGGTGTTGGCCACCTTGTTCCCAAGAGGAATGCCGTATCACCACTCATACTCTACAAAACAAAAAACAATAAGCCCACCCAGGTTGCTACGTTGCAAGAAAAACAAACCGAATACGACAACATCGTAAAACTCCCTTGGGGACAAAGATATGGAGCCTCATCATTCAAGTCCTATACAACCTTAGTCATGAAAGAGCATGACATAAACCTTTTATTGGATAAACATATTGGTAGCTTTTATAAAGAACTAGTTCGAATATATTCGAAAACTGCAGGCTATGCAGATGTAACCGTTCATACCCATAAACCACATAGATTACAGCAAGTTACAGACGGCGAAAATGGCATTATAGATACTGATTTAATCGTAAGTCATTGATTGTTTTTGAGGGCCAATCAAAATAGATGTTTTTGCCAAAAATAGCCGAATTATTTTCCAGTTAATATCAGTTGGTTACAATGTATTAGGGGGTCTGAACGGTTACATGCAGATAGCTTTGACAGCCTTCATAAGAATTTAAAGCTAGCCTTATTTGACATGATCTTCAATTTAGGTGCCAGCAGACTGGTGAATATCTTTCCCAAGTTTAACGCAGCACTTAAAGCAGGTGACTGGAAAACAGCGGCTACCGAATCTAACCGCCCTGACGTAAGTCTTAACCGTAACCAGTATGTAAAACATCTACTACTATCAATCTCGACCAAACAAAAACCATGAGACGCTTTTTTTTAATCGCACTATTCAGTCTATTACTAGGTGCCTGCAATAATGCAAAAATACCGATTAAACCATCTATTAATATTGCGGAATTCCCTGGTTTTTCAGTTGATAAACGATGGAAGGATAAAGATTTCAACCTTTCTGGATACGAATTCCAGACAAATGCAAATAAATCTCTGGTTGTTACAAGCTGTGAACAAGCCAGCAATATCGAATCGGCACTGATTCCTGAATTTGATTATTTCAGATTTAATCTGTTGTTACTATCTTGCGCAGCACTAGAAAAGTATAATCAGGCTGGAGATTCAGAATCTACTTATTTCACTACACCGTTCGACGAAGGTTTTTATAAACACCTGCCTGCTGAGATAACCCCTCTGTTAAGTAAGGCTTATCTTGAAGCCAGGATGAACAAAACT
>JAZGGE010000266.1:0-4024 GCA_036480195.1 Methylococcales bacterium
TAAGCCAGACTGAGCAGATAATGCCGAGGTCGTTGGCTTTTTCCTTGGGAATATCGCCGGCACGAACTGCGTCGAGTACGCCGTTGGCTATAGCGCCCTGTACGGTGCCCATGAGTATATTGGTATAACGATTGCTTCTGACGGTGACTTTACTGACCATCAATGTAACGGGGCGAACTTGAATATCAGTATTCAGAATGGCAAAAACGCGGGAATGTCCCTTAACTTGATCACCTGTCAATGTGGCAAGTGCAGTACCCACTGGACCATCAAGTTCACCGATAATAACTTCGGGTTCTGCTGCTGTTCCAGGGGGGCCACCGGCTACCAGTGCTTCACCTGTACGCATTATAATTCTTTCGCTCATTGTTTCGTTTCTCCCTAGGGTTTTGTTTAAAATAGCGGCTACTGGAGCCAATTACAACTCTACTAGAATACCACGACTGGAAGTTTGATAAAAACCTAATAAAGAGTAAAGAGAGTGAGAAAATCGGAAGGAATTGGTCATTGACGAACACTGAAAAACTTGCCAACCCGCTATCAACGAGTAGTCTGTACCGGGCAGATATTGATGGCTTGCGAGCAGTTGCTGTGTCGTTGGTTGTTATTTTTCATGCTTTTCCTGAAATAAAATGTGGCGGCTTTATTGGTGTTGATGTTTTTTTTGTGATTTCCGGTTTTTTAATCACCGGCATTATTGTTAAAGACCTGGGTCACGCGCGTTTTAGTTTTAAAAGCTTTTATGCGCGACGTATTAAACGGATTTATCCAGCCTTGCTGGTGGTTTTATCAGTTTGTTATGCGGCCGGATGGTGGTTGTTATTGCCGGAAGAATTTGCCAACTTGGGTAAGCATATGGCAGGTGGTGCAGGCTTTGTTGCCAACTTCGTGTTCTGGAGCGAATCAGGCTATTTCGATATTCAAACTGAGCTAAAGCCGATGTTGCATTTGTGGTCATTAGGTGTGGAAGAACAGTTTTATTTTATCTGGCCGCTATTATTATTTTTAGCTTATCGGAAACACATTGGACTGCTGTATTTTTTACCCGCGATTTTTTTGGCTTCATTTGTTCTGAATATTTATCGTGTCGGTGATGATCCTGTGGGCACGTTTTATTTTCCGCAGACACGTTTTTGGGAACTAATGACCGGGGCTCTATTGGCCTACTGGCCGCGCTCGGAGTTTTGGCGAAGTCATAGTCTGAACAGTAAGCTGGCGGATTATCTTAAAAACATGACATGGTTGAACAATGCCAGTGCCTGCCTGGGAATTATTCTACTAATAGCAGCGGTGGTTTTACTTGACAAAGACAGCGCTTTTCCGGGCTGGTGGGCAGTTCTACCCACTTTAGGTACTGCCTTAATGATTGCCGCCGGACCCAATGCCTGGCTTAATAAAACACTCCTGGCCCATCCATTGATGGTGATAATTGGTCTGATAAGCTATCCCTTGTATCTTTGGCATTGGCCACTACTGGCTTTTGCAAAAATTATAAACATAGGAAAAACCCCTGTAGAAATCCGCGCTATATTGGCTCTAACCAGTGTGCTGCTAGCGTGGTTGACGTATCGTTTTGTTGAGTTACCACTGCGTTTCGGCAGTAACCAAAGTAACAGGACTTTTCTACTGAGTATGTTAATGGCGCTTACTTTCACTATTGCGTTGGGTACTTTTTTGGCAGGAGGTCTGCCGTTTAGAATGCCGGATAAGGCTAATTACGATAAGTTTTTCAGTCATTTGCAATATACCAAATCTCATGATTTACTTAAGCACGATCGCCATGAATGTAATTTTTATGACATCATTGAAAAAGTGCCCAAAGCAACTATCGCTGCCAGCTGTGTTACACCACAGTCAAAACGAACAGTGTTCTTGTGGGGGGATTCTCATGCTCAGCATTTAAATTACGGCTTAAGTGCTATTTTGCCGGCAGATGTCTCCCTATTGCAGGCAGGTTCATCAGGTTGCCCACCCTCAGCAGCGGATATTTCACCTGATCCCTTACAAACTTGCAATAGAGCCAACCGTTTTATCTGGGATAGGCTGGTTGATTTAAAGCCCGATGTTGTTATTCTGGCGCAGGGGAGGGGCCATAGAGCCAAACGATACGATGCTGTAATAGCTCGCTTGAAAAAAATAGACGTAAAAACCGTACTATTAGTAGGCCCCGTTCCACAGTGGAATTCTTATTTGTACAAAATTATTTTGAGAGAATACTGGCAACATACCAGAAATCGGTTGAAGGTCTATCTTGATAAAGGGGTTTTCCGCACTGACAAGATGTTCAAGGCCCGATACAAAAATGCTGATTACGTACGGTATGTGTCTTTGATTGACGGGCTTTGCAATGTACAAGGCTGTCTAACCTACTTGAATAATGATCGTAAAGAAGGATTGATTACATATGACAATGGGCACTTTACCTTGCCAGCTTCAGAATACGTGGTTCGAACTATTTTGGGCCCGGCTCTGAATCAGGCGTTAAGTCGTAGAAAAGGTGCGATATTAAATGGCCCGTCCCGTGGCGATAAAACGTTTGCAGCAGAATCGGGAGGAGTTTGACTATTTGACCGAACAGGATCTGCGGGTTTGCGATCATATTGAGGTGGAATATGAGCGGAGTTTCTACAGTTATCGCCCAAAAGAAGTGTACCAGTTAAATAACCTCGCGATTGTCGAAGCAGAGGAGCATCCTAATGTCTATTTGGATGATGCAAACAGCTTTGATTCACCCGTTAATATCGCCCTTGCAGAATTGCAATTACTGGTTTCGGAACAAAAAGGAAAGCTACTTATCACTCTTTCGCCTTACCCCCATGAGCAGCAAAAATATATTGCTGAAAGAACAGCAAGCGATGGCATTCTGATTTATCGCGTTAATGAGTAACAGCGTCAGGTTGCCGGCATTCTGGGACAGAATGGACTGCTGGTGCCAAAAACAGCCAAACAACAGGTTATTGATTCAATCGCTTCAATGCTAACGGTGCAATGGGATATTGGTGGGCAATCCAGTCATGCGGAAACGGTCGAAGCTGATAGTCGTTTGCATATCCACTTACAGTCCGTGGGCGAAGGTATTCAGGTTGATATTTTTGTCCAGCCTTTTGCTGTGGGCGGCACCTTGTATAAACCAGGCACCGGTGGGGCGACGGTGCTGGCCGAAATTGATGGCAAACAGTTACAAACCCTGCGCGATTTCCCCCAGGAGCAGAATTATCTGGATCAAATTTTAGAAAACTGCTCGGGACTCTACCCGACAACGGATCCCAAATGGTTATTGGATGATCCTTGCCTTTTTGTCCGTCTTCATTCGTATAGCAACAGTTACGTAGCCAGCTATGCGCCCGTTGCTATACGAATAAAGACAAACAAAAATACTGCGCCATAATGTACAATTTATTTATTTCCCATTCCAAGTAAGTAATCTTTTGGTCAATTTTCAACCGTTAGTCGGCAGAACACTACCGTGGCTGCAGCAAGCTGTACCACGACCCTGGTCGATTATGAAAATCAGATGAACCTCTGGCTCATGGAATGTGGGGTTCAGATTCATACCAGTTTGTTCGTGCTCACAAAGCCTTAGGCAGTCATTGTGAGTGGGCAAGAATTATACCAAGCATATAAGTATATCGTCGAAGGATTACTATTCTAGCATCTTTAATTGAGAAAGGCAGTATTGGTGCCACATAGCGAAATTTGGCGATATACGGATACCTTTCGGTGAAATCAGGACAAATTCTGAGGTATTCCCACAAGAATGAGTCCTACTCTTTTTCGAATTTTCGTTATTCAGGGGGCATCATAGGGGCGGCTAGGAGATTGTCCGAGAATAAAAACCGTAGCGAGGGACACTCATTTTGAGTCAGATTTTTCGATCATTTGAGGCGAATAGTGAGTCTATTTAACGAAAATGATCGGACAATCTGGCCAAAATGGGCTTTTCCGCAGTAGGTTCTCTATTCTCGGAAAGCCTCCTCGGTAACTGCCCATTATTGTTAGCTATGCTCGCGCAATCTAGCTAAAC
>JAZGGE010000267.1:0-7444 GCA_036480195.1 Methylococcales bacterium
AATGCATAAGATCGGCAAAAGGCCACGGGAAATGATAGTGGATCAAATCGGCCCATCGGATGAGTTGTTTAAATCCCGATAGAAATCCCGTTGAGAACCCACACGATGCAATTTCGAAAGAAAGCGGGAATCGATATACGGTTGACTCAGTCATTTCAACGACTGGAGGTAAGGGATTTTTACATAAGGTAGCGACTCGACTTTCGATGCCATGGGGAATCGTACAAAGGCAAATCTGGCGGATTACTTCCTGTAACCCACCCTGCGTGTCTGGGTAATAGGTGCGATAAACATGTAATACCTTCACTATCTAATAGATTCTCTCAGGTAGGCGAAATAGCTCAGCGGACAGACGAATTTACGGATGGTATTGCATAATTCTCTCAATCGATTTCTTCTAAAAAGTTCAGTTTAGCTCGACCCCGTAAAGCAATATCAATCTCCGCTGGGCTCCCCAGCCAATTATTAACTTCTTGTAATGCCCTGTCATTAATCAGTCCAGTAACTCGTAGTAGCTGGATGTGATTCGTTATGTATTCGTATTTTGCCTTTTGCAAATCCCGTTTGGCCCGGAATTTTTCGTGTTGGGCATCAAGGACATCAATAATTGTTACCACACCGTGCTTATATCCTCGATCCATTGCTTCATAGGACTTGCTCGCTGATTCAACAGCTTTTTTTGATGCCTGAATGCGTTTGACGCTGGTATTGGTACTCAAAAATGACGCTTTGGTGTCTTTTAATATTGTCCGGTAGTGCGATTCATATTCATGCATAACGAGTTCCAGTCTTTTCCTGGCTTCATACACCCGAGCCGATGTAGAGCCACCGTCAAAGATCGGCAGGGTCAAGTTCAGGCCAGCAACGTGGGTTTGAGTATGGTTTGTGCGGGCATTGTCAAAGCCGATATCACTATTCAAGGCACTGGCTTGAAAATTTACGACGGGATAGTGTCCCGCCAGTTGTTGTGACAAATCTTCGCGGGCGGCATTTATAGCTTCTTGTTTCGCTTTCAACCCTGGGTTGTTATTCCGAGCTTCTTTGATCCAACGGTCAGCAATATCCGGGAGTTTGTTGAATTCAACAGTGTTATTGAGTGTGGATATTTCCACTATATTGGTACCGGTAAGCTCTGCTATGCTCTCTTGGGTGATTTCCAGATTGTTTTCGGCTTCAATGACATCGACATCAATCTTATCCAGACGTGCTTCTACTTCTAAAAGATCAGTAACTTTTACTAATTGTTTGGAATAGAGTTTCTTTACCTGTCGAAGCCTTTGTTTTGTGGTTTCGCTCTCATCCTGGGTAAAGAACAAATCGTCTTCAGCAGCCAGGACCGAAAAATATCGATCTACCGTGTCCAGCATAAGTTGGTGGCGTGTATCGATAAACTCTTGTTCGTGCTGGCCAGATATCGCACTAGCGCGTTGCCAATCCTTATATTTTGCTATATCAAGTATGGGTTGGGTTAACACGATATTGTAGCGTTCACCTTTAAAGCTATCTGTTCGTACTTGTTCTTGATCCTGCCGGTTCCAGGTTATATTGGCGGTGCCGCTTATTTGTGGAAACAGTCGTCCTACTGATTGCCTAACCTGGGCTTTTCCTATATCAACCCTGAGTTCCGCGATCCTTAAACGAGGATCTGCCTGCAGAGCCTGATGATAGACAGAGAGCAAATCTTCTGCGGAGGATCCTCCAGTCAAACCCAGCAAAAGCCAGACCGTGGCGATACAACTTTTCTTCATTATCGTGTCAGCTTAGTCTTCAATGAGTGAGCGTGCAAAGGCATTCGTCACAGGTTGCATTAAATATTCCAATAACGTTCTTTCACCCGTATTTATGAGTACTTCAGCTGGCATACCGGGTAGCAACACCAAATTCTTGAGCTTTTCTTGACTTTCCGGTGTCAATTCGACCTGTGCGAGATAGTAGGGCATTCCGGTCTGCTCATTAACCAACCGATCAGCAGACAAATTTGCAACTTTGCCCTCTACTTTCGGTGTGGTTGCCTGTTTAAATGCGCTGAAACGGACTTCTGCCATCATGCCGATTTTAACCCGATCAATATCAATGGGGGAAACTTGGGCATCAATGACTAAATCTGCCTGTTGCGGAACAATATCCAAAATGGGCTTTCCAGGGGCTACGACACCACCCTCAGTATGCACGGATAGCCCAAGAATCATACCACTGTCCGGCGCTCTAATAACAGTGCGACGGACTTTGTCCTCGGTGGCATCCAGCCGTTCTTTGACGTCAAATAGTGTGGCTTGAACTTCCCCGAGCTGATTGACAACACCTTCCTGAAATTCCTTGGTAAGTTGTAGAATTTGCAATTGCGTTTCACCAATTTGCATTTTCGCGCTGGCCGTTTCCGCAGTCAATTCCGCGATTTCGCCCCGGATTTTCTCGTGACTGCGTTCCATCTCCCGTAATCGTTGCTTGTCAGCGAAACCTTCCGAAAGAAGTTCACGTAAATCATCAATTTCTTCAGTATATGATTCAACCAGCCTGAGGTCACTTGTCCGCTGAGCGGTCAATCCACCTATCTGAGAGTTCAGTTGCTCAACCCGTTGTTTCAATACTGCTATTTCACCATCACGGGTGTTTTTCCTGGCGTTAAAAATTCGATCTTGCCCTTGACGTGCTTCCGCAACTCGATGGTCGGCAACATTTGTTAGCTCATCAGGATAATCCACTTTGTTGAGGTTATCCCGTTCGGCAACCAGACGTGCATTTAACGCCAATGCCGCAATATATTGCACACGGAGAATTTCAAGCTGGGCCCGGATTTGGGTATCATCCAAAACCAGCAGTGTTTCCCCTGCTTTTACGAAATGGCCATCTCTGATCAATAACTTGCGGACAATACCACCTTCCAGATGTTGTATGGTTTTTCTGTGGGATTTTACAGTGACAACACCTGGTGCGAGAGCAGCGCTATCAAGCGGTGCTACGCTAGCCCATACACCAAAAACCCCAAAGGTGATAAAAAGAATGAAATAACCGGTATACCTAATAGGCAGATCACTGGTTTTAACCTGGAGTGACTTGTCAGTTGCAATGGCTGCAAGTGTTTCAGACATAATCGTTGTGACGCTCAGGAATTAACGGCCGGCGCCGTGGGTGCTGATGCACCTGAATCCGTAGACTTAAGAGCAGGCGCAGCTTTCTGGCTTGCCTGTTGGAGATGCTCTAAAACCTGGTTGGTTGGCCCATAGACTACGAGCAAACCATCCTTTAATACCAATAATTTGTCTAAAGTACCGATTATGTTTGTCCGATGAGTAATAATGATAACAGTCACACCTTGTGCTTTTAGGTTTTGGATCGCTTTTGCCAATGCTGCTTCTCCCTGATCATCCAGGTTGGAGTTTGGTTCATCCAGGATGATCAATCGAGGATCACCATACATCGCTCTTGCCAAACCAATCCGCTGGCGTTCGCCCCCTGATAAGGTACCTCCGCTGGCACCAATAACAGTGTCATACCCTTCCGCCAAGCGTAATATTAGATGATGAACATCCGCTGCCTTGGATGCTGCTACAACCTTGTCGGGATCGACCTGACCAAAACGCGCTATATTTTCACTAATCGTACCTTCGAAGAGTTCAATATCCTGGGGTAGATAGCCAATATATGGTCCTATCTCTTCCCGATCCCAAGTGAATACATCTGCTCCGTCAAGACGAATGTTGCCCCGGAGCGTGGGCCAGACTCCCAATAATGCTCGCGCCAAAGTTGACTTTCCGGCACCACTAGGGCCAATGATACCGACCGTTTCACCCGCTTTGATGGCAAAACTGATACCTTTAATAACAGGTATTTTAGCGCCGGGCGGAGTGATTATTACTCCATCCACAAGGATCGAACCTTGGGGAGGAGGCAAAGACATTTTTTCGGTATCCACCGGAATCTTGAGAAGTAACTCGTTTAATCGTTTGTACTGGGATCGCGCGTTAATAAATCCTTTCCAGGTTGCTATCATTTGATCAATGGGTGCAAGCGCTCGACCCAGTAAAATAGACCCGGCAATCATCAATCCAGGTGTTATTTCCTGGTTAATCGCGAGATAAGCACCTAAGCCGAGGATAAGCGACTGCATAGTCAGCCGCAAAGTCTTCGAAAGAGAAGTTAAAAGCCCTGCCCTGGCGCTGGCCCGCGCTTGCAGGTCGAGGACTTGATAGGCGCCTGTCCGCCAGCGTTGCCGAATATTCGACAACATCCCCATCGATTCAATGACTTCTGCATTTCGTAGATTCTTGTTGACCAGCCCACGGCTGGATATTGCAAGCGAATTGGCTTCACTCAATAGTTTGCTGGTGGCTTTTTCATTAATGAAGGCCAAAATACTCAAGAGAATTGCCGTAAAGATTGCAACCCACCCATACCAGGGATGGAAAAGGAACATAACTGCAATATAGATGGGTATCCAGGGGGCGTCGAAGAAAGCGAAGAGTCCATTTCCGGTTAGGAATTGCCGAAGCGAGGTCAAGTCATCCAGCGGTTGTGATGAACCTTGTTGCCCACCCGTATAAAGAGATTGTTTGTAGGCGACGTTAAATAGTCGTTCGTTCAGCAACGTTTCCAATCTTGTGCTGACCCGAACCAGAATCTGGGATCGAACCCATTCAAGACCGCCAAGGGTCAGAAAGAGGAACAACATGATCAATGTCAACATGACCAATGTCGATTCACTACCGCTGGGAACAACCCGATCATAAACTTGTAGCATATAGATCGCGGGTATCAACATCAGGAAGTTGATAAACATGCTAAATCCAGCGGCTGACAGAAAGGCGCCCTTACACAGCGCAATTGCTTCCTGCAAATCAGATCTGACAGAATTCCTCATAGGCAAACTAATTGTGATACGGTTGACACTGTTGTTCGCAAGTAGATTTCAGCCACTTCCCATCAATCCACTTGGACATCAAACCTTGCATTTTAGCATATACACCTAAACAATGGTTCTTAGGCTGCCTGACGAAATAAACTTGCCATCCTTAGGAGGCAGTCAGTGTTCTTACAACGTGTTCCCAGGAAATATTAAGAGATTCGTAGTAAGCCCTTGCATCAATTCCCATTTTTCGCGCCACTTCCGGTTTAAAATAAATTTCGTCGAGTATTTCGGCAATGGCTTCCGGCTGTGGCTCGCTTACCCATCCGGTTTGCTGATGTTGAACGAATTCCAACGGCCCTCCGGAATCTGTGGCGGTAATAACAGGTTTTGAAGCAAGCATGGCTTCAAGGGTGATATAGCCATAGTCTTCATCATAGGGCGCAAAAAAAACTGCAGAAGCGCGAGCATAAAAAGCTAGCTTTTCTTCATCGGAAATACGACCCAAGAGTCTCACTTTATCGGAAATCCGATACTTTTTTACCAGTTCTTGATAGCGCCCGTGTTGGCCTCCATCGCCCGCGATCAGGATTTTTATGGGGGATTTCGTAAAACGGGCAGCCTCAATGAGTATATCCTGGCGTTTCAGGCTTTCCAGTCGACTCGGATAAAAGATGTAGGGGAATGCCTTCTTGCAATAGAACTTGTCGAAAACTGCTGGAGGGTGATATAAAGGTATGCTCTCCAAGCCGTTATATTCCTTGAGCCTTTCCGCCACGCGGCGCGAATTTGAAAATAGACGCTTGGCTTTTGAAAGTACACGTTTATCATAGGAATGGATTTGAGTACGTAACGCTGTCAATTCTTTTGTTTTGGTCTGTTTGTCAAAGAGTTCATAAACTGCTCTATGCTGGTGCATGAGCCAAATCCAATGGTCGGAGTGACATATTCCATAGCTTGGGAACTGCAAGCTAATCAAACGGTCAATTTCGACACCATTAGGCCTATCCATTGAAAGGGATTCACAGTATTCCATTGAGTTGACGATACTCGACTCAGGCTGAAACTGAAAAGGTAAGCGTAACAATTCAACATCATGTCCGTACTCCTTTAAAGCGGCATGTAAGCCTTTGATATGGTTATCTGCCCCCCCGTAAAGGAAAGGAGTGATGTTAGCGGTTATAAGAATTCGCATGTATGTATTACAGTGATCTGCGGCTTTTAAATGAAGAGTGTCGATATATTTTACAGTTTGACTGATTGAGCACCAAGAGTCTCTTGAACTCCCCGTAAAATCGGAAGTGGCAGGTTACTTGCTGGTATTCTGGGATCATCCGATAATCGTTGCCTTAGCCACTTGTTCGGTAAATAATAACAAGAACTTACTAATCTGAGTAATATGGAAAACCAAACTACCCTACTGGAAAAATTAGAGAACAATCGCCGCAATCTGCCGGATAGACGCAAAAATCAATTAAAATCAATAATTTGCTCCCTGCATATGGGGCGGCGCAAGGGACCACAACGACACGCAGAAAAAAATCGCCCATATTATACTGATATTTATGAGCGATGGGTGATTATCGTTACGGGAGCCATTTCTGTTTTAAGTATTTCTGATGCTTTCTTTACCCTAAAAATTTTAGAAAAGGGCGGGGAAGAAATAAATCCGGTGATGGAGGCATTGCTTGCAATTAACGATACGGCATTTCTGGCCGGTAAATTCACTTTAACTGTTGTTTGTTTGTTTTTCGCATTGATACATATTAACTTTAACGTATTACACCTTTTTCCAATGCGAGGGGTGCTTTGTACAATACTCGTCTTTTATAGCAGTTTGATAGGATATGAGCTTTTTCTGCTCTCTCTTTAAGAGCTTTGGCTTTCATCATAATAAGGCCGGACGAACTGCAATAGTCGCTCGGATTCTTGCTCAATATTTACGATTACCCCTTACAGACTGAAAAACTTGAGCTCGCGGAAGCCAGCAATTTGGCTATACCTTTCGCGTTCAAGAATGCCCGTTTTGAGTGGATATATTTTCGTGAAGAGCTAGACGTAGAACCGAAGGAATAGTCATCTCTTTCAAGGCTCTACAACGACTCTCGTCACGAAAATATGTGCGCTATTAATGGATATTCTTGAGCGCGAGAGGTATATATACTCTCCGCACTCCAAATTTTCAGCATCCATGCACACCATTTTGCAGATAACTGCGTTGAAAACCCTTGCTGTAGATTGCTACAGCGACAACTTTTCGCCTTGCCCTCCACAAGAAATGTCACATCTATATGCTAAAAACTGAAGTGTGGAGAGCATAAAATGCGAAATCCCTCCCATTAATGTTATATTCCCAGCGTTGAACACTTTGGAAACGCTTTGATTTGATCCCCCTCATATTTTCTCACCATTCTAATCGGTATACCTTTCACGTCCAAGAATACCCATTTTCAGCGCGCATCTTTTCGCTAAGGACGTCGTGTAGAACCTTGAAATAAATGACATATCAGTGAAGAAATACCTTGTCGGAGGAGCAGTACGTGATCGTCTGCTGAAGTTTCCCGTCACAGAGCGTGATTGGGTGGTTGTCGGAGAAACACC
>JAZGGE010000268.1:0-8566 GCA_036480195.1 Methylococcales bacterium
TACTGGTTTACTCATCATTACAATTTTAAAACATTAATACTAAGGAGATCGAATACCATGCCAACAGAAACGGCTAAATTAGTTGTTCAAAAAATGTACATCGCTTATTACGGGCGTCCAGCAGATCTAGCTGGCCTTGATTTTTGGGCGACCCAACTGGATAACACAGGGGGAACCGACATATCGAGCCTGGTCAATGGATTTGGCGCATCAGCAGAATTCACTGATCGTTTTGCTGGCCAAAGTTCGGATCAACTGGTCGAAAACATCTACCAATTCATATACACTCGCCCGGCAGACGCAGGTGGTAAAGCTTTTTATGTCGGAAGACTTAATTCCGGCGAAAGCTCACTGGCCAATATAGCGCTGGACATCCTCAACGGCTCTATAAACGATGACTTAACCGTCGCAAACAACAAATTATTAACCGCTGCCTACCTTTCAACTGTCGTTGAGAGAAGTGGTTCTACGTATGGCGCTGAGCAGATTAATGCCGCCAAAGCAGTTCTGGATAATGTTACAGCCCTTTCTGGCCCAGATTATCAGGCGGCCGGCAATACCGCAGATACGTTTCCCGGAGGTCGAGGCGACGGATTCAACTATGCTCCCTCTACATTCGGTGATGATGTGGTTAGAGCAAACGCGAACAGCAGGGATGCCCTGATAGGATTGATCGGTGCAGATATTTTTGAATTCCAGACTGGCGAATCAACCCTCTCCTCGTTAGATCGCGTTAGCGACTATAAGATTGGCGAGGGAGATAAAATAGACTATTTCAACGCAGATGCTTTAATCGCTCCAAATATCACGGGTTTTAACGTTAACGCTGCTTTTGGCGGCAGTGGTGATATCACCGCAACGATCACGAATGGTATCATCAGCCTCTCAGGCATTGACGCGGGCGCAGTAGATACTCTGGAAGAATGGACAGCGCTGGCAAGAACCGGGCTACTCGCAGAGGGTAATGTAGCGGGTTTTGGTTTTGCCGGCCACACCTTCCTTATCCGAAACGAAAGCAACATCACCGAAAGCCTTATCGAAATTACCGGGTTAAACGGTATTTTCGAGATATCTAACACTGCATCATCGGAAGGTACCATCTTTGTTAGCTAGTACTAACATTGTATTGACGGAGTACTAATACTCTTTTTCTTCAAAATTATACCTTTCGCGTTCAAGAATGCCCGTTTTGAGTGGGTGGATTTTCGTGAAGGACAAGGCGTAGAACCGCAGAAAGAGTCATCTCTTTCAAGGTTCTACAACGACGCTCTTCGCGAAAAGATGTGCACTGAAAATGGGTATTCTTGGGCGCGAGAGGTATATATTGACATGGGTTATGTTAGCTCCCACGCTCAAGCGTCATATACCTAACTTAATGGTAGTGACACTCAACGTTGGAATCGCATAACTGATATGCAATGCAAGTGCTCTTGTTACTGTCTCGCTTGACTGCTTAATCCTGCGCGCCGTTCCCAGCAGCTGGTGAAACAGCAAGCACGCCATGGGGGCTGCCACTTTCTCTCTCTTTCTGAAGGCAAAAAAAAGCCCGCTTTTCTGCGGGCCTTTCTAATTTACTAAATTGAACTATTTAGCTGACTTTAGTTACCTTGCGGTTACGCCGACCCACTGCAGTCAACCCCACAACGGCACTTCCCATCAGCAAAATTGCTGGTGGTAACGGTACGGGTGCTACACTCACAGCATAATTCCCACCTGCGAGTCCTGTTGCGTCACCTGAAACTTCAACAATATAGTTTCCAGCTCCCAACACATCTGAAATAAAATCGGAACCTGTACCTAAAACATCACCCGTACTTGGATCCTTCAAAGTTGCAGTTAACCCTGCAATTGAATAAATATTTACATCCCCAGACGGCAGGGCAATATCATGTTCCAACGAAGAGGCGGAGATATTAACAGAAGTCGCACCATCAGTAGTAAAACCGTACATGTGCGAAAAAAGACCTGCCTCAACAACCTCTACATTAAATAATATTCCATCAGCTTCTACAAAGTCCTTAGTAACAAGCTCGTAAGGCATTATCGTTGCTGCAAAAACACCTGGGGAAACTAGCAACAATAAAGCTATTTTCACCAAATGTGTAAACTTCATTTTCATAGTACATTCTCCTCATTTTTAGTAAATCTAATTTGAACCCATTGCCGCCAAAAAACAATTATTATTGTTACGTACTGTTTACGACAACACCTTCTTCGTCAGAACGCGGTGGAAAATTCCACATAGGCGAAAAAACACCAAACCTCAAGCCTTAATCCGAATCCTAATAAGCAGTATAGCATAAAGTGAGAGATACATCACAAAATGGAAAAAATAACAAGTGAAATAAAATCTCTTATTCTAACCACCTGCTATCGTTAGTAACAGATATTTACTGACAAGAACAAAGTCACCGGTCTAAGGATTTTCACCCTCTGACATCGGGATTGCAGAAATTTGTAGTATGCACCGCGCCAGAACCGCATTTTTATTAAGTGCACAGGCGGCTAGATTGAAAGACTCGCTCTCTTGAGCCCTCTCACTTCGGTACTCACCACAATATCAAAAGCGATCCCACAATAACTTAACCAACTGGAGATTGCATTTATGTTATACAACCCCAAAAACCCCGAGTTAGAGAATGTTCGTGACCTTACCTTTACGTTCAGCTTAATCTCTTTCGTTTGTTCGTTATTTATTAGTCCCATCGCGTTCTCTGCAGAAGACACTCGTTTACTCATGAGCCTTAACGCAGACAGATCAGCGGCGACTCTCCTCTCCAACCAAACCGTCAGTGGCAATGTATACATTTTCTTGCAGTCAATTCAAAAGATAAGAAAAGTAAAATTCTATCTGGATAAGAACAATCAGAAGAATGTGAAACCATTGCGGACTGATTGGAGAAAACCCTTCGATCTTCGCCCCAGCAGTAGTAAAAACGCGAGCCCATTAGATACCAGCAAACTTTCGAATGGAAAGCACTTCATTATTGCCAAAGTCTATTTCCGAAACGGAAAAAAACAGATTATAAAAGCGGAGTTTACCGTAGGATCGAAAAGAACACCACAGACATCCAAAATAGGAAAATTGGAAGCATCAGTTGGTTCATTAAATTTTAACGAACAAACTATTGGTGAATCCTCCCCGTCAAAAAGGGTTGTTCTCAAAAACAGCGGCAACATTCCAATCAATATTAACCGGATCCGGCTAGAGGGGGACTTCAGTCGGGTCGTTAATAATTGCAAAAAATTGAGTGTCGGCCAAACCTGTTCAGTTGATATCAAGTTTACTCCATCCCAGAAAGGAAGGCGGTTTGGGTCGCTTTTTATTGAGAACGATACCACTAAGCGAGTGGAAAACATTGCACTTACGGGGATTGGTGATAACGGATTCGAAAACCTGAGCTTGTCCTGGCAACAGACGGGTGAGCTAATCACCGGATACAAAGTCTATACCGGCTCTTCAAACAACTCCATCAACCAACTTCTGAAAGAAGTCGCAATTTCTGAAATCGATCTCAACGCCCCTTCGATAAAGTTATCAGTTGCTAAAAACACCCCAATCTGTTTTAGACTCCGTGCATACAATAAATTTGGTGTTTCCGACTTCTCCGAACCGATCTGCAAATTGTGATTTAGCATTTTAGAGTAATTCTCTTTAGAATACCCCCATCCTTTTTCAATACAAACTAGGTTGGGGGGTTCGTAGTACTGAAATCATATCAGCAAGAAAATAGAAATTCCTACGATGCGATCATCGTGGGTGCTGGAATCGGCGGCTTGACAACAGCCGCCCTACTTGCCCGTTCGGGGAGAAGTGTATTGGTAGTCGAGCGCCATGATAGGCCAGGAGGATACGCCCACGGATTTCGACGAAAGCGCTATACCTTCGATTCGGGGGTACACTTGGTCAGCGGGTGTGGCCCGGAAGGTTTCGTTGGCGGACAAATTATTCATCGGATTCTACAAGCCGTTGGCATCACGGATGATGTCGAATTTATCTCTGTCAACCCTTACGCCCGCGTATCCTTCCCTGGAGTAACCTTTGAGATGCCGCAAGGGGCGGAATCGTTTATTGAATCTCTGTGTCAGAAATTCCCTCCTGAAAGCAACGGGATACGTGATTTTTTTGCAACCTGCCTCCAATTGGCGGAACAGGTTTCTATCGCGAATGATGTTATGGAAACGGGCAATCCTCAGCTGATTCGTGAAAAATTAGCAATCCTTCTTCGTTACCGGAATCTAACGTTAAAAGAAGGATTGGATGAATATCTTGCCGACGAACAATTAAAAACCTATTTTGGCACACTCTGGCCATACTTAGGACTACCCCCTTCCAGACTTTCATTCCTTTACTGGGCGATTATGTTCATAGGCTACACCGTTGATGGCGCCTATTGCTGTAAAGGCACCTTTCAGAAATACGCAGATGCATTAGTGAAAGGTATAACGATAAATGGAGGCGAAATTGTTTACAGGACATCAGTAAATCAAATCAATATCGAAGCCGGAAAAGTCCATGGCGTAACGCTGGAAAATGGAAAGAAAATTACCGCTCCCATCGTGGCGTCTAATGCGGATGCCAAACAAACCGTTCATTCTCTTGTTGGAGCGGAAAATTTCCCAGCCTCCTTCCTTAAACGTTTGGCAAAATTCAAAACATCTCTTTCTGCATTCGTTGTCTATCTAGCAACCGATCTTGATGTGGAAAATCTCGATATTTGCCATGAAGGTTTTTTTTATAGTGGATTTGACCACGAAGAAAATTTCTCAAAAGCCATGGCAGGTGAAGTAACGTGGTTAAGCATAACCGTTCCAACAATGCTCGATCCTTCGCTCGCACCCAAGGGAGAACACCTCATACTACTCACTGCATTGATGCCTTTCGATGCTGTCAGTTCCTGGCATGAGGCGAAACCAAGGTACCAACATGCAATGGTGGATCTGGCCGACCATTATTTACCGGGTTTGAAGGATCATATCCTCTTCGTCGAGTCAGGCTCACCAACCACAATGGAACGATATACACTAAATACAAATGGCGCTGCCTATGGATGGGAACTAACACCTGAACAAGTAGGAGCCAATCGCCTAACCCATCACACTCCAGTAAACGGACTTTTCCTAACCGGGCACTGGACAATGCCAGGCGGGGGCATCAACGGAGTCAGTATTTCAGGGGTACAGACAGCCCAGGCTATTTTGGAATTCAGCAAGCTAAGCGACTTTTGGCAAAGTTTTTAGCAGCCAAATCAAGCATATAATTGAAGAAAAAACGGATGCTAATGCAGAATAATGTACATTAAAGATATCAATGATAGCTTATTTTTTACCATGAAGGACATGAAGATAATGAAGAGAAAAGAATTTGACGATTTGTCGAATATATTGCGGGCGCATAGTCGAATTTCTTAAATCTCATATTGATAATGCTTAAAACCCCTTCATGTCCTTCATGGTAAAAAAATGACATTATTTTGAATCAGCACCCAAAAAAACGCTTCACGGGAGAAAGGGAATGAATGTTTCGCAAAAGTGGTTTGCCATTGGCCTCCTTGCTTTTACAGGATGGTTGATATATTTATTATCACCAATCCTTATGCCCTTTGCGATCGGCGCCTTACTCGCCTATCTTGGTGATCCGTTCGCCGACAAACTTGAAAACCTGAAACTAAGTCGTACCTTAGCAGTTGTAATCGTATTCTCGGTTATGTTACTGGCCTTAACCTTGGTCCTTTTACTACTGGTTCCCATGCTTGAAAACCAGATTGCCAGGTTGATTGGCAATCTCCCTGCCTACGCCAGCTGGATAAAGACCGACATTCTACCCTGGCTGAAAAACCGACTGGGAATCGAAGGCCAGTTTATCGATATTGATCAAGCCATTAAAATCCTCAAAAGTCACTGGCAACAGGCAGGCGGCATGGCATCCACGATCATCGGTTCACTTTCGAAATCCAGTATGGTTGTCGCCGCATGGTTTATGAATATCGTTTTGATTCCTGTTGTCACGTTCTATCTGTTAAGAGATTGGGATCTTTTGGTAGCGAAAATTCATGATCTACTTCCGAATCGCATGGCTCCCACGATTGAAACATTGGCCAAAGAATCCGACGAAGTATTGAGCGCATTTTTCCGTGGACAGTTTACCGTAATGTTGGCATTAGGAGCGATATATAGCATAGGATTATGGATTATTGGGCTCGACCTCTCGTTACTCATCGGTATCGTCGCAGGTCTTGTCAGTTTTATACCTTATCTGGGCTCCGTCGTTGGCATAGCCGCCGCGTGTATTGCCGCCATCGTTCAGTTCCACGACGTTTGGCAACTCATTCCTGTAGCAGTAGTGTTCGGTGTCGGCCAATTGTTAGAGGGCATGGTACTAACACCACTGTTGGTAGGAGACAAAATCGGATTACACCCTGTTGCGGTTATTTTTGCAATTCTGGCTGGAGGCCAATTATTCGGTTTTTTGGGCATACTCATCGCCTTACCGGTCGCCTCTATTATGATGGTTCTCATCCGACACGCTCATGATCTTTACAAAGACAGCGATTTCTACGCTCGTTAATCAGCAGATAAAAAACAACCCGATTGATGACAAAACAGTCCACATTTGGCAGATTGCCTTGCAGTCTACTCCAGAAGAGTACCGATCCTTTTGGCAACTGCTAGATCAAGCAGAACAACAACGCGCCCAAAGATTCCATTTCGAAAAGCATCGCTATCGCTTTGTATCCAAACGGGCGCAGTTACGGCTCATTCTGGCAGCGTACCTGGATGCCCCCCATAACGAAATCCAATTCACAACTGCCGCAAAAGGAAAACCACGGCTTCAGGGAACTCAACCAAACTGTGGCCTAGTATTCAATGTATCCGACTCCAGTAACCACGCTCTGTTTGCCATTGGCCAAAATCAAACCCTCGGGATTGACCTGGAAAAACATCGAAAAATTATTGACATGGAAGGAATGATCAAAAGATGTTTAGCACCTACAGAGATCTCGTGGTGGAAAGCACAAGGTAAAGAGCGCCACAAAAAAACTTTTTTCGATTTTTGGACTCAAAAAGAATCTTTTGTCAAAGCCATAGGCGAAGGGCTTTCCTTGGGACTAAACCAATGTGTCGTTGCGCAATCACCGCCACCTCACCTAATAGACATCCCTCCACACTGCGGTCGCCCGGATGAATGGACACTTACTCCGATAAATGTTGAAGGAAATTACAGCGCAAACCTAGCGACACGAAGTAAACATATAGAAATTATTTTTTCGAAACCGACAGCTTTTCTCAAAAACCAAGGAACATAACCCTACATTTAACGGTCTTATTTAACGGCCCTTCCTTAAAAGGGGAGTAAGCCATCCAAAAAAATAAAATTGAGGAGGTTAACCATGTATAAAAAAGCAACACCACTCGCTGCAGTATTTTTTTCAACACTTTTCTGTTTCTCAGGAACAACCCTCGCGGGGAACGAGCATGCTGCGCTGGCATTAGAACATGCATCGATGGCGAAGGTACATCTTGAGGTCGGGCATACAAAAAAATACCAGAAACATGCCAAAAAAGCGTTGGGGCACGCTGAAAAAGCTTTAGCGTTTCATAAAGAGCATTTAAAACATTCTGAAGTTGCCCTTGAACACCTACAGACAGCTTTTAACTTTTCGGAAAAGAAACAAAAGAGAAAAGCTAAAATTCATGCGGCAAAAGCAGTAGTTCATTTGCATAAGTCTTTGGACGACTAAAGGCCCCGCAATTAGGGTCGGATCTAGTATTCCGTCAACATTATTATGACGGGGATAAGAAGCTGATAAATGGTCATCTGTGTTGTTGCACTCGCTTGAATTAGCTTGCTAGTCCTGCACTCGTGTGCCTAACAGCTAACCATTTCTCAACTCCCTATACCCGGCAATACAACATTGACGGAGTACGAGAATATACGCTTGAATCGCCAACAATGACCTGAGCTATAAAGAAAGGAACTCTCGCTGAAGAGGCTATGAATCTAGATTCGACCTTATTTCGCGATTATTCGGCCCTACCTACAGATCGCACTTCGGAAAATAGGGTTTTGTATCGCAGATGGGAGGAGGCTCTATAGGTTGTTTGGGCGGTGAAGGAGGAGGATTATATGGGCCACATGTCGAAGAGGGTGAACGAATTAAATCACCATCGTTACAACTATCTTTGTGGCAAGTGGGTGGGTTGCTATGTATCAAAAGGTCAAGTGATTGTCCATCTAAGATAAAATTCGGGTGGCGCAAGAACATGAAGTTCCTTACTTCTTCGTATTTTTCATGCGCTTCATGGTAAAGTCAAAAACTGGAATCTGGTGAAATACGAAAAACCCGAATAACAGTGTGTAGCAGCTAAAGCCTTGCACTAAAGTGCATAGTTTTGACTAGCGGTCTGTGACAATAAATAAGTTGTGCATTATCGCGTAGTTTTTTTGTTTGTCTTCGTTCGAGTAGCAACAGGCGCATAGCAAGCTACGTAACTGTTGCTGCTCGGGTGAAGATGGAAAAAAACAAGTGAGAATGTATAAGTTATTTAATTTCAATTCCTTAAC
>JAZGGE010000269.1:0-10267 GCA_036480195.1 Methylococcales bacterium
TTTTTAAAATGCCCAATACAAGTTCTGGTCGATCACGTCGCTCCGGAAGCCAACGGACTAATCCAAGATCGAGGCCTACTTTTGAGAATAAGTTAGCCAGCTGACATAAGTCACGCGCCAGTACAAATAGTCCATAATTGGCCGCACCAATGCTCCGAACCACAATCAGCCCAGATATAAACATGACAGCGCGGTGCGTCACCATACTGATAACTGAGAATATTCCTGTTGCACCAGCCCGCGGTTGGCCCTTGGTTATTATTTTCATATAGTTAGATTGAACCATCCCCTCTAATTACTCGTGGCTTCGCCATCGAATAGATCTCTCGGCGATCAGTTCCAGCAAGCGAAACTGATCGGTTATTTAATTGTCGTGCTATATACCTCTCGTGCCCAAGAACACCTATTTTTTGCGCGCATCTTATCGTGAAGAGCATCGTTGTAGAACCTTGAAAAAGATGACTCTTGCTGCGATTCTACGCCTAGGAGGCTGTCCGAGAATAGAGAACCTACTGTGGAAAAGCCCATTTTGGCCAGATTTTCCGATCATATTCGTTAAATAGCTCACTATTCGCCTCAAATGATCGAAAAATCTGATTCAAAATGGATTTCCCTCGCTACGGTTTCTATTCTCGGACAACCTCCTAGCCCTTCACGAAAATCTACCCACTCAAAACGGGCATTCTTGAGCGCGAAAGGTATAGTTTTATTTTCAACGCGCGCAGTTTATATAACCCTGCTTGGCATTTTCAATGCGAAAGAGCAGCATTACTTCATTCGTACCGGGAAGTATAGTTATGACCAATCACTTTTCAAGTCAAACTCTAGTGGAGCTTTATTACTTGCTCGAAGCTGTATAAAGGGCTTATGGAAAAGTAAAAATAACTCTCGCCGATCTACGTTACGGTTTAAATATTGACAGGAATACTATGCCAATAAGATTCTCTTCGTTCCTGCATTCATTTTAATTAGCTCTGCCCGGAGGCTGTCCAGGAATAGAAACCGTAGTAAGTTCTCTATTCTCGGACATCTTCTCCTGGCTCTCTGCTATACTTCGATTTCGAAATGAACCCACTAGGGCGATCATAAGCAGTACCAGTACAGCATTTCTAGGATCACTCGGCGTAAACAATGTTGAAAAAGTCGCAAGATAGACGATCAACGAAGCACCAACAGCCAGTGACCAACTTCGTTCATTGTCATCTTTACATGATATAACTGTCTTAATAATGCGCATAAGAAATGCGAAAAACAATACGATCATTCCGATCGCCCCTGGCGTTCCAGTTTCGTATAATATTTTTAGGTAACCACTTTCGGGTTGGCTTGGAACATACCCGCCTACTTTTTCATATCTGCGAAATTTCGGATTTTCGCGCATCAAATATTCTTGGTAATTGCCGGGTCCAATTCCCGTTAGTGGATTTTCTTCAAAGATGTGCCAACTGTCTTCCCATATTCCGAAGCGACCGTCTTGGGAACGATCTACTGTTGTAAAACGCTTTTGCAAGTTTTCGGGTACAAATTTTTCAACCAAGGCAATACTACTGAATGCCAATATCAGTAGTACGACTGTCAGTGCCGGTATTCCAATAAAAGCAATTTTTTTTAATATGCTGTTCTTTCCTAAGGTTATATACGAAACTATTGCCATGGAAAATCCTCCAGCAATCGCCATTCGTGATACCGTCAAAAGTAGTGCACCCGCCCCAAGAGCGATAGCTATCAATACCCACCACCGGGTTCGTCGTAGGGAAGGAATACCACGGGACCATAGAACCACCAATAATACAAGAAGAACCGCCAGGAACTGGCCTACTTTTTGAGGATCCTGAAACAGTCCGGCAGTACGGTAAATAATGGACGTACCGACATAGGTTAGTGCGTTGACGTTTTGTCCAGAATTAGAAAAGTTGATTCCTGTCTGTTTCTCGATAAAAACAAAAAGTCCTACGATTATGACTGATGTTGCAAGCCAAAAAACAACCTTGTCTCTCACGTCAGGTTCACTCAGAAAGTGATGCACAACAACAAAGGCAAGATAAAATCCGATCATCCGTATATATTCAATGATCGATGTCATGGGGTCAATGGCTAATACAACTGATGGGAAAACCAGAAGCAGTGCTGCCAGTACCAGCGGTTCGGGAACCAGTTTAATCTTTGTGTTGGTCACATTATTGCGGAACAGCAGAAAAATTACCATGAGGCCAACCAAAAGATCCAAGGCCGTGATTCCCCAGCGTTTAGGGGGTAGAGCAATGCCTAAAACCGGCAGTGCGACGATAAATGAAAAAAATAGGAATCTTAACGACTCGTGCGATTGCATTAACAATATGATCAAGACAGCCGCCGGGAGTATCATTACAAAAACTTTCCACAAGGCAAATTCTGGTAAGTTAGTTCCCCAAACCAGCAGCCACATAACGGCAAAGATCAAGCCTACACCGACTGATAAGTACACTATCTTTTCTAGATTAACGCTCATTAGCTTATAAAACCGTTTTGTAGCAACTCTAAACTGATAAATTTAATTTCGAAGGGCGTAAGCCCACGCTCACTAAACGAGCGTCGCGACTTCAGCCAATACTATCAATACAATATAGTGGTATTTCAATATTTTGCAATTCACTTGAGCCATCCCGGACGTAATGTTGCAAGTCAGAATAACTCATTGGGTAAATATCCATAGGGGTCATAGATGGGTATCTTCCGATAAGCTACATTCTCAAATCGACTATGTGTTCGCTATCTATGTAGTTTTCAGACTGCATTTCAACAAGCCTTGATACAGTACGTTTAAATTCGAATAAACCATCACCCTGAACATACAGTTCATGAGGAGGCACTTCAGCACTGCAAATCAACTTGACCTTATGTTCATAGAGCGTATCAACCAAAGTTGCAAAACGCTTGGCTTCATTTCGTTTTTCCGGAGTCAATCTGGGAATGCCGGCGATCAAAAGCGTGGTGTAATCACTGGCGATTTCCAGATAGTCGGCAGCGCCGAGCGGCTGACCACACAATTCTGCAAAGGTGGTGAAGGCAACATCTCCGTGGACGGCAGTAAGAACAACTTCTCGACCAAACACATTCAGTACTCCTGGTGTCCGGGGCGCACAATTTGTTAATTGGTTGTAACATTGCTGTAATGATTCTTCGGCATGCGGATTTAACGGAGAATAATAGGTTTTCTCCAAGGCTTGCAGTTGGCTTAGTCGGTAATCTTCTTTCGCGGCAAGTTCCACAATATTGGATGTTTCTTTCAACATTTGAATGAATGGTAAAAACAATTCTCTTTGCAAGCCGCCTTGATAGAGATTATCGGGATGACGATTGGATGTTGCCACGACTACCAGTCCCATTTCGAATAGTTGGCTAAAAAGTCGCCCCAGGATCATAGCGTCAGCAATATCGCTGACCTGAAACTCATCAAAACAAAGAACAGATGCAGAGTCTCGAATGTGCTTGGCCAACGCCTGAATCATATCGCCAGTAGTTTCTTTTTGCCGCCACTGATGACGAAACTGGTGAACCTCCAGCAAAAACACATGGAAATGAACCCGTCGTTTTTTCTTAATAGGACAGGCGTCAAAAAATAAGTCCATTAACATGGATTTGCCCCGACCCACCTTGCCGTAAATATATACATTCCGGCATTTATCCGGTGTCTTTAATCTTAACCTTTGGATAACTGATTGTTGCTCGTACCCTACATGTTGAAGCAATTCATTCATTAAAGTCTGCAAATGCTGAAGTGCATTTACCTGGGCGTCATCATTGCGTATATGATTTTGCGACACCTGCTCCTGATAGAGTTGGTTAAGAGCATCCGCCCCAACTGGTGGCGTACTTTTTTTTGGGGTACGAATGGGTTCTAATAGTCTTTTAAACATCCTTTTTTCGCTTAATCCAGTTGAATTTTGTCGACGCTTTATTTCCCGTTCCTTAGCCAAAGCCCCACCAATATCAATAACAGCACTATAAGAACGAATGAATCCCCGAAACGGACATAGGGGGTTATGCCAGTCATAGGTACAACTTCTTCAGTTATCGCTGTGCGCTTAAATGCAGGGGCAATAGCAAGAACTTTTCCTGATGATGAAACGACTGCCGTCACACCGGTATTTGACGCTCGCAGCAAGTAACGACCTGCCTCCAGAGCCCGTGTCCGGGCCATTTGAAAGTGTTGATACAGGGCAAGAGAATTCCCAAACCACGCATCATTAGTGACGTTAACCAGATAGGCGCCTTCCTGAACTCCGGTTCGTGCTTCATCACCAAAGACATCTTCGTAACAGATTGAGCTAACCAAAGGATAGCCTGCCGCCTTCAGAAGGGGCTGCTCCTTCTCCCCAGAGGAAAAATCCGCCATTTGGATCTGCATGATATCAAGAACAAAGCGAGTGATCGGTCTAAAGGGTAGAAATTCACCAAAAGGCACCAGATGGCGTTTTAAATAAAGTTGATCGGGTTCCGCCAGACTAACCATACCATTGTAGAATTCGTTGGTTTCTGGAATCGTAACAAGAATCCCCGTTAACAGATCCGTATTGTGGGGCCTAAGTTCGTTCATTAAGTCGGCCATATAGCCATCTTTCACCTGACTGTATGTCGTTGGTATTGCAGTTTCCGGCCAAATCACCACATCGGAATCAAGATGTTCCCGAGTCAATTGGGCATAAAAATCCAGAGTCTGTCGTTGTATTTCCGGTGCCCATTTAAGATCCTGTGGAATATTTCCCTGAATTAATGTCGCTTTAAAAGGGGCGCCAATGGGTTTTGACCATTGTATGCTACGACTAGCCCAACCCCCGGCCCATATAATTATCACCAATCCTGCGACTATCCACTGTTTGCATCCCCTATTTAAAACAGCGGCTAACAGGAGCGCCGAGGTAAGTGCCAGTAACCAGCCTGTTCCATAAACTCCAACAATGGGGATGAATCCAGCCAGGGAACCATCCAACTGAGTATAACCAATTTGCAACCAGGGAAAGCCGGTAAAAAATAATCCTCTAAACCACTCTCCGAATATCCATAAGGATGGAAAAACCAATACTAGCCGCAAGTGACTATTGCCGAAAGTAAACCGAGCAGCTAAATATCCGATCACCGCTGGATAGAGGGAGAGGATAGCGACGAATAACGAGGTTAATCCAATCGATCCAACAATGCTGGCACCGCCATACTCATGCATGCTGACAAAAACCCATGACACGCCAACGCCAAAATGACCGAGGCCAAAAAGATAACCTTTAAGTGTTGCGCCTCGGGGCGTTGCATTGTTCCAGACATAGAACAACGACGCTAGCGACAGGATCGTGATAAAGTTGTAATCAAAAGGGGCGAAAGCGAACGGCAAAGCAAGGCCGCTGAGAAACGCAACAAAGTATCCCATGGTTTTTTCGTTGCTGGGGATTATTCTTCGGGATCTTGTTCAGGTTCGGATGCACTAACAGCCTCATCCAGAAGGTGGAGCTGCAGCAAATGAATTCGGCGGTTATCAGCCCGCAATACAACAAACTTGAAGTGGCCAATTGCTACTTCTTCACCCCGTTCGGGCACCCGTCCCAATTCATGGGCAATAATGCCGCCAATAGTATCGAATTCGTCATCGCTAAAATCTGCGGAAAAGTATTCATTAAATTCATCAATGGGTGTCAAAGACTTCAGGGTATATTCCTTGTTGCTTCGTCGGAAAATAAATGCTTCATCTTCAAGATCATGCTCGTCTTCAATTTCACCGACAATCTGCTCCAGAACGTCCTCTATCGTAACCAGACCGGCCGTAGTACCCCATTCATCAACAACAATTGCCATGTGGTTACGGTTGGTACGAAATTCCTTGAGTAGAACATTGAGCCGTTTACTTTCAGGGACAAACCGTGCGGTTCGGAGTATATCTCTGACCAAAAGACTTTCTTCATCCCTCATATGGGCGAGTAAGTCTTTCGCCAATAAAATTCCCACCACTTCGCTCCGGTCTTCACCGATTACCGGAAACCGGGAATGGGCTGATTCAACAACCAGGGGATAAATCGTTTCCACTTCTGCATCTTGAGGGACTACAACCATCTGCGCTCTGGGAATCATGATATCTCTGACTCGCAACTCGGAAACCTGTAACACTCCTTCGATCATAGAAAGTGCTTCCGATTCGATCAATCGTCGTTGTTCGGCTTCCCGTAACAATTCGATAAGCTCTTCTCGATCTTTCGGTTCCCCACCAGAGAAAAACTGGCCTATTCGATCAATTAGACTTTTATGCTGCGTCCCTTCATCGGGCTGCCCGTCATTCATTGTAGGTCTACCCTGTCATAAGGATTTGGAAAACCGATACTTTTCAGCAGATCAACTTCCATATTTTCCATTGCTTCAGCTTCACTGTCTTTGATATGGTCATAACCCAAAAGATGCAAAGCACCATGGATAATCATATGTGCCCAGTGCGCATTTAGATCTTTACCTTGTTGCATCGCCTCTTGTTCTACGACAGGCGCGCATACGACCAGATCCCCCAATAAATCCACTGGTACTTGATCTGGAGCTTCGAAAGGAAAACTGAGAATATTGGTAGTGCCTTGACGTTGCCGATAACGATGATTTAGCTGACTCATTTCTTGTTCATCGGTAATACGTATCACGACCTCAACATCATAATTTTGATCGACTAAAACTGTATTTAACCATGTCCGAAACTGTTCTTTGGATGGAACTTCCATGACTTGACTGGCGTATTGGACATCTAATAGGATCATTTCTTCTCATTCAATTGTTTTTCAAAAGCCTCGTAAGCAGTAACGATCCTTTGTACGATAGGATGCCGCACAACATCGCGAGCATCAAAAAAAGAAAAGCTAATTCCTTCCACATCCCGCAGTACTTTCAAAACATGTCGGAGACCTGACGGTTTATCCTGGGGAAGATCAACTTGGGTAATATCTCCAGTGATTACTGTTGTGGATCCGAAACCAACCCGGGTCAAGAACATTTTTATTTGCTCTGTTGTGGTATTTTGTGCTTCATCAAGAATGATAAATGAATCATTTAGTGTACGGCCTCGCATAAAAGCCAATGGTGCGACCTCAATGATATTGTTTTCAATTAACTTCGCCACACGTTCGAAGCCGAGCATCTCATAGAGCGCATCATAGAGAGGCCGGAGGTAAGGATCCACCTTCTGGGACAGATCGCCAGGCAGAAACCCTAGTTTTTCACCGGCCTCTACAGCGGGTCTGACTAGAACGAGTCGCTTGACTTGTTCCTGTTCCAGCGCCTCAACTGCACAAGCAACTGCAAGATAAGTTTTTCCGGTGCCCGCTGGCCCAACACCAAAATTTATATCGTGAGAAAGAATGTTTCTCAGATAGCTCTTTTGATTTTCCCCTCGCCCAAGGATGATACCTTTCCGAGTGTGTATTTCAATTTCAACAGTGTCATTTTCTTGTGGTTTATTGATATCTGTCACTATCGCTTCATTAATGTTCGTGGACTGCAAGGAAAGGTGAATACATTCTGGTGATATCACTTCATGGGACATTTTATCGTAGAGATTTTTAATGACGTCCCTGGCCGCTTGAACGGAATTTTCCGACCCGTGTAAATTGAACAGGCTACCTCTGTTGTTAATCTCGACGCCCAGTCGCTCCTCGATTTGGCGGAGGTTTTCATCACATTGCCCACAGAGATTGGCAATCCTTTTATTGTCAGCAGGCTCCAGTGATAAGGAGATTGCGCTGGATTGATTGGACAAATTATTGGGAAATAAACTGTGTGGAAAAAGAGTTTTGATTCATCGCGAATGACGGATCAACAAACCGACCTCTAAGAGAATTGGGTAACGCTTCAGTAATCATCACATCAACAAACTGACCCGTCAAGCGGGGATGACCGGTAAAATTCACAACTCTGTTATTCTCCGTTCGTCCCGTTACCTGGAGTGAATCCTTCCTCGCTTCTCCTTCGACAAGTACTGTCTGAACAGTGTCAATCATTTTGCTTGAAATTGTCCCAGCCATTTCCATAATTCTGCTCTGCAATATCTGCAGTCGCTCCTTTTTAATTTCGGTGGGTGTCGTATCCTCTAATTCCGCTGCCGGTGTACCCGGGCGTGGGCTAAAGATAAAGCTAAAGGAATGGTCAAATCCAATGGTTTCGATAAGATCCATGGTTTGCTCAAAGTCCTTGTCAGTTTCTCCTGGGAAGCCAATAATAAAGTCGGAAGACAGACTGATTCCTGGTCTTATCTCCCGCAATCTCGAGATTTTTTCAATATAGTCCCCCCGCACATGTCCACGCTTCATGGCCGCCAAAATACGATCGCTTCCACTTTGGACAGGCAAGTGCAGATGATCCACCAATTCAGGAACTTCCTCATACACTTCAATCAAACTATCACTGAATTCCATGGGATGAGATGTGGTGTATCGGATTCGGTCGATACCGTCTATCACAGCAACATATCGAATCAACAGTGCAAGATCGGAAATACCGCCATCGTCCATAATACCCTGGTAGGCATTAACATTCTGCCCCAACAGATTGATCTCTCTAACGCCTTGGTCTGCTAATTCAACGATTTCTGCTATTACATCGTCTAACGGACGACTAATTTCTTCTCCACGGGTATAGGGAACAACGCAGAATGTACAGTATTTACTACATCCTTCCATAATTGAAACAAAGGCTTTTGGGCCATCCGCCCGAGGTTCAGGAAGCGCATCGAACTTTTCGATTTCCGGAAAGGATATATCCACCGTTCGCGTTTTACTGTTTTGCAGATCATCAAGCATTTGCGGCAAACGATGCAATGTTTGAGGGCCAAAAACCAAGTCGACATACGGTGCGCGGCGCTGAATTGCCTCACCTTCCTGGCTGGCGACACAGCCACCCACGCCAATAACCAGATCCGGGCGCTTTTGCTTTAGTTTTCGCCAGCGACCGAGTTGGGAAAACACTTTTTCCTGGGCTTTTTCTCTGATCGAGCAGGTATTGAGAAGCAGTAGATCTGCTTTTTCAGGGTCTTCGGTAATCTCAAATCCATGGGAATCGCTGAGTAGATCCCGCATTTTTTGCGAATCATACTCATTCATCTGACAACCGAATGTCTGTATATAAAGGGTTCGGGGCATTTAAAACGTTCTTAGACGTTGTCGCTATAAAAGAGAATCATTTTAACAGAATTTCAGCGAATTGAACCGAAAACTAAAAAGGTAGAATTCATTCTCTTTTCAGCCTCTTCAGCCTCTCATACTTTTAAATTCCTGAAAGGC
This sequence comes from Methylococcales bacterium, assembly GCA_036480195.1. Classification (GTDB taxonomy): domain Bacteria; phylum Pseudomonadota; class Gammaproteobacteria; order Methylococcales; family JAZGGE01; genus JAZGGE01. The sequence goes on from JAZGGE010000269.1 coordinate 9,276, forward strand.
TATCCGAGAAGAATAGAAACCTTTGTACGAGAAGCCCCCTTTGAGTCAGATTTTTCGATCATTGAGGTGAAAAGTGAATCTATTTATCGAAAATGATCTGGAAGTCAGGCTGAAATGAACTTTTCTACAGCGGGTTCTTTACTCTCGGACAGCCCCTAGACATCAAATTGCCGAATTTGGAGTAAATGGATTTATCCAGGTTGATCCCTCTCGCTTAAACAACGCCTCCGGATGTAACCGAGACATCAACTGCTTCACTTCTTCTGCTTGCTTACGTCCGGCATCGATTAGAATAAGATATTTGCCTTTATGAACATCATCATGAAATTCCGTAATTTTTCTATTTTCACTACAAATTCCAGCCAGACCCCCTGCCCATGTTCCAAACGCAGTTATAAAAGCGAATATAGCCGCATAACCTAAGCCGGTAATCGGTTCGCTAAAGGGCTGCAGTACGGCTAATGCACCGGCGACAAAACAAGCACAAATAAAACCGAGCATGGCGCCGCGCTCTCCGTAACCGACAACCTCCAGGTTTTGCAGAAAATTTGCCCTATGGATATGTCGTTTAGTAAGACCAGCCTGGTCTTCTGAATGAACATGAAAATTCCAGTCAGTGACTCCACTCTTATGCACATCCTGGGAAATTTGTTCGGTACTATCAAGAGTATCCGTAAGGTAGTACAAACGTTTCATAAGCGTTGTCCTCTTAAAAGTCTTTATAAAAAAACCGGCTTCCCTGGAAGAACTCCACTAAGAAAGCTGGCCAAACAAATACCATACTAAGAGCTTATGAGTCAAGAATAAATCTCATCAGTTACTTGAGCCTGGATCCGTGAGTCCATGGCGGATGCAGAGTGCAAGATATTGGTTTCACAGTGGAATCAAAAAATCTTAGCTTCACCCATCGGTTAAGCGGGTATTTTTTGAACCACTGTGGAAACAAAAGCTTGTACTCTGTGTCGTCATGGACTCATGGATCCAGGTTGAGG
>JAZGGE010000270.1:0-4758 GCA_036480195.1 Methylococcales bacterium
AATCTCTCAAATACCGAAATCGCAGATGTCTCTGCTTTTTACGTCGATGCCCCCGTAGACTCCAACGTCATAATCAATATCAGCGGCGGGGACGTTGAAATGTCAAATTTTGGCTTTTTCCGAAACGGTAATAGGATCCCTGACAATGATGACAAGGTACGGCACGACGGCTCATTTACCGACGGGGTATTGTTCAATATATTCGAAGCAACCACTGTCGATATTTTTTCTATCGCCATTAAAGGAAGTATCCTCGCGCCATCTGCGGAAATTTCTTTTTATGACGGGCATATCGATGGACAATTGATGGGTGCCTCGTTCAATGGCGATGTCCCAGGAGAATGTTGCAGTGGCCAGATTAACAATTACGCGTTTTCACCTGTTCCAATTCCACCCGCTATTGTCATTTTTATGAGTGGGCTGCTAGGCTTTCTAGGGGTGCATCGGTTGAAGCTGTAGATTCTATACCCGTTGTTAGCCGCGAACTCGGCGGAGTTCGCGGCTAAAGCCCCTCCTACAAGGGGAGTCTTTTTTCCGAACTATTTTGGGATCAATCCCACGAATGACTTTATCAAGTATTCTGAAACTACGTTTCAACCCGGTTATAAATGTCTTCGAAGCGGACTATATCATCCTCGCCTAAATAGCTTCCCGACTGCACCTCAATGATTTCTAACGGTATAGTACCGGGATTCTCTAAGCGGTGGACCGTTCCGACTGATATATAAGTAGACTGGTTTTCCGTTAATAGAAAGGTCTCTTCACCGCACGTCACTTTCGCAGTTCCGCTGACCACAACCCAGTGCTCAGCACGATGATGGTGTAATTGTGAAGATAATCGTTCACCTGGCTTCACCGTTAACCGCTTCACCTGATAGCGAGCACCCTCATCAATCGCCTCATAGTTTCCCCAAGGCCGATGCACTTTGCTATGAAAAACATGTTCTAGTCGACCCGCTTTACTTAAATGATCGGTAATTGCTTTCACATCTTGTGCAGCATCCCGATGAGCAACCAGTACTGCGTCGGGCGTTTCAATTACGACGAGATCTTCAACTCCAATGGCCGCTACAAAACGGCGTTGTGACAGTACAAGTGTATTCTTGGCGTCCTTTACAAACACATCACCACGTACAACATTACCTGCCTCATCCTGATCCAGCACTTCTCGTAGGGCAGGCCAAGAACCCAAGTCAGACCATCCCACATCCAGTGGGATAACAGCTGCTTTGGATGACGCTTCACTGCCACCGGTAATTTTTTCCATGACAGCGTAATCAATCGAATCACTTGGACACTGACTAAATACCTTTGCATCGATCCGAACAAAATCACCATCATGGGATTCCGTTTTCAACGCATCCGTGCATGCCTCAAAAATATCCGGTCGAAAACGCTCTATTTCCTTCAACCAGATAGAAGCACGTACAATAAAAATACCACTATTCCAAAGGTACTGCCCCGAATCAACATACTCCCGCGCTTTAGTTTCGTCTGGTTTTTCCACGAAAGCGCTAACCGTTGAAGCTGTTCCACTGAGGTCAGAGCCTTTGCGAATATAGCCGAATCCAGTTTCAGGACTGGAGGGAACAATTCCAAATGTTACTAAATAGCCTTCTTGTGCCAATAGGGCCGCTTCGACCAAAGCTGTCTTAAAACCCGCTTCATTTTGAACAAGATGATCCGAAGGCATTACAGCCAGCACCGGATCTTCTGCTTGCTCATTGACTAATAGCGCTGCCAAAGTCATGGCTGGTGCGGTATTCCGCCCAACGGGCTCCAATAGGATCTTGCTGTCGTCGTAACCCATATGCCGCAGTTGTTCAGCCACCAGAAAACGGTGAGAATCATTGCAAACAACGAGTGGGACGCCTAATTCTATTTCATCATTGCCGTCGAACTGATCAACTCGGTTGACCGTTTCCTGAAGTAGAGTTGTTTCCCCGGCCAAAGGTAAAAACTGTTTGGGGAATGCCGCTCGTGAATAAGGCCAAAGCCGCGTACCCGCACCCCCCGAAAGGATAACTGGTTGGAGTTTTATATTCATTAGTTTCTCTGCTATAAGTTAGAAGGTTGAAGAACGCTCTGTTTGATAGACAATCACCTGATTCCTGCCTGACGATTTTGCCTTGTACAGCGCTTTATCTGCAAGGTAAAGCAACCGGTCAATTGTAACCTTACTAGAACGACTGCTACCCTCATTTAGTCCGCTAACGCCAATACTGACACTAATAGAAAGCGGATCATTGGTAATATTCAATTCCATTTCGCGAATATCTTTACATAGTCGCTCGGCGAAGCGTTCACCCTCACTGACATTGGTATTGGGAAGGACAATTGCGAATTCCTCCCCTCCAAAACGAGCTAGAATATCACAATCCCTTACCGACGCTGAGAGCTTTTCCGCGACTTTTTTCAAAACCTTATCGCCGACCTGATGCCCATGTGTATCATTTACTTTCTTGAAGTAGTCAATATCCACGATCAAAACTGAAAAGGAATGCCTATACCGGTGAGATATCGCCAACGCAGATTCCGCCTGCGGGAAGAAATAACGCCGGTTAAAAAGGCCGGTTAATTCGTCGTGCAGGGATTGACGACGGTACCGATCCTTTATTTCATGAACCTGACTCAGCGCTTCTTCCATTTTCTTGGTTCGCTTGACAACCTCACCTTCCAGTTGGTTTGTCAACCGATTGTTGGTTATCAACTGCCCCATCAAACCACAATAGACCAGCAACAAACGCTCATGCCATTCGCTGAAAAAATTGACTTGCGGATGGGAAATATTGAGTATCCCCAATAAGTCACCCGATACTTCTATGGGTACACTAATGAGCGAACCTTGCGCCAGATAATCCAGCTTGTCACCTTTCGCCAAGAACTGTGAATCACTACTACAATCACGGCAATGTTGCAAAGTTCTAGTAGCGGCAGCTTTGCCAATAACGCCCTCCCCGACCCGAAATCGCTGTGATAGATTGGCTGTGCTGGTCAGAGACTTCGTAGTGTCAGGATCATCCTTTAGACAATCACTCCAATCGAGACCTGTGGCATTTTCCAGATATCCGTCCTCAAGGAGAAAAACAGAACAGCGCTCCATTTCCTGATTGTGGATTAGTGCTTTCAACGCATCACGAATCAGTAATTTCTCATCGGTCGTATTAACATTGACCTCTGCCAAAGATCGTAAGGCTGACAGAGAGTTAACTAAATCAATGAACCGAATACTGAAATCAAGACTGACGTCTTTCGCAATACAATCACCCATTATTTTTCTCTCCGGACAGCATCTTGGATAGATCCCTTAACTCTTCAAGATTAGTTTGATTACGTTGTAACACCCGATTCAGGTCTTTGATAGAAATACCTAACCTCGAAATCCCCTCGTACTCAACTGGAGAATCATCCTCATTTTCATAGATCTCTTTCGCAAGTCGAGCGCTGACTTGTATCAAATTCACCAGAACCTCAGAATCCCCAGAATATTGAGAATTTCCCAATCCTGAAAGAACATCCTGAAAAACTTCCGGAAGTTGCCAGCGCAAAGCCAACCAACCCCCTGCTTCATATTGATTGAATCCGAAACGTTGGTTCAATAGGCCAGCAACACTTTCCCCTGATTGTTCCGCATCTTTAAGAGTATCCGAAAGTTCTTCCGGAGCAACATTGGCAAGCGCTAACAAACCCAAGTTGGAAAGTAATCCTGTCGTATAGGCAATCCCTGGATCTGGCTTTATCGTTCCCACCATCGCCAATTGTTGCGTTAGCATTGCCGTCAAAACGGAAACAAACCAGTACTGGTGGGGTTGGAAATGCTGGCACTTACCGGTATCCAGCACATCCCCAATGAGAATGCTGACAGCAATACCTCTAACAACGTTGAGACCCAACACTTTTACCACCGCATCTTTTACGGTATAGACATCGCCACATCTGCCAAAATAAGCAGAATTCGCTAATCCGATTAATCGAGCTGCAAGAGAGGGACATTTTTCCAGCAATTCAGCCAATTTTTCCAAAGAAACCTCCGCATCATTGATCACTGCCAATACATCCCGTGTTTGAGGAGAAAGGGGTGGCAGTGTCTTTAATTTCTGGATTTCCAGTCGAGTTGTTGTCGATTGGTTCATTGAATCAATTACTTTGCGAAGGTCTCTAAGTGTCTATCCATATGGCGCGCACTGATCAAGGCTATTGCCTGAGTTGCTTTAAACTAACTATAGATCATTTCGAGATAAACAGTAGGGTAAGGAGACCGATCAAGCGCAGTAGTAACGGGAAAGTTGCATCCCCCAGAATAGATCTCTCGCGTTCAAGAATGTCCTTTTGAACGCGAGAGGTATAGCAGACTAGTACTCGTTCAATGTTGCATTGACGGGTAGAGGAAGTTGAGAAGTGGTCAGCTACAAGGCGCGCGAGCGCAGGACTAGCAGGGCTAATTCAAGCGAGTGCAACGCTGCTGATGACTGCTTATCGGCTTGGTATATCCGTCAATATAATCTGGTTGGAGTACTAGAATCGATCCTTATTTTCCCGCATTTTTGCGAAAACCGTGACATCATCTCCCCCTACAAGACCCAGATTTTTCTGGATATTTCTATCTCCTGCCCGCAAGAAAGGATTGGTGTAAAACTCCTCCGCCAGTGTTGATGGTACAGTTGACAACCCATTTCTCCGTAGCCGGTTCACCTCTTCCATCCGCTCTTTTAATACAGCATTGTCGCCATCAATCGTCAAAGCGAACTGGCCATTGGC
>JAZGGE010000271.1:0-3681 GCA_036480195.1 Methylococcales bacterium
ATTTCCTCGCATGACCAGGTCGCTGCCAGTATGAAGCACTTCCTGGGATACAGTCTGCCATTAACGGGGAAAGACCGAAGCCCCGGGTGGATTCCCGAGCGTCAATTGCGGGAATATTTTCTACCGACTTTTAAAGCGGCCATCGATGCCGGAGCAAAAACGGTTATGATCAATTCGGGCGAAATCAATGGTATTCCTGTTCACGCTGATCCAAAAATTTTGCAAGATTTGTTGCGGGATGAACTGGGCTTTCAGGGGCTTGCCGTAAGCGATTGGGAAGATATCAAGTATTTGTATAGCCGTCATCGAATCGCAAAAGATTACAAAGATGCTGTCAAAATCGCAATCAATGCAGGCATAGATATGAGCATGGTTGCGGTTGATCTGGACTTTCCTGTTTTGTTGAAAGAATTGGTGGAAGAAGGGGACGTACCCCTGTCGAGAATTGATGAGGCAGTGAGCCGAATTTTGACGCTAAAATACGAATTGGGCCTATTTGAAACACCCTATCCCGATTTTAATGCCCATCCCGATTTTGGTTCTGAAAAATTTGAAAAAGTCGCTTTGCAAGGTGCATTGGAAAGTATCGTATTGCTGAAAAATGAAGATGGTATCTTACCCCTTTCAAAAAACGGGAAAATATTGGTTACTGGCCCAACGGCCCATTCCCTCAATGCGTTGAATGGCAGTTGGTCGGGAACATGGCAGGGTACCGATCCTAAGTACAATACACCAAACAAACTGACCCTTTACGAATCCCTTGGGGAGCACTATGGAAAGACCAACGTAAAGTATGTGAAAGGGGCGACAGTCGATAAAGTTGTAAATATTCCTGCTGCGGTCGCTGCCGCCCGGAATTCGAGTGTGGCAATAGTGTGCATAGGTGAAATGCCCTATACTGAAAAACCAGGCGATATCAACGATTTGAATTTGCCAGATGCCCAGATTGAGCTAGTAGAAGCCATTGCGAAGACAGGGACACCGATAATTTTGGTTTTAGTCGAGGGCCGCCCTCGCATTGTTAAAAAAATCGAGCCCATGGCAAAGGCGATCATATTCGCAGGGCTGGCGGGCAATGAAGGTGGGAAAGCCCTCTCGAAAATACTTTCAGGGGACTATAATCCTGATGGAAAATTGCCTTTTAGCTATCCCCGGTTTGCCAATGATTTGATTCCCTACGATCATAAAGGCACCGACCAAATTGCACCGAATTTAAGCGCCGACGCGTTCCATCCGCAATGGGAATTCGGATATGGCAAGAGCTACACTTCTTATAAATATGCAAATTTACAGGTTGAGTCGTTGGCGGATGGAAAGTACTCTGTTTCTGTGGATGTAACGAATACAGGCAAGCGCAAAGGGAAGGAAACCATACAATTATATGTAACGGATAAAGTGGCGAGTATTACTCCACCCGTGAAGCGTTTGAGAGCTTTTAAAAAATTGGAATTTAATCCAGGCGAAACGATACGCTATCAGTTTTCCCTGGCATCGGATGATCTGAAATTTGTCGGCAAAGATAACAGATGGATAACCGAGCCGGGTGAGTTTGAGGTGGTTATCGGTTCATTAAAGGAGGCGTTTACTCGATAGCTTCTTCCCTATAAATCACGGACGGCGCATAGTGATCATCAGCTTCAGATCCCCTGATCGATACCTTCGGTAGGAGGGGCTTTAGCCGCGATTTCGGCTGAGATCGCGGCTAAAGCCCCTCCTACGAAGAGAAGTCGTTATTTTAGGCTCAGAACAAAATCCCATAAATTTCTATAACCTTTTGATTCACAGTGATGAGGTTAGGTAGTCTGAAGTTAATGACAGAGCGTGGGAACGATAAAGAAAAAACTCCACATCCGTGACCACGCGAAGTATAGTTGGGGTAATCGTTTTACTTGATGGCGCCCATTATTGTCGGCACTTTATAGCCCGCATCTCTAAGGTGCGTTAACAGATAAGACTTTGCCTGTAATTCATTAAACTCCGCCGGGTTCTCGCAGGGTTCGGTCGGCGTATTTATAGTTTTCTTGAGGATTATTCCAGTGTCCACCTTCATGCCATACCATGTGTCGCAGTGAACAACGGTTATTTCCCCCAAACTGTAATAGGGGGGATGAGAGTCGGCCACCTCCCAAATATCCTTATGGATTTGCTTCGCTGAGCGGGTACGGGTGCCGATGATATGACGATCACGGTGTTGTGGTGTATCGAGTAGCAAAGAGTCGCCGACCATCCAGTTGGGCGCATTGTAATTAAGATAGTCGAGCAGAGTCGGAGCAATATCGATCCGCTGCGTATTGTAATCGATTACTTTGGATATCGCGGCGTTCGGAAAGCGGATGAGCAACGGTATACGGTCAGAAGTGGTAAAGCGATGGCCATGATCTGATGTGACAATAATAATGGTTTGTTCCAACTGATTTGCTGAGCGCAGGGTTTCGTATATTTCCTTGACATAAGCGTCAAATTGCAAGATCGCATCATCATAGAAATCCACCATCCATTCTTGGTCTTGTTGTTGTCCCTTGGAGAAAAAAGGGTTTTCGAATTTAAATTTCTCGCCATGGGTGTTCATCAAGTGTGCGTTTATAAAATAGGGCTGTTCCGCGGACACAATCAGTTTCTTGATTTCATCGACCCGTTCCCGGTCTCTCAGGGAATTTTCTAATGTCGGGTCGGTGACCTCAAGGAACACATCTTGAATAGTCAGTAGACCGAACGCATGGCCCAGTCTGGAAAAATTCCGGTCTGTGATGGATTCAATGAAAAGGAGAGTAAGATCGTAGCCTTGCCCCAGATTTTTCAGCAATCTGCTTTTTAACACCGCTAACGGACTATTTTTGTTTTGTTGCTCGAAAGCCCCGCGGAAATTCAAGTCTTTGGTAGAGGCATAATATTCGATGCTTACATCGAAAGTACTGTAACCCTGCTTTTCCAGCATGGCGGGCAAATGCAAATACGCATCATAACCGCGCAAGATATCCGGTCTGTAGATGACTCGGGTAGTTGTTGGCAAACGACCGGAGAGAAATGAGGTAATAGAGCCTGTTGTATTTGCAGCGTTGCTAAAACTGTTTAGCGATAACAGGGATTCCTTGGCTAGCGTTCGTAGAAATGGCGTCGTATCGCGTTGGTATCCGTAGACCGATGTGTGGTCGGCGTTAACACCGTCCGATGAGAGGATGAGGATGTTGGGTTTATTGCCCTTATTGTCTATATGCATTTCGACAGCCTGACTCGAATCGATGCTGCTCACAGACCACAACAATGAAAGGCTTATCAGTATCAGTGAGATAACAGGTCCGACAAGACCTCCCTTATTGTCGATGAATTTACCCCAGTTAATGAATCGCCGGGTTGCATACCACCAAAGCAGAAGGAATAGTCCAGCATAGATAAAACGGCCTAATCCCTGAAAGTTGCCCACATAGAAACCAAATAATGTGTGGGTAAAGTTATTGAGAATAATAAAAAGCCATGCGGCTAGTACAAATCCAGGCGCTAGTGAGGCAATCTCAATCCACGAAGGTGCTTTCCTGAAAATTAGTCTCAGTAAGACACCTGCAATTGAAAGCAAAAACCCTGCGCCTGCTACAATAAGCGTCAATAAAATTATCGAGTTATTGAGCACAAACAGCGATTCACCGATATCAATATTCGATAAGATCGACGGTTTGGTCATAAAGA
>JAZGGE010000272.1:0-8851 GCA_036480195.1 Methylococcales bacterium
CGCGGCGGATCGGTCGGCAGGTGTTGCCGAGCTGGAAAATATTGAAGTCGTTGGTGTTCCAGTTACACCAATACAATCAACGCAAGTACCGATAGATAAGATTCCCGCCAATATTCAGTCTGTCGGAGCCAAAGACCTAGATCGAGCCCAGGCTGACTCCTTGGCGGACTACATGAACAAGTTCATGGGGAGCGTTAATGTCAACGATGCCCAGAATAATCCATTACAACCGGATATCCAGTACCGTGGGTTTACTGCGTCGCCTTTGTTAGGATTGCCCCAGGGCTTGTCTGTCTATGTCAACGGTGTCCGCTTTAACGAACCGTTTGGTGACAGCGTAAACTGGGATTTGGTGCCGGAAGGTGCAATTGACACCATGCACTTGATACCCGGTTCCAACCCGGTCTATGGTTTGAACACCTTGGGTGGCGCTATCACCGTGAGAACTAAAACTGGATTTTCTGCGCCAGGACATCGAGTTGACGCCTTGTACGGTTCCTGGGAGCGTCATCAAGTAGAAGTCAGCAGTGGTGGTAACAACGGAACCTTTGGCTATTTTGTTGATTTGAAAAATTTTGGAGAAGAAGGCTGGCGTGATCATTCCCGCAGTAAGGCTAATCAAGTTTTTAGTACGTTCAGTTGGTTGGGTGAAAACAGTAATCTGGATTTGACTCTAGCGGCCACCGATAACACGTTAAAAGGGAATGGCGCTGCTCCGATACAACTATTCAACCAAAATGAGGAAGCGGTATTTACCCATCCTGATATTACAACCAACCGTCTGTTTCTCGCTGCGCTTGAGGGTAGTACCTGGGTCAATGATCAGGTTCAACTTTCCGGAAACGGGTACTTCCGTCGCCTTAAGACCAAAACCTTTAATGGTGATGACAGTGATTTCGAGGAGTGTGGGGAGGTTGTAGAGGAACTGGAGGAAGACCTGGAGGATAAGTTCGGTGCAGACGGATTTACTATTGAGAATAATGGCGTGCCGGGAAAGCTGTGTGAAGGCGAATTGGCAGCCGTAAATGAAGCTGAAATAGAATCCGTTGAAGACATCAATGGGAATCTGATTGATGCCGAAGGTGGGGTGGAGGGCGCCACCAATAATTTTGGTGATATTGACCAGCGTGGCTGGGGAGGGCAGGGTCAGGCCGCTCTGTCATATGATATCTTTGGGTTCGCTAATAATTTTGTCATAGGAGGAAGCTATGATCGGGGGGAAATTGACTATAGAGCGGATACCGAGCTGGGGTCTCTAACTGAAAATCGGGGGACAACCCTGAGTGGGGTGCTTGTTAGCGAAGCACGGGTCAGGCTGGATTCTACCGTTGAGCACTACGGAGCCTTTTTTACTAATACATTTTCAATTTCTGATGATTTTTCGATAACGGCTTCAGGTCGTTACAACAGGACGGAAATTGACATGGATAGTGGTTTCAATCCTGATTTAGTCGGCTCGCACAAATTCAGCCGTTTTAATCCTGCCGGGGGTTTTACCTATACACCATTTCGGTTTATCGGTTTCTATGGCGGTTACAGCGAATCTTCCCGTGCGCCAACCGCTGTAGAACTTAGTTGTGCCGATGAAGAGAAGCCTTGTCGGGTTCCAAACGCATTTCTGGCAGATCCTCCCCTAGAACAAGTTGTTTCAAAAAGTTGGGAAGGCGGTATGCGCGGTAAAATCAGCAACTTACCACATGGAAAACTGGATTGGCAGGTAGGCTATTTCAGAACTACAAATCATGATGATATCTATTTTAACGCTATTGCCCAGGGTGGTCGGGGCTTTTTCCGGAATATTGGGCGAACCCGTAGAGAGGGTGTAGAGATAGCGTTACTTAGCGAGTTTGAAGAATTGATTGGGGATTTTGACCAATGGCATTTCGCTATAAATTATTCATATATCGAAGCGGAGTTTCGAAATCCCTTTGTTGCGTTCAGCCCCAACAATCCGATGGCTGGTGACGGTGGCGCAGTTCAGGTGGAAAAGGGTGACAGAATTCCGGGAATACCGAGAAATATTATTAAGTTATCCGCTGATGTAAATCTTTGGAACCATATTACTCTGGGGATTGATTCTATCTACAACAGCGATCAAGTATTTCGTGGTGATGAAGGTAATGACAACGCCACTCTTGGAGGTTTCTGGGTGTTTAATCTGCGAACCGAGTTTCGGATTAACGAGCACCTGACTCTTTACGGAAAAGTAAACAACCTTTTTGATAGGCGCTATAAAACTTTCGGGCTCTATGGCGAACCAGATGAAGTGCTGGGTGAAGAGTTCGATAATCCTCAATTTGTTGGTCCCGGTTCACCACTATCGGGCTGGGCCGGAATTCGGGTAGAATTTTGATCAGAATAATAATAGACTTTTCCACAAAAAAACGGAGGTCACTCGGGCCTCCGTTTTTTCTTTTAGCCGTGATTGTTAGCTTACCATCGGGTTCAGGATGTCATAGAGTGCGTTGGCATTTGACTGAGTTCCGAACTTATTGTTGCTGATAAACTGGATTCCGTTGTGGTTTTCCGCATTGGTATAATCCACTTGATTCATAGCATTGCTTTGGGCTGTCGGAGCGCTGATTGCACCAGTAATCTCGGTTACTTTGTTGTAAAGTTGTGGTGAAAGGACATTAAACCCACCATAACCGGGCCAGTAGCTACTACCACCGCTAACATCTGCCATCGCGTCACGATCCAATTCTTTATCTGCTGTCAAATCTTTGATTGCTAAAGTAGTCATTTTTAAATCTCCTGGGTTGGTTTTTAAAGTGAAGAAAAAGTTTCTTCGGTTAGTTAAACTTAATGTTTGTCTCACTCAGGTTATTGCATCCTCTATGCCAATTGTAATTTTATCGCCTGTAATAATTTGTAATATACTGAATTAACAATAATTAATAGGTTTAAAATAGATGTGGTGTGGGCGAAAAACTTTATCAATCATGCTCATTAGTTCGTTATTAACTAACGCTACAATCAATAGTGATTCTTTTTGGAGAACAGTCTGGCAGATGCCAATTTACCTGAACTCTCTACTTCGCCTATAATCGGTCTTGAATGCGCTCCACCAGTGTTTGCAAGTGAATATAGTGGTTAATGTATTGTGGCTATAACCCCAACTCAGAATAGGTAAAACAATGAATGCAAAAGCAATATTAGATTTATTTCTCGAATCCGGACAAGAGCTGTTCGACAAAGGTAAAGGGATTGCTGACGACAAATTGGGTGTTCCAAAAGATCCTGAAGGGAAAGAATCGATGCTATCCGGTGCGGGAAAAGGCGCACTGGCGGCAGGTGCGTTGGCAATGCTGCTTGGTACGGGCGCTGGCAGGAAGCTGACCGGGGCCACAGTCAAACTGGGCAGTTTAGCAGCCATTAGTGGTGTCGCCTATAAAGCCTATGGTAAATGGCAATCCCAGCAGTCCGGCGCGGCTATTGAACCCGGGGAACCCGTGAGTAAACTCAGCGGCAATGCTATGGAAAAACGGGCCATTTCATTACTCAAGGCCATGATTGCTTCCGCGAAGGCTGATGGCCATATTGATGACTCAGAAAGAGCGAACATTAAGGATCAAATTGACAAGTTAGGGTTAGACTCAGATGCAATTGTATTTCTACAGGACGAACTCAAAAAACCTCTTGATATCAAATCTGTTGCGGCAGGCGCAGATTCGCCTGAGGCGGCCGCCGAAATATATCTTGTTTCCCGGATGGTCATTGATTTGGACAATGAACAGGAACGCGCTTACCTGAAAGAGTTGGCAGAGGCATTGAGTCTTGCGCCTGAATTGGTGGCACAATTGGAAAGTGATATTACTTCCGGCTAAAACTACCGACTGTGGTTAAGAAATTAGTACGAATTGCAACAAGAAAAAGCCCACTGGCATTGTGGCAGGCAAACCATGTTGCCACCCAATTGAGAACAATCCATTCTGGATTGAGTACTGAACTGGTGGAAATGACCACTCGAGGTGACCGTATTCTTGATACGCCGCTGGCCAAAGTCGGAGGCAAAGGGCTTTTCGTTAAGGAATTAGAGCAGGGCATGTTGGAGGATAGGGCGGATATCGCGGTCCATTCCATGAAAGATGTTCCTGTAGAGTTTCCTTCTGGCCTGCATCTAAGTGCCATTTTAAAAAGGGATGATTCTCGTGACGCTTTTATATCTACTCGATTCACATCCTTCCGCAATTTACCCGAAAAGGTGAAAATTGGAACATGCAGCTTACGCCGGCAGTGTCAAATCCGCGCATACTACCCTGATTGTGAAATAGCTGACTTGCGGGGAAACATTAATACCCGACTCGCAAAACTGGATGCCGGTGACTTTGATGCGATTATATTAGCAGTAGCGGGTTTGAGCCGAATGGGATGGGATGAGCGAATTACTGAAAAACTACCCCAGGAAGTATCCTTGCCTGCGGTTGGGCAAGGTGCAATTGGTATTGAAAGTCGTACCGATGATGAGGTAGTAAATGCCTTGGTGGTTGTCCTTAATGATATCGAAACGGCAACCTGTGTGACCGCGGAGCGGGCTATGAATCGCCGTCTGGAGGGTGGGTGTCAAGTACCTATTGGGGGATATTGCGAACAGGTTGATAATGAGCTTTTTATGCGTGGATTGGTGGGAACGGCTAGCGGCAAGAACATGATTCGAGGAGAAATACGGGGGAGATCTGAAGACGCAGACACTTTAGGAGAAAGCTTGGCTGAAGAACTATTGTCCCGTGGAGCATCGGAGATTTTGAAGGAATTTTATGAGACAGGCTGAAGTTATGAGTTTTTCCGACATTCTATGAAGCTCTATGTGTTTGTCAAGTAAGAAGGTGCTTGTCACACGCCCACTTGTACAAGGAAAAGCACTTTGTGCTGCTATAGAACAGGCGGGAGGAACCGCTGTACATTTTCCAGGCATCGAGATTCACCCAGCAGAAAATAAAACCGACGTTTTGTCCAGGCTGGCGGAAATTGGGAATTGTTATTGGGTGATTTTTGTGAGTACGAACGCCGTTGAATATGCCGATTATTGGTTGGAAGGTGATTTAATGCGCATCTTGAAAGCCACAAAAGTAGGAGCCGTTGGAAAGGCAACGAAAAAAGAGCTTGAACAAAAGGGTATTAAAGTTGCTTTGTCACCGCAGGAACGATTCAACAGTGAAACACTCCTGGCTTCACCAGATTTGAACAATGTCACCGGCAAACGGGTTCTCATCATTCGAGGCGCTGGTGGTCGGCAATTATTGGGAGATACTCTTACAAACCGTGGAGCGAAAGTACTTTATGCAGAAGTGTATCAGCGCCTCCGCCCCACAACAGATATTCAACCGCTCATTCGATTGTGGAATAAGGATCGTATCGATGTGGTAACCGTTACTAGCTGTGAAATACTCGAAAATATAGTGGACATGTTGGATTCTATAGGTGTTAACCTGCTAAAGGAGACGCCACTTGTGGCCGTGAGCAATCGCATAAAGGGAAGAGCTCAGAAATATGGGATTAAAGAAATCAAAGTGGCCGATACCGTATCAAATATCGCGATAATTAATGCTGTAGAAGATATTTTAAAGATAAATTAGTGCGTGGACGGGATACAGAAGGCTGAAAAGAGTGCATGTCTATCTATATCACTGCGCTTAGCTACAAAATGTATATCCAGTTCGACCGCAAACCTATCCGCAGCGGGTATATTTGGGGTAAGATGAGCGTACATCCAACAACTTTGATCAATAGTCTGTTTTTCGTTTTTCAGAAGGCTTTTTTGTATGGCCTCTTGACACGTTATTCGAGAAATTAATATCACTATAATGGGGAAAAGCATTGGTAGAAAATAGTACAGCCGTGAATGCCGGTAATGGAGTCGCCGCATCGCAGGAGCCGGCAGGGACTAAGTCAAAATCACTTAAGAAGAAGCCTGGGAAAAGTTCTATTCTAGGCGCGATTATCTTATTGTCCGTCTTAGCTTTGGCTGGCGGGGGTTATTTCTTTCTCGACCAATTAAGGGAGAAACAAGAAGGCCTCGGTGGTGCTGTGGACAAGGGCGATAAACGATTTCAGGAAATTTCCCAGCAAATGACTGCTTTACAGAAGCAGTTAGCAGCATTGCAGTCGCAAATGGGCGCAGTGCAGACCGAGACGGCGAATCAAGAGAGTGAGCATCAACGTAAGTTAAGCGAATTCTCTGAACACCATGGTGGGAAATTAGATGGCGTTGAGCAGAAACTGAATCAATCACTCAAGCAGCTTCAACGGCAAGTCGGAAAAACTCGTGGAGATTGGATGGTGGCTGATGCAGAGTATTTACTCAGCGTTGCAAACCAACGCCTGAGTTTGGTGGGTGATTCAAAAACAACGATTGCGGCCCTCCAAGCTGCTGACCAAAGGCTCCGTGAGAGTGGAGATGCCGGGGCATTTAAAATTCGTGGAGCTATCGCTAAAGATATTGATAAACTTAAAGGAATACAGGAGCCCGATATAGTAGGAATATACTCCAACCTCCGTCTGTTGATGAAAAAAGTGGACAAGCTACCGTTATTTCTGCCGCATGCTGGTAAGGTCGCACCGGGCCGAATTCAAGAAGAGCCAGATACTGTGAAGCAAGAACCGCCTAAAGACATTGATTCGTTTGTTGATTCGGCGCTAGAAGACATCAAGAGTCTAGTCAAGATTCGACGCTCGGATAAGCCTATTCAAGCGGTGCTAACAGGTGAAGAAGCAACGATTATTCGGGGAGAACTCCAATTAAAACTTGAACTGGTACAAATTGCTCTTGTGGAACGTAATCAAAAAATATTCACGATGGCATTGCAGGATGTCGAAGAGTGGATAAAGGAACATTTCGATACGGGTAACAAGACGGTAGGTGTTTTTATTAGCGATGTTAAAAAGCTTGAAAAAGTGGCATTAGAGTTGGACTATCCGGATATTAGCCTCTCCTTGAAAATGTTGCGCGATTTGACAAAGTTTCGTATCGATTCCGAAAAAGAAGTCCAAAAAAACGAGGGATAATCCGTGAAAAGAGCTATTTATCTCCTGCTGGCCCTTATTGCGGCTGTTGGTGTGGCGTTTTATTCTCGTCATTTATTACAGAATCAAGGCGATCCTGGGTATGTCCTGCTAGGAATAGGTAATTGGACTATGGAAACATCTTTGCTGATTTTTTTTGCCGCGCTCACTATCAGTTTTTTTTCCCTGTACTTTATAATTTGGGTTCTAGGTAAACTTATAAGACTGCCTGGTCAACTCGCAGGTAAAAGGGCAAATAAAAAAAGCAGCAAATCTCAGGAAGCACTGATTAGAGGGCTTTTGGATTCAGCAGAGGGAAATTGGGAAAAAGCTGAGAAAGTTTTGATCCGTCATGCAGCCAACAGCGGTGTTCCGCTCATGCACTATTTAACAGCAGCCAAAGCAGCACAATCCCGAGGAGCCCATAAAAAACGGGATGAATACTTGCGACTTGCTCAAAAAGCTGAGCCTGGTTCCGAACTGGCCATTGGACTAACCAAAGCGGAATTGCATCTTTCCCACAATCAATTTGAAGAGGCAGTCAAGGGACTTCAGGAATTGAATGCAATCGCACCGACCCACGGTTCAGTGCTTAAGTTATTACATGGTGCCTACGAACATATGGAAGATTGGGAAGGGCTTCGAAATCTTATTCCCTCATTACAGAAGAACAAGGTGATGATGGAAGCCGAATTAAAGCTTTTGGAAAATGAAACCTACAGCGGGTTGTTGAAGGAGGTAGCTGCAGAGAAGAACCCCGAAAAACTGAAAGAACTTTGGAATACTATACCTAATCATATCAAACGGGTATCTGGCGTACATGCAATTTATTTTGCTGGTATGATCGAGAATGGTGCGGGACAATCGATTGAACCTGAACTGGCGGGAGGATTAGGTTTAGAGTGGAGTGAAACGCTAGTCGTCTTGTACGGTTGCATAAAAATGGAGGATGCTAATAGGCAATTGCAAAAAGCTGAACCCTGGCTAAAAGATCATCCTAATGATGCTATTTTATTGCGGATGTTGGGGCGATTAACAATGCGTACAGGCGATTTCGAAAAGGCAGGCAAGTATTTTATGCAAAGCATCGAAGCTGAACCCAGTACGTATGCTTATCAATTGCTTGGCGATGTCATGTCAAAGAGAGGAGACATGGCGACAGCAGCTGAATGCTATAAAAAAGGGATTATGGTTGCTTCCGAAGAAATTGTTAGTCATTCGGAAGAAATTACAGACGATATATGGAAGCGGATAAAGAGTATCGAGCATTTAGTAGACCAAGAAAAATTTCACGATCCCGAAGATAGTGCGGCAGTAGTCTCCTAATATCCAAACACTTGCTGTAATCCTACATTATGCCCAGACGGAATTCTTATCCACCCATTTTAAGGCCAGCCAATACCAAAGTGCTGTGGGGAACATAAATGCCGCCCAACTCCAATCTTCAAGATAGTATGACAAAGGGATACAGATAAAGCTGAAAGCGAGGCAACTCCAAAATAGGATCAGAGCACTTTTCCTTTTTTCGATATTAGCGAAGGCGAGGAATACCCATAGTGGCATGTTATCTTTCTTTTCCATCAAGAAAATCGTTGTCTAAAAAAAGTAGGAGACATACTACTTCATTTAGACTTATTTGTGCAATTTGTTATGCAATAATTTGCACAAACAAGTCTTCTATTCCCGGACAATCTCCTAGGAGGCTGTCCGAGAATAGAAACTGTAGCGAGGGAAACCCATTTTGAGTCAGATTTTTCGATCATTTGAGGCGAATAGTGGGCTATTTAACGAAAATAATCGGACAATCTGGCCAAAATGGGCTTTTCCGCAGTAGGTTCTCTATTCTCGG